>JBCBLB010000090.1:0-19617 GCA_038520555.1 Myxococcota bacterium | reverse complement strand
TGATGCCGGTCTGCATCGGCTCATGGACCGACTTCCGCTTGACGATGCCGGGGGCCTTGATCTCAACGGGGGTCCGCTTGACGGGGCTGCCGTCGGGGTTCTTCAGGGGGCCCTTGCCGTCGATGGGGTTGCCCAGGGCGTCGACGACGCGGCCGAGCAGTGCGGGTCCGACGGGGACGGACACGATCTGGCCGGTCCGCTTGACGGTGTCGCCCTCTTTGATGTCGCGGTCATCGCCGAAGATGGCGGCACCGACGTTGTCTTCCTCAAGGTTGAGGACCATGCCCATCAGGTTGCCTGGAAACTCCAGCAGCTCCCCGGCGAGGGCGTTGTTGAGCCCATACAGGCGGGCGATGCCGTCACCCACCGAGAGGATGGTGCCGGTCTCAGAGACCTGAACGCGGGTCTCATAGTCTTTGATCTGCTGTTTAAGGATCTGGGAGATCTCTTCTGCGCGAATCTTCATCGGAGCAGGCTCCTGCGGTCGAGATGTATACGAAGCGAAAAAAGGATTCGGTGAGGGGGCCGCCGGTTACTGCGCGATGGTCTCTTTGAGGCGCTGCAGTCGCGAGCGGACGCTGGCGTCATAGACGGTGTCGCCGATGCGGGCGACGATCCCGCCGATGAGCTCCGGGTCGACGGCGAAGTCGACGATGACCTGACGGCCGGTGGAGTCGGCGAGGACCTGCTGAATGCGGGCGGCGTTGTCTTCGGAGAGCGGTGTGGCGGTGGTGACGGCGGCGCGGACGCGGCCGGCCAGCTCATCGGCCATCTCGCGATAGGCCGCCTGGATCTCATCGAAGACGCTCAAGCGGTTCTTGTCGACCAACAGCTTCAGAAAGTTGTTGGTCATCCCATTGAGCTCCAACCGGGCGAGGACCGCCTCAAGGACGGACTTGCGCTCGGCGATGGACAGGCCGGGGTTGTACAGGGCGAACCGCAGCGCCCCGTCTTCCAGCGCCAGCACCGCGCCGAAGGTCTCGAGGTCCTGGTTGAAGGCGTCGATCTTATTGGACTCACGGCCCAGGTCGAGCAGCGCGCGGGCGTAGCGGCGGGCGAGCGATCCGTCAGCCATGGGTCACCTCAGAAGTCGACGCGTCGTCGTTCTCGACGGCGGTGATGAACTGTTGGGTCAGCTGGTCGTTCTCGACGGCGCCGACCCGGGCGCGGAGCTGCTGGGTGGCGAGGTCGACGGCGAGGGTCGCGGCTTCGCGACGCAGGCTCATCCGGGCGCGCTCGGTCTCGTTGCGGATGGTCCGCTCGGCGTGCTCCTGAATCAGCTCGACGTCGCGGGCGGCCCGCTCCTCCAGCGCCCGGGCTTCCGCTTCCGCGGCGACCGTCGCGTTGTCTTCCATCGCGTTGATGCGTGCGCCCAGGCCATCGAGCTGGGCTTGAAGCGCGTCGAAGCGGGCCTTGGCATCTTCGCGAAGCTTCTGCGACGCTTCGATGTCTTCGCGGACCAGGTTGGCCCGGTTGGCGAGGGATCGGCTGATGGCGCCGCGGGTGGCGTAGTACAGCACCCCGGCCAGGATGGTGAAGTTGACCGCATGGTAGGCGATCTTCCAGCCGACCTCTGCGAACGTCTCAACGTGGTGCTCGGCGCCAGCGGCGAAGGCGGCGGTGGAGAGCAGCAGCAGCGGCGCGACGGTCAGCGCAGCCTTGGCGGTACGGTTCATGATGCTCACCCTGCGATGCTTTGGAGGATGCGGCCAGAGATCTGGTCGGCGAGGTCGGTGGCGGAGCCCTTGAGCTGCGCGCGCGCCTGCTGCTGGTCGGCCTCAAGGCCCTTGAGCGCTTCGGCGATGCGGGCGTCGGCGGCCTTGCGGGCGTCTTCGATGCGGCCTGTGTAGACCTTCATCGCTTCCGCGCGCCGCTGGGCGCGCATGTCGCGGATGTCGGCCTGCGCTTCGGCGAGGCGCGCTTCATATTCAGTGAGCTGGGCGGTGACTTTCTCCTGGAGGGCTTCGGCCTCGGCGCGGGCGCCGTCTGTCGCGGCCTCTCGCTCTTCGAGGTAGGTCAGCATCGGCTTCCAGATAATGTAGTACAGCGCGGAGATGGTCAGCAGGAAGGGGATCAGCTGAAGCCCAACCACCAGCCAGTTCGGTTCAATGTTCATCTTGTGCCCCGGAATCTGAGTTCGGAGGTCCACCGGGTACGCATGGGATGTGCCTCCGGGGGGACCGCGCGAGTATCCCATCTGCCCGGCCGAGGCAACCCGACGTCACTTCCGTCCGGGCGGGGGACTGACTATAACCGCCAACCCAGGCTCAGCCCGTTCTCTGGACGCAATTGTGTCGAAATCACCGACTGATCCCCGGACTGTCGGACACCCTGATGGATCACAAGCAGCGCGCGGACTCCAATATAGAGCTGTTCGGTCAGCCCCACCTCAACACCGCCGCCCACGCGCACGCCATACCCGCCGATGCGGCCCCGTCTCTCCCGCGCCGCGTCCTGAAACGCGGCCTGCTCCTCTTCGGTCCAGGCCGTCGATTCCTCCCTCGCCCACGGGATTGTCCCATAGGCGCCCCACTGCAACCACGGCAGCGCGCCCGGCTCATGGGTGGCCCGAAGATAAATTCGCTGATCCACAGACGGACGCACCCCACCCTGGCTGGACAGGGTCCGTTGTTGTCCGCTGTAGATGACGGTCCGGTCCCACCCCGCGCTCAGCCCGAACAGCCACGCGGTATACGCACTTCGCCAGCCGCCCCAGACCGTCAGCGGCGGCTGGAGGATCCCATCGCCCTCAGACAACCCCGTCCCAGAGGTCTGTCCGTCGTCGACGGTGACGAGGTCGCCCCGACCAAACGGCAGGTAGTCCGCGCCCAGGTATCCCCCCGCGCGCGCCGGAGAGGTCAACAGCCACAACGTCAGCGTCAGCATGCTCGGGGGCTTATCCCAGGCGACGACCGATCGTCACTGAACCGTGAGCCTTCAGCGGACCCCGAGATCGGCGATGATCTGACCCAGGGTCGCCCGGCTGCTGGGCGAGATGCCGCGAATATAGCAGCCCGCCACGCGCCGCAGGTTTTCCGCCGAGCGGCTGTAGCGAACCTCCAGGAGCACCGGCAGCTGAATCCCATCCGAAAGGTTCAGCGTCGCGATCAGCTCCTGGTTCACCGACAGCTGCATCTGCAGCGGCGAGTAGCACATCGACAGCCCCTGCGTCGACAGGTCCTGAAGCGGGAGCGTCACCCCTTCGCCGTCGTCGCGCTCCAGGGTGATCGTGAAGTTCTTGAGGTGATCGGTGCGGTACCGATCTTCGCGGCGGCCGGACCAGCGGGCGACCGCCGTGGGGATCGCCAGACGCCAGCGCCGGCCGTCGATGCCCTGCGAGACCACCGTGAGGAACTCGTAGCTGTTGCCATCGTGGTGGTAGCGGACCCGGATGATCGCGCTCGCCGGCGGCGGCGTCTGCTGCGAGAAGAACACATCGACCGAGTCGGTCGCCTCGTTCGGGAACGCCAGAGACGCGTTCAAGCTCTCGTCCGCCGAATCGATGCGGACCTCACCGATCTCTGCGGCGGCGTAGAACAGATGCGCGAGGACATCTTCTCTCAGGCTCAGCCACATCACCGAATGCGTCATCTCTGCGGATGGGATCGACGTCTGCATCGATTGATTCATTGATTCACCCTCTCTGGGAGGGGGAACGGATCCGGCAGAAACCCTGTTGAGCGGACCCGCTGGACGATACTAAGGAGCCATATGTTCGTCTCTTCGATTGTGGTGCAAGGGCACACGGATTTACCGGACTTCCAGCTCGATGACCTGGATCGCGTCGTCCATTTGAAAGGCCCAACCCCCGAAACCACCGCGTTGGGGGACGCCTTGGAGCTGGTGTTCGCCGCCTTGTCTCCGGCCCATATGGTGGCGCTGCTGGCTCGCTGGGAAGTGCTCGCCCCAGACGAAGACGCCGAAATTATCGCCGATCCGTTCCCCTCTCAGGCGCAGTGGCTGGTGCCCGCCGCTGCCGCGGATCTGGTCGCTGACGCCGGGCAGCGCGCGATCACCGTCTCTGTGACGTTCACCCTCGATCCCTTGTTGTTCCGCGATCTGCGCGCCCAGGCGGCTCGGCACCCGCAGCTGGTCTCTGCTCTGGCGGAAGGGCCGAACATCACGATCACGGTTGGGGGTCTGTTTGCGCGGAGCTTCGACGCCCTTGCAGTGGCATTACAATCCGTCACCGTGGGCAATGAGCGGTTCCCGACCCTCCCCCGCGAGCGGCCGGCGTGGCTGACCCGGTTGCTGCTTCAGATGGGCGAACGGTTTCACCGGTACACCGGCCCCACCGATGGCCTGGCAGCGGTCGCGCTTCAGATGGCGACCTCTCGGGAGCACTTCGAGCGGTACCAGGCGTGGCAGGCCGCCCTGGAGCGGAACCTGGGCGCAGCACGGGTTGCTCGGGGCCCAGGTGACGTACCCATCGTGATCATCGACGAGCGGCCGCTTCGCCGATGGGGGCCGCGTGGCGTCCAGATGGTCGCCCAGGCCGGCGCCGTCTATCTGTCCGGGGCGGACATCCTCTGGGCGGACGCCCAGGACGACACTCTCCGGCAGGGCCTGGACGCGGGCGCCCTGGAGCAGGTGTTCTTAATCGGGGACGCCGGTGAGATCGAGGTTCGCGCCACCCGGGCGCCGGCGCCGCGGGCGGCGGTCTTCCCTGCGGGCGGCCGATCATGAGCGATGTCGACGTCCACACCCACCTTGCTCCCCGGGCGATCTGTCACCGCTGCGGCGGGCCAAAGAAGGGGCCCTTCGTGCCCTGTAAGGTCTGCACCTTCACCCCCATCGGGGAGCAGCGGGCGGTCGCCTGGCTGTTCAGCGATGAGTACCTCTCCGAAGAAGAGATGGCCGAAGCCCGCGACCGCATCCGCGCCGGCGAGCGGCCCGACCCCTCCCGGGCGCTCCAGGAGATGGCGCGGACCGCGATGGGCGCCCGGCCGCTGTCCAATGACCAGCTCCGGCCGATGACCAATACACAGCTCGCGTCCCTGGTGCTGGCCAACCTGCTGCTGACGCCGCTGGCCGGGCTCGCGGTCTGGTACGGCTACCGCGAACGCCGGCCCGTCGCCGCCCGGCAGGCCGGCTGGGCCACCGTCCCGGTCGCCCTCAGCCTCGCGGTGGCCTGGGGCGTGGTGCTGATTCGACAGATCGCGCCCGGATGATGCTCGAACTCTTCCTGATTGTCGTCGGCGTGGCCGGCGTGATCTTCGGGAGCGAGGTGGCCATTCGCGCCGCCGAGCGGGTCGCCCGCCGTTGGGGGGTCTCTCCGCTGATCATTGGACTGACGCTCACCTCGATCGGGACGTCGCTCCCTGAGATCTCCACCAACATCGCCGCCGGGCTGTCCTCCCGCGCAGGGACGGACGCCAGCGGACTGCTCGTCGGAAACATCGTCGGCAGCTGCCTCTCTCAGATTACCCTGCTCCTCGGCCTGACCGGACTCGCCGCCCCCTTGAACAAGCCGCCGGGCTTCCTCCGCGATGGCCTGATGATGCTCGCCGCCAGCGGGCTGATGCTGCTCGTCTGCCTCGACCGACAGGCCACGCCCATCGAAGGCGTCGGCCTGACCCTCGTCTACCTCATCTACATCGTCGTACTGGTGCGGAGCGCGACACAGGAGAGCGAAGAGAACGGCGAAACCAATGTAGACAGAGAATCTGGCGGCGTCCTCTGGGAGATCGGCAAGGCGCTGGGGGGCCTGCTGTTGGTGCTGTTCTGTGCAAACCTGGTCGTGGACAACGCCGTCATCGTGGCACGGGCGATCGGACTGAGCGAAACCCTCATCGGCCTGGGCATCGGGATCGGGACCGGGCTGCCGGAGATGGCCGTCGCGCTGCAAGCGGTCCGCAACAAGAGCGCAGACATCGGCCTGGGAAACCTCATCGGAAGCAACATCACCGACCCGTTGCTGTCCTTTAGCGCCGGCATCGTCCTGCACACCGCCGTCGTCCCGCCAGAGGTGCTCTACTTTGACTTTCCCGTCTGGATCGGCGCGAGCGTGGTAGCGTTCTTGTTCATCTGGACCCACGATCGGCTCGCCCGATGGGAATCTGGGCTGCTGCTCGGGATCTTCTTCGCTTTCTTTATCGCTCGATATCTGTTGTTTGAGGGCTGAATCCCGATCAGGCAAATTGCATGCCGGCATCATGCAGCTGTAAATCTCGCCAATCAGTACCGTTCTGAGACTCATACAAACTACTGACAAGTACAGTCTCGATTGGGCGGTCAGCGATCAGCTGCATTCCTGCAGCAAAGTACTTTGACACTTCGTTGGACACATGTACATTCTGCTTTGGTGGGCTGTGAATTTTGAATTCTGCCCAGGACAGGCGGCTGCTCTGATGAGGCACTATCTCTGCAAGCGGATTGCTCTGTGGAGTCGCTTTAAGAGGCTGCAGAACCGAAAACAATGCCGCCGCCGCGAGAATAAACCGATGCAGCTTGCGGGTGCTTTCCTTCTGTACCACCCATGCCAGAGCCTGATCGTTCCGAAGATCCTTGATCGCGTTTTTCCGGTCGTCTTCATCAGCCTTTTTGATGGCATCAACGAAACGATCAGCCCAGCACTGATGCTCAAGCTGACGCCCTCGTGGACCCAGCCAGCGAAACGCGTTGAGGATAGGTGTCAGGGAATGGGAAGTAAATTTGTGCGCAATAAACAGGTGATGTTTCCACTTGCGCTGATACTCATCAGCCTCCTCAAGGTACCCGTTTTCAAGCGCTTTGAGCTCCATCGCATGCAGCGCCTCTGCAATGTTGTTCTGCGCCACCGTGATTCGGTAAGAGGACTCTGCTAAATACAGTGCCTTACAGAATTCATCGTGAGCACGTTTGAATTCACCATCCGAAAGGTACAGAAGGCCTTGATAGGTGTGACCACGCTCTGTGAGAAGCAGATTATCGGGGAGCCTGCTAATCGAACTCCTCAGACGAGCAAAGTCCTGTTGGTTGACCGCTTCTGCACAGTCCCAGAACTCTTTCCTCAGATCATCAAGAACAGGACCGATATGCGACGTTGTTTCCATCCGCAGGATCTCCTCCCTGATCTCTTTACGTGCGCGGTTGATGCCAGTTTTTACCAACGATGCTGGTTTTCCACTCACCTCGGCGATGTGTCGCTGAGAGTTGTTCTTCACTTCATATGAGATCCACCATTCGAGATTTCGCAGCGGAATTTTCTTGTTGTTAGCCTTGTATCTGGCTTGAAGGTTATTGACTGCACGCTGAGCCTTTTCCAGCGCCGAGTCATGCCAGTGATCGTTTTCCCTCAGAGGGGGCGCCGTCACGGCTTCTGAGAGGTGTTGAGTCTCCCTTTGCACGTCAACGCCTTCGCATGCTCCATTCTCAGTCCTCAGCTCCAGATGAGACCTGCTTCTTCTTGAAGCAAAGCGTTTGAGGTGATTTTTTGCCACAGCTTTGGCGTTTGCATCGGTGCGAACCCGATAATGTGTGAATTCAACACTAGCCTCCTGCGTCAGATCATCCACTTCCTGTGGTGCCAACCGGTAGGCAGGAGCGCTCGACGAAATGAAGATTCGAATGATGTTATAGAAGTGATTCTCGCGCTCAGTGGGTGTGAGGTGGGGCATATCGAGGTCTCCAGGTTGGGCACCCTGTAAGCGCTGCAGTGATGAACAGGTTTCAGCAGGGAGTGAAACCCTGGAGATCTCATATCTGTTCTGACAGTGCGGGCACACCGTAACCAGATACTGCTCGCCCGCTGACACCATGGAACACTCGCGAGCGCTACTATGTGCTCTTCTTCTATGATGCGTGGAAACCTATCAGGGAGGTCCACTGACGAGAGAAGCTGCTTAGAGTATGTCCCGCATTTGCTATCGGAGCAGCGATGTTAAGAACAGAAGGCCTCCGACCAGACAGCACAGCAGATGCACAGAGAGCATCGGATACTCGGTCTCGGTGTACTCTTGGAACCGGTCTTGAGTCTCAGACCGAAGACGTAAGATGAACCTCACGGATCCTGAGCTGGAATCCTGAAGGAGGAGGACGATGTCACAGCGTTCACCAAAGAACTTCTCATGTTTGGTTCGTCAAGGGACCTCGTTGGAGGTGTGGGTGTATGAAGCCGGCGAGATCCGCTGTAAGGAGGTCTGGCAACTGCCTGCGACACCCCATAATGGACTCGCTGAGTTGCTGGGCCTGCTCTTCGGGGCAGAGGAGCTTCGTGGATTTCTCTGGGGATTACCTTCGGGCAGAGAGCTTTACTCTACCCTCCCTGCAAATCTGTCTCCCAGTGCTCTGGCTCGGGCTGCCGTCATGTCACTCGACCGGCGCGGTCTCATTGACTCTGAACTCTTTCGCCGCATCGCACAAGCCCGGCCCCGGAGGCTCCAGGAGATCGCCTGCGTAGCCTTCCTATGGGGATTCAATCTACCACCTGTGTTGGGTACCGCAGGTAAATCAGGGGTGGTACAGTGCCTGAGAAAGGGTGACAACACTCCGATAGAGAAGGGGTGAAACGATTTGGTCTCTTCACCCATAGCGTACGCATGAAGAAAGTTCATAAGCCAAAGTCCTTCGAGGAGATAGTCGCTATCCTAGCCCACCATGTTGCGATTGATTTCGATAGATAACGATTACCATGGTTATAGATTCTGAAAGATCACTGCAGTCATTGAAGCCGTAGGGATCTTATCCTATGTCTGGCACGCCATGATGCTTTCTGGTCGATTAAGCAATCATTCTGGACTGGATAGCCAATGAATTTGCGTAACGTATAACAAACCACCAGGTTTGAGCCATCTCTGGAGCGCGGTCAAGGCTTCTTCCTGATTCGCAGTCTCATGCAGCGTTGAGCCGACTGCGGTGATGAGATCGATGTCCTTGAGGTGATCTATTTGGAACAGACCGCCCACGACTCCCTCTGTTGGGTATAGATGGCGTTCTATACGTTGTCGCTCAGTCAGCATATGAATAATGGATGGTTCAACGTCGATGCCGGACAGGCGAGCGCGCCCATGGTTCCAGTATCCCAGCCAATCATCAAACTCACCTGCTCCAACTCCGACATTGCAGATATGGTTGAGGTGATCTGGGGTGAGATGATTTCTTAGAAAGAACCGAGTCCAAAAATCCAGGTATAACCTTTCAGGAGACAGGTTCCACCGTTGCGCTTCATACATGTTACGCGTCTCTGCGGTGCGCAGTCAAGACGAGACAACGACGTCCTGATGGTGCTTCCAGAGTTGTTGCAGGCATGGCATGGCGAGCCGCTGGGTTTCGGACAGCCGCTCCCAGAGCAGGCCGGCGGGGCGGGGGTGGGTTCGGTTGGTCCGAATCACCCGTGAGGGCACGGCCATCAGGTCGAGGGAGATGTCGTGGTCTTCGACGGTGATCCGTCCCGGGTCGAGGATCTGGCGGGGATGGAGCGTGGTGGCGATGACGGTGTTGGCGGTGACCTTTCCGGCTTCTCGGAGCATCGCGTATTCCAGATCTGAGTATCCGCCGCCTTTTCCGAGGCGGGCGCCCTGGACATCCGCGGCCACGCATCCGGTCACGATCAGGTCGAGTGTGGGCATCTCATCGATGGAGATGGGTCGACCGAGCTTCATGGCGCCTTCGATGGAGGCGGCGACCCATGCGGAGCCGACGGGCATCACCCCGGGGTCCAGCTCGATGAACGGGGTTTTATCGGCGAGTCGCGGGACGGGGAGATAGACCCGACGTCCCTGCTTGAGGGCGGCGTATCGGACGGGCAGCTGTGGGGAGTCGGGGTTGATTTTGATCGTCCGTGCGGCCTGCCACTCGGGGAGGGTCTGGAGCTGCTCTGCGGCGGCTTCGGCGCCGTTGAAGTTGGGGATGCGACCGTGGGCGCCGGGGTATCGTTCGGCTTGCACGGCGGCGAGCGCTTCCCACACCTCTTTTCGGAGCGATTGTTTGTCGGACCCCATCGGCGACGCACCTCATCTTGTGTTTTGCGGGTTGGCTAACCTCGGCATCGACGATGTCATCGAATGTTGACGAGGTTTACTTTTGGTGACCGAGCCCTTACCGTATCCCCAGTCGGTATACCGGCGCCGCGGGGCTGCCGGGGGTAACCAGATGTCCATCTACGGCCAGCCGCAGCCCGCGGGCGTCGATGACGCTCGTGTCGATCGGCAGCCGGATGGCGAGGTCGTCGAGGGCGGTGCGCACGATGTTGACGGCGCCGATGATCTGTCCCTCTGCGATGAGCCGGGCCGATGTCCCCTCCGGCATCAGGGCGAGCACCTGGTACGCGCTCATCCATGCCCGCGGCGCGCCCTCAGAGGTCCGCACGGCGCCCCGCAGGACGGCCAGCACCATCGCTTCGATATCACGGGGTCGAAGCCGCTCTGACATCGTCTACCTCGTCACAGAAGGTTCTACGAAGAGGGGTGTAACGTCATCTTCCGCTGCCGGGACGGCAAACGCGGGTTTGTACGGCTTCCGTGCTACTCGTCGCTGCAGCGATCGATCTCAAATTCATCGAGGACGACGTCACCCAGGCCGATGGCTCGCCCGCGCAGGAGGCAGCCATTGATCTCCAGGATCATAAAGTGGTGCGCCTGATGGACGGCGACCTGATGTTCCGCTTCGCCGATCTCATAGAGGGACTGTCCACCGCCGCCGGTCACGATCCAGGTGGTGCCGTTGGGGTCGGGCGCCTTGTCGGTCATCGGCGCGAAGCGCTCATACATATGGTTGTGTCCGGTCAGCGCCATGTCCAGGCCGTACTGGTCGAACAGCGGCATCAGGTGGATGTTGACGAAGACGTCGGGTCCCCGCTCGGGCTGGCCCGAGTAATACGGGCGATGAAACGCTGCGATTTTCCAGGGCTTATCGGTCTCGGCGAGCTTGGCGTTCACCCAGAGGGGCTCGCTCTGTTCGTCGTCATCGCGGACCAGCTGGAGGGGGGATTCGCTGTCCAGGCCGAAGTAGCGCATCGGCCCATAGTCGAGGGTGTAATAGCGCTCCTTGTGGTCGTCCCGCCATGCGTCTTCCGGCAGGAAGAAGTTGTCGAGGTAGGGCTGTGCCTGCTCGGTCTTATAGTCGTGGTTGCCGGGCGTGGGGTAGACCGGGATCTGGGTGAACAGGGCTTTGTAGACGTCGAAGACGTTGTCCTGGAACTCGCGGTAGGTGCCCGATCCGTAGGCGTTGTCGCCGGTGGTCAGCCACAGATGTACGCCGTCAGCGTGGGCGGCCATGACCTGAGCGAGCTGCCGCTGCGCTTCGGAACCCGATCCGAAGTCGCCCATGACGAACATCTTCACCGGGGCGTCCGCGCTGGCCGGGACGGTCCGCAGCTTCAGGCCGCTGGCGAGGATCAGGTCATCGACCCGCACCTGATAGCAGTACTGCTCGCCGGCTTCGAGGCCATCGACGCGCGCATGGAACAGCCTCATGGTCTGCCCGTCGTCGGTGTACGGCAGGTCCATGACGTCGGCGGCGGCGACGGTCTCATAGATGCCGTCCCGGCCAACCTCCAGCGACGCGGTGGCGCCGTCGGGCACGCCCCAGGCGACCGTGGCGCCGTCCTGGGTGATGTTCTGGACGTAGGGCCAGCGGATCAGCCCCTCGACCGATCCGGGCGCGACGGTGTCGTCGCCGCATTGGACGTCGGGCCCATAGAAAGGTCCGGTGTCGACGTCATCGGAATTGGGGGAGGGATCATCGCCGGAGGTGGCTGGATCGCTGGTGCAGGCGAACAAAAAAATCAGGATCGAGGACATGCCCTGAGGATAGCGGCAGGGCGGGACAGAAAACAGCGACGAAATGGTGGCATCGGCGATAAAAAAGGGATCCGGTGTTCAAAGAGAGCGGGACCGGCCGATGTAGATATGTGGAACGTCGCCTTCGGAGCCTCACAACATGCAGGCCGGACTCTCACCTGCGCTGTTCGATGCCGGGATCTCGCCAGAGGTCCTCTTTGAGCATGCGTTCAGCCATGCGCCGATCGGGATGGCGGTGCTCGCCCCGGATGGACGGTTCCTCGCCGTGAACGCGACGCTCTGTGGTGCGCTCCGGATCTCTGCGGACCAGCTGCTGCGGTGGCAGATCCGAGAGCTGATCCTCTCCGAAGCGTCCGAGCTGGAGCCGGTCCTCACCGGCGCGCAGGAGCGGGTTCGCTTCGAGGCCCGCTGCCGCCGCCGCGACGGCCAGCCGATGTGGGCGCAGATCGACCTCACCTTCATCCAGAACGCCGACGGCGGACCGCAGTTCTTCATCATGCAGCTCCAGGACGTCACTGTGCGCCGGGTCTCGAACCGGGCGCCCCATCAGACCGCGGCGCGCCTGGAGTCGATGCTGATGTACCTCAACGAGGCCATCGTCATCGAAGACGAGCTGGGCCGCATCGTCGAGGCCAATCAGCTGTTCTGCGACACCTTCCACATCCCCGCGCCGCCCGCTGCCCTCATCGGGATGGAGTGGTCGGAGTCGGCCCGCGACATCAAGGCGCAGTTCGAGCATGCCGACGCCTTTCCCGAGCGCATCGCGGCGATCATCGCCGCCCGTGAGCCGGTCATCGCCGAGCGGCTGAAGACCGTCGACGGCCGCTACCTGGAGCGGGACTTCCTGCCGGTGTGGGTGGGCAGCCAGTGCGGCGGGCACATCTGGATCTACCGCGACGTGACCGACCAGATCCAGGCCCGGCAGGCCCTGGCTGCACAGGCCCAGGCCCTCGCCCGGGCCAACGTCACCGTCAACGAGCAGCCCGACCGCGATGCCCTGACCGGCCTGGCCAACCGCCGCGCCCTGTTCGACTTCCTCTATTCGATCATCGATCGCGCCCGCCGGACCCGCACCCCCATCTCGCTTGTGCTCATCGACGTCGACAACTTCGCGGCCTTCAACGAGACCTATGGGACGGAGATCGGCGACGCGGTCATCCAGGAGATCGCCGCCATCCTCCGCCGGACCGTCCGCGGCTCGGACTTCGTCGCCCGCGTCGGCGGAGAGGAGTTCGTCGTCGTCCTCTGCGGCGCCAGCGACGAACAGTCCCTCCACGTCGCCGAGCGGTACCGGCTGGCCATCGCCGCTGCGCCCTGGCCCCACCAGTCGATCACCGCCAGCCTCGGTGTGGCCTCGATCGGCGCCCTGTCCAGCGTCTCCGACGTCGACCACACCTGCCGCGAGCTGCTCCTCGCCGCCGACCGCGCCGTCGATCGCGCCAAGGACAAGGGCCGCAACCGCGTCGTCGTCGAGCCGCCGCTGCACCCCATCCGTCGCCGACACGCCGCCAGTTAATTCGCAGCCAGTTAATTCGCCGCCAGTTAATTCGCAGCGTTGACGGCGGCGCGTCGGGCAGCGGCGAGGACCTGCCGGGAGGTCGCCTCATCGGGGACGAGCCGGGCGAGGATGAGCCCGCCGACCATCGCAGACAACACCCCCCAGGCGGCCTGATCGGGGTTGGGATGGCTGAGCGGCAGCTGCATCCGAATCAGCATCAGCTCTTCGTTGAGGGCCGCGGTGAACGCCCGCCGAGCGTCCCCAGGCAACCGCGCGACTTCGGGGCCGATGGAGGGGAGCGCGCAGCCGACCGCCGGATCGTCGCGGTGCGCTTCAGAGAGATAGACCGCTGCGAGGTTCTCCAGCGACGCCCCCTTTCGCAGCAGGGCCTGTTGAAGCCAGCGGGCGCCCTGAGACATCGCAGACGTGGCGGCTTCCATCAGCAGCGCATCCCGTGAAGCGAAGTGCCGGTAGAAGCCGCCATGGGTCAGCCCGGCGGACTTCATCAGCGCGCTGACGCGGACGCTGCTCAAGCCCGCGCGCCGGATCTGAGCGGTGCAGGTGGACAGAATCGAGCGCCGTGTCTCTTCGGCGTGCTCAGGGGAATAGCGGGCCAACATTCATCTCCGATGACAGACATCATCCAATAATCCAATCAAAGGATGATACACATCATTTTAAATGATTCATTTATGATGATGAGCCTCATATAAAAGAAAAATAGACATACCACCTGACTTTCACGAAGCGCGCATCGGGCGGGTGGTGGCCGGGGTGTCAGGTGAGCGAATGGATGGCGAGGGGCAGCCCGAAGAAGCCGAAGAAGGACGTCATCACAATCACGGCAGCGCCCATCGGCGCCTGATCGTTGAGCACGAGGTGCATCCCCGACCAGATCAGCAGGACCATCACACAGAATCCGATCCCTGCGAGCGTCGAGAGGGCGACGGTGCGGATCATCCATGCGAGGTCAAAATCCTTCATGAGATGAAGGATATCACTCGATTTCGAGATCGCCCCGCCCCTTCCCGTCGGTCCTCCACCGCACGGTCAGCCCGTCCGCTTCGCCGAGGATGAGGTATCGCTTCCCTTCGTCGCCGAGCGGCACGGCGATGGCGCTCACCATCGCAGCGGGCTCGCCGTCGATCCGGCACCCCACGGCGGGTCGGGGGAGGGCCTCGCCGGTCCAGGTCGCGCAGCTCATCGTCATCCCTTCGACCGCCAGGAGGGTTCCTTCGGGCGTCTGCTTCGCTGTGCCGCGCAGGGTGCTGGTGTCGGTGTCTCGGCGCGTGTTTTTCTCGTGCGTGCCGCTGGCGGAGGCGTATCGGCTGACATCGGAGCGGGCGATCAGCTCGCTGTCATAGGTCAACGAGAACGTCTGCTCGTCGGAGATCTCCAGGACGACATCGCCGCTGACGGTCTGGTCCTCGACCCGCTCGCGGGTGTGGAAGACGCGTGTGCGGTGCCTGGCGAACGCCCTGTATTTTCCGGGCGTGATCTCTGCAGCGGTCGTCAGGACGCCCAGGGGGGCGAGGGTGACCTCTGGCGGCGGCATGGGCGCAGGCGTTTCTTCGGGTTCAGGAGGCGCCTCCGGGGAGGGGCCGGTGAGCACGGTGCAGGCGAGCAGGAGCGGAAACAGCATGGGGATCATTGGCTCGTGTGTCGATCGATGGCTTGTCGCCAGATCCGGTTGAAGCGGGAGAACATGATGTTGAGTTCGTACTCTTCGGAGACCTTCCGGTAGGCGGCGGCGCCCATTGTCCGTCGGCGTTGGGGATCGTCGACGAGGGCCATGGTGGCCTTCGTCAGCGCCTCGGCGTCTCCGGCGGGGACGAGCAGGCCTTCGACGCCGTCGTTGATGACTTCGGGGACGGCGCCGACCGGGCTGCCGACGTAGGGGAGGGCGGCGGCCATGGCTTCGAGCATGGCGTTGGGGAAGCCCTCGGAGAACGACGGCAGCAGGAAGATGTCGGCGCGCCGATAGAACCCGACGATCTCGGTCGGGGTGATGGAGCCGTGCATCTCGATCAGGTCGTCGAGGCCCATGTCGCGGACCCGCTGCTGGATCGGATCGGGGGTGGCGATGAAGGTCATCTTCGCCCGGCCCCGCAGCTTCGGGGCCATTTCGAGGATGGCGTCGACGCCTTTCCGCTTCGCGTCGGCGGTGCAGATGAACATCAGCTCTGGCGGCCCGGTGCGGACGGTGCGATCGGGCGGCGGCGGTGGGGGCGGGACGGCGTTGCCCACGACATGGAGCCGGTCGGCATCGGTGAGCGTCGAAAAATACGACTTCCACCCCTCCGATTGGCAGACGATGTTGTCGGGCGTCTTCAGCAGGCGGGTGATGATCTTCTGGGCGCGCGGGCTGGAGATGGTGTAGAAGTGCTCGAAGTCACCGCCGAAGCGGATGACCGCGGGGACGCCGACGGCGTGGGCCTGGGCGATGTAGATCATGCCCTCCCAGAAGTTGTAGAAGTCCGAGGACTGGATCTGAACCACCGTGGCGTCATGGCGGCGAAGGACGGCGATGAAGGTGGCGATGTGCCAGGCGGTGATGGCCACCCCTTTGATCGCCCGTCGGATCCCGCTGTTGAAGATGGCACCATACGAGTAGTTGTTGTTGACCGACTCTTTGGGCGGGCGGGCGGTGGAGAAGCGGACAAAATTCCACTGCTCGGAGAGGTTGGATTTTTCAATGAGGTTGCGCTGGAAGGTGACGACGCCGCCAGCGGCGGAGGTGGAAAACGGTCCAACGACGACGACGGTGGGCTTATCGGTGGGCATGATTCGCTCCGTTGCGGGGTTCTCCATCGGCACGGCGCGCAAAGAGTGAACCCTGTCCGGGCCTAAAGAATGCGGAACGCGGGGTCGATGGGTCTTTCGGTTACTCGTTATACTCCGCGGCCTGATCGGCCCGAGGAGGTGGTGTTGAGCCTGAAACAACAGGTCCGCGATCTGGCGGTGACAGTCCTTCCCACGACTGCCGTGGACGCGCTGAAGTCCGCCCGAAAGATCTGGCGGCGGCGCCAATGGGAGAAGAACGTCCGCGACGATCCAGACGCACGGTTCACCCGGGCCGACCTGATCGCGCATATGCGGGACCTCGGGGTGGAGCCGGGCCGAGACCTGATGCTGCACTCGTCGATGCGCAAGGTGGGCTTTATCGACGGCGGCGCCGCTGAGTTTATCGAAGCCCTCCGTGAGGTCATCGGTCCGGCTGCCACGCTGCTGATGCCGACGTACCCGATGAAGGTGCCGCTGCTGGAGTATATGAGCGACCCGACCCCCTTCGACATGGTCGAAGATCGTTCGTATATGGGCCGCATCACCGACACCTTCCGCAAGCTCCCCGGGGCGAAGCGCTCCGGGCACCCCACCCACTCGGTCGCTGCGCTGGGGCCCGGGGCGGAGGACTACACGGGGACGCACCACCTGAGCCAGACCCCGTGCGGCCCGGGGTCGCCGTTCGCCCGGCTCTCGGCGCAGGGTGGCCAGATCCTCTGTGTGGGCATCGGGATCGGCAAGGTCTCCTCGCACCACACCATCGAAGATCAAGTCGAACCCTTTCCCATTCAGGTGTATCACCCCGATGGGCTCTTCACGAAGACGGTGCGCTTCCCCGACGGCCGCGAAGTCCCGGTCCAGACGAAGATCCACTCGGATGAGTGGACGCTGTTGCGGGTAGACAACGATGAGCAGGCGTATAACGAGGTGTATCGGGCGATGACCGGCGCGGGCATCATCCAGGAGGGGCATATCGGTCGGGCCGACGCCCATTTGTTCCGCGCCGATGATCTGGATCGGGTTCATGCGGACCGGCTTCGCCGGGAAGGCACAACGATTTACCGCCTGTCGGCGGTGCGCGGGAAACGCTGACATGTCGCGACGACCAGACTTTCTGTTTGTTGGCCATCCGCGCAGCGGATCGGGCCGGCTCGATGACTACCTCAAGCGGCACCCGGACCTGTTCATGGCCCGCAAAGAGCTGCATTTCTTCGGATCGGACCTGGAGTACAATCATCCGACCCGGACGCTGGACAACTATCTGGCCCATTTTGAGGCGGCCTCTCCGGAGCAGCGCGTCGGCGAGTCCTCGACCTGGTACCTCGCCAGCACCCAGGCCGCCGAGGAGATCTACGACTTCGTGCCCGATGCGCGGATCGTGATGATGCTCCGGGAGCCGGTCAGCTGGCTGCACTCGCTGCATAGTCACATGGTGTTCGCCGCCTATGAGGACATCACCGATTTCTCCGAGGCGCTCGCCGCGGAGCCCGACCGCGCCGC
This sequence comes from Myxococcota bacterium, assembly GCA_038520555.1. Classification (GTDB taxonomy): domain Bacteria; phylum Myxococcota_A; class UBA796; order UBA796; family UBA796; genus JBCBLB01. The sequence continues at coordinate 2,115 of JBCBLB010000090.1, read as the reverse complement.
AGGCCGCCGCCTACCGCCCCACTCGATCCCGAAGGGCGGCGTCTTGTATCGCAGCCTGGTCCGCTACCGCGATCAGGTCCGCCGTTACTTTGATGTCTTCGGTCGGGAGCGTGTGCATGTCGTGATCTTCGACGACTTCAAGGCGGATCCGGGGCAGGTGCTGGACGGAGTGCTGGCCTTTCTGGGGGTGCGGACCGACTTCCCGGGGCGGGAGGACGTGGTCCATGGCAACCCGCGGGCGAAGAACTCGAACCGGGTGCACCGCAGCCGTCGGCTGCACCGGTGGCTGAAGCGACCGCCGCAGCGGTCGGTGCTGCATGGCCTCGTCGAACCGCCAGTGCCCGGCTACGATCGGCTGCTGTCGGGGTTGCATTACATCAACCTGAAGAACGCGCCGCGGCCGCCGATGCCGGCCGACCTGCGGGCGCAGCTTCAGGAGGACTTCCGCGAAGAGGTCGCCGCCCTGGAGGCCCTGCTCGATCGGGACCTGTCCGCCTGGCGCACGGCGCGATGAAGCTATCGATCGTCCGGAAGTGCCACGGATATCGACCGCACTTCTTTGATGAAGACGGCTTGTGGGCCACCCGCGGAGACGGGCTGTACTGCTCGCCAGACCTGGGCCGCAGCTGGCGCCACCACGCATCCATCCAGGGCGGTCGCTCGGCGTTGATCGCCCGATTTCGGGTGGCAGATCGGCTGCTGCACGCGTCGGCGCGGCAGGTGGTTCGGTTGGGGGATGGCGGCATGGTGGCGTTTACCGGCACCCGTCAGCACCACCTGCCGCCGGGCGCGCGCCGGTTCTCGCCGATGCCAGCAGGGCCGGTCGACTATCGCCCGGTGCGTCGGGGCGTGAACGTTGACGCAGATGGCCGGCTTCAGGTGGGCGACTATCGAGACAACTTCGGCGAAGATCCGGGCGAGAACGTCCGTGAACCCGTCCACATCCGCCGCTGTATGGATCCGGCGCGAGGGGTGTGGGAGACCCTCTACACCTTCGGGCCCGGCACGGTTCGTCATGTACACGCTGTGATCGACGATCCGTTTGTTCCGGGTCGGAGCTGGGTGTGTACTGGGGATACGGACGAAGAGAGCGTCATCTCCTACTCAGACGACGGGCTGCAGACGCTGACGCCTTTCGCTGCGGAGGGACAGCGATCACGGGCGGTTGACCTTCTGTTTACGCCCACGCATCTGATCTGGGGGGTGGACTCTCCGCTTCAGCAGAGCGGCGTGGTGCGGAAGCCTCGAGACGGTGGGGCAACCGAGTGGCTGCAGGACACCCCCTGTCCGGTCTACTACGGCGCCCAGAATGAGGCGGGTCACCTGTTCATGACCACCTGCGTCGAGCCTGGCCCGGCTGTGACCAGCGATCGGGTCGAGGTCTACGCTTCGACCGATGGGGTGCGGTTTGAATCGGTCCTCAGCCGGCGCGCCGATCCGTCGCCGCAGTATGCCCAGATCTTCGTACCGCATGGGATCGCGCCTGGAGACCACATGGTGGTCTACTTCCGCGCCACGGTCCGCTGGGAAAACACAATGGTGGTCGGTCGCCTGGTCTGAACATATGTTCTGTTTTTTGTGTATGCTCGTGGGATGAGCACGAAGGATTCCCACGACCATTTGTTTCGCTACGGCTTCTCTCGCCCTGATGTTGCTCGGGAACACTTTGAAGCCCAACTTCCGGCCGCAGTTGTCGCCGCGGTGGACTGGACGGGTCTTGAACCTGTCCCCGGCACGTTCATCGATCCGGAGTTGGAACGCACCGAAAGCGACATTCTGTATCGGGCACCACTGAAGAGCGGCGATGAACTGCTTTTATACGTGTTGTTCGAGCATCAGCGGTCCCGTGACACGCAGATGCCGTTCCGGTTGCTGCAATATATGGTTCGGATCTGGGAGGCCTGGCTGAGAAGCCACGGTCGTCGCCGCAAGACGACGCGGCTGCCGTTTATTGTACCGATGGTGCTGTACAACGGCACCCAACGGTGGACCACCAGCCGACAGTTCGCCGACCTCTTCGCCGATGGACCGGTCTTTGATGCCCTGAAGCGCAACATCCCGACGTTTCAGCATGAGCTTCAGGATCTGTCCCAGACGCCGGATGAGGTGCTTCAC
>JBCBLB010000093.1:0-19484 GCA_038520555.1 Myxococcota bacterium | reverse complement strand
GAAGTCGCTGTCCAAGCCCCTTCGCCTGTTGGCGGGTGCGCTCCAGCTTCCTGCGATGGTTTTGGATGTTCGGGGCCGCATCGCCGCCATGAGCCCTGAATGGGCCGACGCGTTCGGCCCGGGTGCCAGCGGACCGGATGCGTTCTTTGCTGACGTCTATCCGTCCCTGACGGCGCTCCATGTCCATATCCAGGACGTTCTGGAAGCGCCTGGCTCTCGGGAGCATGTCGTCCAGGCTTCCCAGGGCGATACGGTGCGCCGCTTCATCGTCAAGGTCGGCACCTGGACCTACGATGACGGCACCATCGGCGGTTCGCTCCTCCTCGCGATCGATGATACGGCGCGTCTGGCCCAGGCGGCGGCGGTTCGCGAAGCCAACGAGCGTCTGGATCTTGTCCTGGCGGGCGCGAGCGTTGGGGTCTGGGACTGGATGGATGTCCAGCGGGATGAGCAGTACTGGAGCCCCCGGTTCTATTCGTTGCTTGGGATCTATCCGGAGGAGGTCTCTCCTGGCCTGGCCAGCTTCCGGGAGCTGCTCCACCCTGACGATCGCCAGAAGACCTTCGACCTCCTCGACGCACACTTCGAGTACGGCTTGCCCTTCGACATCAATTATCGCCTTCGCACCGGCGATGGGTCATACCGTTGGTTCCGCGGCTCTGGCATGGCCACCCATGACGCGTCGGGTGCTGCGGTTCGGATGGCGGGCTCGATCGAGGACATCGACGCCCGTATCAAGGCAGAGGCTGACATTCAGCGGATGAATGAGGATCTGGAGCACTTCGCGCATGTTGTGGCCCACGATCTGCGGGAGCCCATGCGGCGGCAGCAGGTCCTGCTTGACTTCTTCCTCGACGATCACGAAGATCACCTCACCGACGATCAGCGGCAGGAGCTGGGCCTCATCCAATCGCAGGGCGCCGCCATGATGGACATGATCAACGGATTTCGCATGCTGACCCGGCTCAGCGGCCCCGGGCTGGTGGCTGAGACGTTCAGCATCTCTGCGATGGCGCGCGCCATCGTCGATGAGCTGCTGCCCGCAGACGTGGCGCAGGACGTCTCGATCGACCTGCCCGATCGGGTGCGGGGCTACCGGGTCCTTGTGGACATCCTGCTGCGCAACCTGATCGCGAACGCGATCACGCATGGCGCTGCGCCGCGCACCCTGACGCTGCAGATGACTTCAGCGTCGGTCTTTGTGGTCGAGAATCAATGGGATGGGGATCCAGACACCATCACCGGGGACTTCCTGCAACCCTTCGTCGCCGGTCGGAATCGGACCTCGACCGGCCTGGGCCTGAGCATCTGTAGGCGCGTCGTGAACCGCCACCGTGGATGGATCCGGCTCGCACCGACCCACGGCACCTTCCGTGTCGAGTTCACCCTGGGACCATCATGAACATGAAGCTCTGTGGCGACGGCCCCGTCGTGATCGTTGACGATGACCCCACAGACATCGCGATCCTCCGCCGGTGCTTTGACCGCTCGGCCCTGGCGGCGACCCACCGCCTCCTCACGTTTTTATCGGGAGAGGAGGCGTTGGAGCATATGAAGAGGGCCGAAGCGGCGCAAGCGCCCATGCCATCGATCATCTTGCTGGACATCAACATGCCTCGCATGGACGGCTTCGAGACGTTGCGGGCGATCCGGAGCCGGGAAGCGTTCCGAACGATTCCCGCGATCGTGTTCGTCTCGAACTCTGACAATCCACGGGACGTCACCCGCGCGTCGTCGTTGGGAGCCGGCTTTTGCGAGAAGTTCAGCAAGTGGCGGGAGGGCGTCGCGTTCTTCAACGCCCTGGTATAGGGCGGCGCGCATGATCGCGCGCACCTTCGGCAGTCTTCGACGCCGTTCAGTCTGAGACGGCTCGAAGTGGTTTGCGATGAATCTGTGTCTTTAGCCCCGTTGATGGTCAGCGGGAGACGCTGGCGCGGCCTAGCGCGTCCCAGGCGGTGACGGTCTGTGGCGGCGCAGAGAAGCGCAGCGGCTCTTGCCCGCGGCTGATCCGGGCGCCGCCTTCGAACGAGATGTGGAACGCATCCGGCGCATCCACCGTGTAGGTGTTGGTGTCCGGATGGAATCGCAGCGATGGGGGCGCCGGCCAGTCCGCAGCGCCTTCATCCACGATGGCGGCGCGGAGCGCCTCGGCCAGGTCGCGGGCGCCCTGGTCGGCCCGGACCTGCACCGCGACGTTTCCATCGAGAAACATGACCATCGACGTCGGATCTCCGTGGGCTTGATCGGCGGACATCGAGAGCGGTGGGAGCGGGCGCGTGACGGTCTGGCGTTGGATGTCGTACCACTGCGCGGCGGCTTCTGGGGTCTGTCCCACAAAGACGCGGACGAGTCCACCCCGTTCGACCGGGGCGGTCCATCCGAGCTGGGCGGTCTGAAATCGGGCGGGGCCGATGCCCGGCACCGAGCGCACCGGGATGCCGGCGTGTATGCCCCCTGCGAGCGCAGCGGTGGGCCAGAAGACGAAGAGGAACAGCAACAGCCGCATCATTGGAGGGTCCCTTTCGAGGTCGAGTGGTAGTACGGGTCTCCGCTGAGGACCAGTCGCTGCCGGTATTCCTCCGCTGAGATATGCTGCACCAGCAGCTCTTCGCCAGGGTAGGTGCTCGGGTCGTCATCACCATCGAGGGCCAGGGTCGCGTCGTAGATCCACTCGCCCGCGCCGCTCATGGTCGTGATCGCGTGGTAGGAGAACCCGCAAGAGCTTGGGCCGAAGGGGCAATTGCTGAAGTCTGCCCCACCGATCGCCTTGATCTGGTTGAGCCGGAATGAGGGGTTGAGGATCTGGTAGCTCAGATCGGCGCCCAGCATGTTGGCGTAGCTGCTCAGGATCATCGACGCGTCTGTGCAGTTGATGATGTCGCCGTTTTCGCGATCCAAAAACGCAGTGAAGTCGAAGCGTGCGTTCTCCCAGAAGTTGCCCGAAGGCCAGCTTGAGTACATGACATACGCGCTGGCGCCGGACCGGGTGTCATACTGCAAGTCCAGATCGTTGTAGATATGCGCGACGAGCGCGTCCAGAACATCCCGCTGAACCGGCGGGACGCCTTCGATCGCGCGCAGGGCCGGATCGATGGCGGCGACCCAGGGACCATAGGGGAGCCCCTCCTCATCGAAGGTGGGCGCATCCAGCAACACATACATCCGGTTGGGGATCTGCTGGGATGCGATCTCTTCTCCATCGACCATATAGCGAAGGACCAGGGTCTCTTCGATGATACCGGGGCCATCCCCCAGCGGATCGCGACGGATAAAGGTGGCTTCCCCATCTGAAGCGGCCTGGCCATCCCCTTGGCGCTGCCAGCCGTCGATGGTGGCGACGATCTCGACCTCGGCATCGCCAGCATCGACCGCAAAGCGGGCGGTCAGCGCCGTCTCATCCCCATCGTTCCAGGGGTGAGCGGTCGGCCAGGTATAGGCGACCCCCGGGGGCGGCGCCGTCTCCAATCCATCCCACAAAGGAGGCACGCCGCTTCTTGAGGCGGCATATGGTTCATCACTCAAGATCAACGAGAACGCGGGCATCTCTGCGGGGGGAGCGTAGTACATCCCGGCGCCCCCGTCTCGGTGCCAGATCAGGGGGACCGCCTCGCCGCCATACACCCCAGCAGTCACCCCGATCGAGACAGGGATCAGCTCATGTTCGATCACCACGTCGAACGCGTCGAGTTGAACGTCTGCACGGAGCGTATAGGCGCCCGGTGGCACCCATGCGCCCTGATCGTCCCGACCATCCCAGGACACCATGCCGGATTCATCGACGTTGTCATCGATGACCGCGATTTCCTGCGCCGCATCCCAGACCGAGACCCGGGCCTGCGCGCCTTCGGCGAGGTCCAGCTGGATGTTGACCGACCCGGTGCGCACCGGCTCGAAGACATGCGGCCCCGTGAAGCGGGCGCCGAACAGGCCCGGCTGCGAAGGACTTGTGAGCGCACCCAACGACGGGGGATCGTCGACCTCTTCGTCGATCTCTTCGACAGCATCGTCGTCAACCGCCGCCTGCGTTTGAGCGGATGGTCCGTCTGGGGATGAACAGGAAAACAGGGTGAACCAGAACATAGTGAACAGCGTACACCCTGTGCTTCCTGGTGTCATGCCGTCAGAGAAAGCCTCCCGCAGAGGCTATTCGGCGGGGGTCTGCTTCTGGCGGGCCATCCGCCGGTCTCGGATCTGCTCAGCGAGTACGCGAAGATCTTCGACCCGATCGGCTTCGTCGACAATCTCTGCGCCGAGAAGGGTCTCCATCACGTCTTCAAGGGTCACCAGCCCTGAGGTCCCACCGAAGGTGTCCTGGACGATGGCGAGGTGCTCATGGCTCTCCAGGAAGGTTCGGAGCGCCTCTCCGAGCGTCGTCGCCTCTGTCATGGTCCGGACCGGCCGGATGAAGTCGCCCAGCGGGAGGTCTCGGGGGCTCCCGCGGGCGACGGAGCGGAGCAGCTCTTGCTGGTGGACGTAGCCCTGCACCTGATCCCGGCTCTCTTTGTAGACCGGGATCCGGGTGTGCTCGGCGAGGATCTCACTGTCGACGAAGTCGCCGACGGTGCTCTTGAGGTCGATCATCCGCAGCACGGTGCGGGGGGTCATCACGTCCTCGACGGTGAGCCCATCGAACCCGAGCAGGTTGGACAGGACCCGCGACTCGTCTTGTTGGATGGCGCCGTCGGACTGGGCCATGTTCACCAGCGCCTGAAGCTCGCCGCGGCTGATCCCCTCGGGCTCTTTGCGCGACATCAGCCGGGTGAGGAAGCCCGTGACGAAGAGGATGGGGCTGGTGAGAAAGGCAAGGCCGCGGATGGCGTAGCCGACCGGGGAGGCGAGCGCGCTGGCGTAGTTGGTGCCCAACGTCTTGGGGATGATCTCGGTCGCGATGAGCACCGCGACGGTGAGGATGGCCGAAAACCCCGCCACCGCTACGTCTTCGGGGAGGCTCTCGCTGGAGAAGGCCCGGGCCGCCTGCGCCCCCGCCAGAGACGCCCCGATCGTATGGGCGATGGTGTTCAGCGTCAGGATGGAGCCGATCCCGTCTTCGATGCGCTCCTGTTTGTACATCAGCAACAACTGCACACCGCGATCGCCTTCTTCGGCCCGGCGGATCAGCTCTGTCACCCGGACACTCAGCAGCGTGGCCTCCAGCAAACTGCAGAGGAACGAGATCGCCAGGGCGCCGCCGGCATAGACCAGCAACATGGGGATGTGTTCGGGGTGGGCTGGGTTCAGAAAGCCCCACACCAGGTCTGGGATGTCAGAGAGCGCGGGCAGCCCGCCCCCAGCAGCGAAGTAGATCGGCATCGTTTCCCTCGAAGACAACGGTTTATACCGTACCGAAGACCACGATGCCGGTTTCAGATCGCCGGCGCCTCCATCGCGTGCGCCTGGACCTTCCATACTTCGAAGATAGGTCCATGACAGCGCGCAGACATTCGCAAACGGTCGCCCGTTGACGCGAAGACACGGGCCGTGTTGTGCATAGGAGGGGTTGAACGTCACGATGGAGTACAGCAACGTCGAATCCCTTCTATGGATGATCACAGGAGACTGGCACTATGCGGCGCTCGCGCTCGTGGTGTTCGTGTCCGGTCTGGTGGCTTCACAGGTCCTGTTCCGCCAGTCTTCCGCGTTCTTTGATCGGTTCTTTCCGCGCTCTTCGAAGTCGATGCGGATCCTGGTGGGGCGGATCCTGCGGATCGGGGTGTTCGGTACCTCCATCCTGGTCGCCCTGGAGATTATCGGCGTCGACCTCAATTCGCTCCTTGCGGTCGGGACAGTCGTGCTGGTCGGCCTGGGGTTGGCCCTACAGGAGATCACCCGCAGCATCGCGGCTGGCATCCTGCTGCTGATGGAGCGCCAGATCGAGCCCGGTGACGTCATCGTTTTCGAGGACGAGGCCTGGCGGGTCATCCACATCCACCTGCGGACGGCGCGTCTGGAGAACCATCTGGGCGAGATGATGGTCATGCCCAACTACCTTCTCGCCAGTCGCCCGGTCCGCCATCGTACCCACAAGACCCGCTGCCATCAGATCGTCTGTGAGATCGGGATCGCCTACGGCAGCGACGTACAGCAGACCTTCGAAGTGCTGGCGGCGGCAGCGGCCACGATCCCTGGCCGCGACATGGACGCCTCGCCCCGGGTCCTCCTCCGGGAGTTCGGCGCGTCTTCCCTCGACTTCGTCGTCCGCGTCGCGATCAACGACCCCTGGCAGGCGCCGGAGATGACCTCCGCCCTCAACGTGGCGATCCTGGATGCCCTGAAGGACGCCCAGATCGCCGTCCCGTACCCGCAGCTCGACGTGCACCACCACAACCCCGAGAAGATGCCCTGAGCGGAGCCCTCAGCTGCGCTTCAGCGGCTCGTCGACGGGCGCGTGGCCGGCGAGGGCCTCTCGCTGGAATGTCCTGTACATCGCCCACAGCTCAGAGAGGGAGGTCTCTTTGGCCCCACGGCGGATGTTGGCGGCGCCGATGTCGAACGCCAACGTCCACTGCTCGGTGAGGACCTGTCGACCATACCGGGCCGAGTGCTTCGGGTCGAAGATGTGGGTCGCCTCAGAGGTGACGCCGTTGGCTTCGATGATCATCACCCCTTCTCCGGCGGTCAGCGCCTCGGCTGAGGGCACCCGTACATCATATCGGCCGAAGAAAAACCCCCCATCGAACTGCTTGCTGATGCGATCCATCACCGCCTCCAGCGCGGGGGCGTTGAGGTCTCCGGCGTCCAGGAACCGGGCGCCGCGGGCGTGGGTGCCGACCTCGACGAGGTTCACCTGCGCGCCGTCGGCGGGTACCGTCATCAGGTCCGGCGCATGGACCGCGAGGTGCAGCGGCGCCTTGGGGAGGATCTCGTCATCACAGAGGATCAGGGTCTCCAGGGTGCGCTCACCATCGCCCGTGACCGCGACGGGGTGCTTGGCGGTGATGGAGAAGACCCGTCCCTGGGCCGCGTCGGGGTGGCGGACATAGAAGACGCCGAACTCGACGCCGGGGATGTACGCCTGGACGAGGACGTCCCCCTCGGATTTGTCGAGGTAGGCGCGCAGCGCCGCCTCAGAGCGGACGACGGCGACGCCCTGCCCGCGCTGCCCGGCGTCGGGCTTGAGGACGACCGGCCACCCGGCGTCCTCGACGAACGCGAGCGCGTCGGCGAGCCGATCGCCGCGGAGCAGCGCGGTGTTGGGGAGGAACGGTTGGTCTCGCCCGCCCATCCGCTGGTAGATGTCCCACTTGGACTCGCCGACGACGCCGCCAGCGGGCATCCCAGGGTTGACGGCGGTGAACGCGGTGAGGCTCCGGTGCTTCCAGGCGACGGGGAGGATGCGGAGGACGACCGGCCCATACACCCGCCATGCCGGCCAATACTCCCAGCGAACCTGTCGGAGCAGCCATGCCCGGGCAAGCCGCCGCCCGCGCCATCGGACCAGCGGCGCCCCGACGCGGAGGGCGCCGACCATCAACAGCCCGAAACCGATCAGCCACAATACCCCATTTTGGGCGCCTTCGACCCAGGCGAGCGCGGGCTCTCCGAGGATCGCGGCGAGGTAGATGATCGGCGGCGTCCACAGCACCGAGGCCACGAGCAGCCACAGGGTGACCTTCATCAGCGGCGTCCTCAGGATCCCGGCGGCGACATACATGGGCAGCCGCATGCCAGGGGTGAACCGGCTGGTGAAGATGACCTGTGCGCCGTTTCGGCCATACCAATCCGACGCCTGGTCGATGGCGGCTTCGGAGACGAGCCACCGCAGCGGCGCCCGGTGCAGCGCTGCCCGACCGAGCGTCCGTCCCACCAGGACCAGCAGCACGTCGCCGAGGAAGATCCCGATGGTGCAGGCGATGGCGGCAAACCAGAAGTCCAGGCGGTGGTTGGCGACCATCAACCCGGCGGCGATGTTGGTCAGATCTTCGCTGAAGAAGGTGGCCACGGCGAGCAGCGCGCCGGTGACCAGCAGCCCTGGTCCAGAGATCTCGGGGAGGTCATCGAAGTCGAAGGGCGCGCGGGCCGCGGCCCGCTGCGCGGGCGTGGCGTCTGTGCGGGTCTGCGCCTCGCCGTCGTCGACGCGTTCGATGAAGTCGGCGACGATGTCGGCGACCTGTTGGGCCTCATCGGGCCGGAAGACGAGGAAGTGGTCGGTCGGGAGGACGACCAGCTCGCTGTGGGGGACGATCCGATGGTGCTCCCGGGCGGCCTCCACGGGGACGAGCGGGTCCGTCTCACCGTGGACGATCAGCAGCGGCTGCTCCATCGCAGAGAGGATGGGGCGGAGCCGGCTCTGGTCGGTGTCGTAGAAGTTTCGCGCATAGGAGACGTTGAGGGCGAAGCGGTCGAGCGCCCCGAAGTGCGGCGTCAACGCCGTGAGCGCCTGAATGCCCAGGAGCTGCATGCCGTGGATGCCGTGGTTGATGGTCTGGTCTCCGAGCAGCTCCAGCTCGACGGCACCGATGGCACAGATCATGGTCAAAGAGCGGACCCGCGTCGGGGCCTTCGCGATGGTCTCCAGGGCGACGCCGCCGCCCATGCTGTGGACGACGAAGTGGGCGTCCTCCAGCCCGACGGCGTCCATCCAGTCCAGGACGTTCTGGGCGTGCGCGCGGACCGAATAATCCGCGACATATCGGGTAGACCCCCCGAAGCCAGGCATGTCGAGGGCGTACCGATGGGTCGTCTCAGGCAGGCTCCGGGCGAGGGTCATCTGGTCGGCGCCGGCGCCGGGGCTTCCATGAATCAGGATGATGTCTGCGGTGGCTTCGGGTGCTTCTGCGGGCAGATCCCACCATGCGATGCGCAGGTCCTGGCCGGGAAGGCGGACCGCCGACTGCCCGTCCACGGGCAGGAAATCGGCGGGGCGCATCAGCGTCGAGGCCACGAGCAGGATCACATATACGCCGAGGAGGATCCTACGGGTCATCGGAGGGCCCGCTCAGGCGCTGGCTTGTTGTTGGCGCCAGGCGAGGGTGGCGGGGGCGACGCCGAGGTCGGGGTCACACGGCAGGCCGCGGGTTCTCAGCTCGACCGCGATGAGCGCGTAGTGGTGGACGGTGTGGAGCAGCACGAACTGCAGCTCCCGGGCGAGGCTGGAGGGCGCTGGGCCAGAATGGACGTCGGCGAGGGCGCCGGTCGCGATCTGGACCGAGAGCGGGCGGTGCGTCCGATCGGCGGGCAGCGCGCGGAGCTCGTCCATGATGGCTTCGAGGGTCTGGCGGGCGACCGCGCGGCTCCGGGCGATGGTCTGGTCGCGGGGGCGGTCTTCGTAGTCGACGACGCCGTCGCGGATGCCGCGGAGCAGACAGGTGTAGTGGTCGATGATGTGGCGGAGCTGGGCGCCGATGGCGCAGCCGAGGGGCGTGGGGAAGGGGTGGGCGTAGTCTTCGTCGGACAGCTGGTCGAGCAGGTCGAGGGCCTGCGTCAGACATCGGAGGTTGTCTTGGATGGATGCCATCATATGGCGAATGACTCCGTCTGTGCGGGGATCGTGTCGGTCCAGGGAGGAGAGCGGAAGAAACGCTGCGCGCGTGGCGCCAGGCGGTGCAGATCTAGCAGCATGAAGAAGTCGACCGTCTTAAAGAGCGGATCAATGGCGGGAGGGCCGCAGACCTGGGCCCCCATTGGTAATTTGCCTTAAAACTGGGGGGGCAACGGCGCCAGGGGCGTGACATCTTCGGCCAGATCGTCGGTCAGATCGTCGGCCATGCGGCAGTCAAGGTCCGGAAGCGGTCGCACGGTGTGCGGCGAAAACAACCCTTCGCGGCCCTGTAGCGCCTGGAACAGATCGCGTCCGACGGCCTTGCTGATCGCAGGCACCGAGCAGCACCCGAACAGGTACCGCTTCTGTTGCCAGGACATGTAGTGGGCGAGACCCTGCCACAGCAGCGAGAGCACCCGGCCGCTGCGATGCTCCGCTGCGATGCACGCTCGCCCGACCTCTACGCCCTGCTCCAGGACATCCGCTTGGAGGGGGGAGAGATCGAACTCGGTCGCCGCGTAGAAGCCGCGGCCGGCTCGGGCGATGGCTGCGGTCTGCATCCGATAGGTTCCCACCACGCCGGCGTCGCGTTCGATGACCATCAGGTGATGGCAGGCGTCGTCGTAGACATCTTCGTCCCGGCCCAGGGCGTAGGCGGAGTCCAGCCCTTCGCCCAGCTCGAGGTTGAACACCTCGAACCGGAGCCGCTGGACGGCGCGCAGATCGGCCGCATCCTGCGCGAAGCGGAGCAGGTAGCGCTTCCGGGTCAGCGCGCCGGGCGGCGGGGTGATGCAGCTCAACACAGCAGGCGCTCCTGGAGAGATGGGTCGGGTCATTCAGTTCAGCCGTTGGAAACGGGTGGGGTCCGCTTTGAGGACGAGCCTATCAAGATGTCGCTCCAATTTTCCGGTGATTTCGACGGGCTCAGCGATGAGATCCAGGATCTGGTGGTTGATGGCTTCTCCGCTGGGGCCGACGAGCAGCAGGTGTCGGGCGGTCCCGTCCTCGCGGCGGACGAGCAGGATGGGCGGGATCCCACCGCTGATACACCGCGTCGCGCAGGCCCGGTGAGGCTTGAGGTTTCCGGGAACCATGACCCCCAGAAAACACTTGCTGTCCACGATCTCACCGACGAAGGTGTGCTCTCCCAGGTCGACGATGCGGCTGGGCTGTAGCGGCGTGCCGTCTGCGGCGGCCACCGTATCGGGCAGGATCTCGATCATCGTCTGGTTGTCCCGGTAAATCAGCGTGCCCTCCAGCGTGACGTGCTGACCGCTGAGATCGGCGATGGCATCGCCTGCGCCGATCTTGCCGGGGTTGACCAGATAGTAGCTGGAGATCGACGACGCTTCCCCCTGGATCTCTCCAGGACGTGCCACGATCAGCATCGGCTGCGGCAGCGACAGAAGCGTTCCCTCAAACGTGCGGGTCTCTCCGAACTCGAACCGCGCAGCGCCGAACGGCTGCTGGAAGCCCACGGCCGCCAGCGCGACCAGCACCCCCACGACCAACAGGCTGGCGGTCAGCATCCGCAAAAACCGCCCCAGGCCCTCCGGCGCGTTCGGCTGATACCCGACATAAAACTCATCATGCGCGGACATGGGCGTCCTCCAGCAGCGCCGGGGGCGTCTGCGCACCTGCCGGGTTGGGTGTGGGATGGACCAGGACCCGATCACCCTGGACGCGGACCCGGAACGTTGGGATCTTCTCGGTAAACGGCGGAGGAGAGGACCCGGTGTCGGGCACATACTGGTAGCCGTGCCACGGGCAGGTGATGCACCCGTCGATGATCCGCCCCTCGCCCAGGGGACCGTTCTGGTGTTGGCAGACATTGGAGACCGCCGAGATCTTGCCGTCGTAGCGGAAGACGGCGACCCGCTCTCCGCTGAGGTTGACGATCCTGGCGCGCTTCTCAGGAATCTCGTCCACACCGCAGACGTCGACGAAGCCCTCTTCTTGGGGAGGAAGCGTTGTGGGGGCGTCGGGTTCCCGTTCACGGAACCCGGCGGCGAGATGCAGCCCGCTGACCCAAACCACCCCAAGGCCCAGCAAACCGGCGAGGACCGGGCTGGTCTCTGCCTGGAGCGTCCCCAGGGTCACATGGAGGATGAGCAGCGCATAGGCGACATACACGCTCATATGCAGGGCCTTCCAGATCGGCGCGGTCAGCTGATGCAGCCAGAAGTCATGGCTGGTGGCCGCCATCAGGAACAAGATCCCCAGGGCGATGACACCGAGCGGCTGGAAGGGGAACTGGCTGATCGAGTCGACCCGGGTGTTGCTGATGAGTACGCTGACCAGCGGGTTGATATCGCCCAGGGCATGAAACTGGACGATCGAGAACAGCCCATGCCCAGCGGCGAGCAGGAACATCGAGACGCCCATGTGCCGCCGGTTGTACAGCATCGGCAGAAACCGACGATCCAACCGCGCGAGCGGTCCAATGGACAGGATGATATGCAGGAGCAGCAGGGCGCCGCTGCCCAGGGCCCGGATCAGCAGGGTCTCGACGGTGAGGTCGGGGAACAGGGCCGCGCCCAGGCCGATGAACGCGCCCAGATACAGTACAATCCCCGCCCAGAGGGCGCAATCATAGCGGATCTTCTGGCGGTTCCATAAGACCGCCTTGTAGCCGGCGCTCATCATGTACCTCCCAGGGCGAGCCGGGCGACGATCTGCCCGTGGGCGAGACTGAAAATATACAGCCAACCCTCATTCGCCGGCAGGGCGAACCGCTGGTCTGGCCCGTCGATGATGGCGCCCAGGAGGCGAGCGTTCGCGGGGAGCGGGGCGTCCACCGCCGCTTCGTTTGGAGAATAGTACAGCAGCGGATCGGGACGTCGGAGCGGCTCAATGGTGGTGAGCATGACCTCTTCGGGGAAGATCGTGGTCTCGACCGAGGCGCCGGTCCACAGGCCTGCGCCGCTTCGCAGGGCGGGCTGAACAGAGGGCCGCGTCTGTTGGACCAGTGGGGCTGGCAGGTCCGCCATCGTGGGCATCAGCGGCCGACTGACGAGGCCGGTGATGAGGCCGCTGGCGGCGATGATCGCCATCCCACCGGTCATCCAGCGGTGGCGCTGGCGGAGGGCCTGGATCATGACGTCTCCTCTGCGGCGGCCCGGTGGGCGTTGTGCTCGGTGGGGGCGTGCGCACCGGCCATCCACCGTCGGAGCAGCAGCGGCCAGAACGCGATGACACCAGGGGTGATCAACAAGCGGAACCCCCACCCAGTGTCGGCTGCCGATGGGTCGACCCGCTCCACGCCGCGCAGGGCGAAAGGAACGGAGAACACCAACCCAGTGAGGGTGTACAGCGCGAACAGGGCCACGATTCCTCCAGCGATGGTTTGTGCCATGGGGTATGCCTCCAGAACAAAAAGCGTTTCAACGAAACGATGCAGCGTGAAGAAACGAGACAATCACGCTGCGTCTTCGTCAGGCATGCGGTGTCGGGTGGGGTGGTCGTACACCATCTCATGCTCCATGATGTCCTGTTGATCGGCGACCCAGCGGCCGTAGCGGCGCGCGCCCCAGGTCGCGGTCAGCCCATGGGCGAAGACGCTGAGCAGCACGGTCAAAATGACCACATCAAAGATCTGGGTGCGATGGACGATGGCCATCTCTTCGAGGACGATGAGGCCGAACAGGATCGACGCGAGCCCCCGCGGCCCGAACCACCCCAGGAACACGACGCTCCACCGCTTCGCGCCGGATCCGATGAGGCTCAACGCGACCGGCACCATTCGCAGCACGGTGAGGCTGAGGGCAGCGTACACAACCATCATCGGGGTGAGCCGCTCAAGGGTGGGGGCGACCAGCAGGGCGCCGAACATCACGAAGACCAGCAGCATCAGCAGCTGCCCCTCGGCCTCCAGGAAGTCGAAGACGCACTCGCTGAAGTCGCGGGCGGTGTTTCCAAGGACCAGCCCAGCGACGAATGCGGACATGAAGCCGTTCCCACCCAGCAGCTCGGCGCCGAAGAAGGCCATCAGCGCCAGGGCGAGCCCCCCGATACGCTCAAAACTATGCGAGATCCAGCCCCGGTTGCGACAGGCGACAATGAGCTGTCCGCCGAGGTACCCGAACCCAGCGCCGGCGAGGGGGCCGATGGTGACCTGCATCAACCAGAACGATCCCCAGTGCTCCAGCGAGGTCTCGCTCATCGCACCGCCCGCCGCCGCCGCGAGGGCCGTAAACACCAGAACCACCGGCAGGGCGATCCCATCGTTGAGGCCGCTCTCGACGTTGAGGGCTTGCCGGATGCGGAGGGGGACCGCCTCACTGGAGACAACCGCTTGCCCGAGCGCCGCGTCGGTGGGCGTGAGGATCGCAGCCAGGGCAGCGGCTTCCCACATCCCCAGCGATGGAAACATCAGCGACGCCGCGGCTGCGCCGAACAGGATGGTCAGCGGCATGCCGAAGGCCAGCATGCGGGCAGGCAGACCGGCTTCCTTGCGCAGCGCCTTCAGGTCGATCCGGGACGCGTCCCCGAACAACACCAGGATTAAAGTCAGCTCTGCGAGGGGATCGAGCAGCGGCTCCTGGGCGTCCAGGTTCATCCACCCCAGACCCCCTTCGCCGACCAGCATCCCGAACGCCACGAAGATGATCGGCGCAGTCAGCCAGCTGCTGGTGGCCCGTCGGGAGACCAACGAGAACAGGAAGATGAACAGCAGCCCACAGAAGATGAGATGTTCGGTCATCATTCCAGCCCGTGCCTCACAGCGGGGTGACGCCGGCGTAGGAGACGCCGGTGAGGTAGGCGGTGTCGCGCTTCCAGGTGGTCAGGTCATCGATGCAGAAGTCGCTGAGGTGGTGATGGCCGCAGGCGCGCGCCATCACGCTCATCAACTCGACGGTGGCGTGCAGATAGTTGTACAGCCGCTGTGCGGACGCCTCGACGATGAGCCGCTGCCGAAGGTGGGGCTTCCGCGTCGCGATGCCCACCGGGCAGTTGTTGGTGTTGCAGGCGCGCATCCCCAGGCATCCGATCGCCTGGAGGGCGCTGTTGGCGATGGCGATGCCGTCGGCGCCCAACGCCAGGGCTTTGATGAAGTCGCTCTCGGTCCGCAGGCCGCCGGTGATGATCAGCGTCACGTCCGATCGGCCGCGCTTGTCGAGGTGCCGTCGGGCCCGGGCGAGGGCAACCATCGTGGGCACGGAGATGTTGTCCTTGAACAGGTTCGGCGCCGCGCCGGTCGCCCCGCCCCGTCCATCAAGGATGATATAGTCGGCAGTCGCGGCCAGGGCGAAGTCCAGATCCAGTTCGATGTGCTGCGCGGACAGCTTGAACCCGATCGGGATCCCGCCGCTGGCTTCGCGGACCTCATCGGCGACCCGCTTGAAGTCCTCAATCGAGCCCAGATCGGGGAACCGCGGCGGGCTGATGGCGGACTGGCCGGGCTCCAACCCACGGACCGCCGCGATCGCAGCGTCGACCTTGTGGCCGGGCAGGTGCCCGCCGGTACCGGTCTTGGCGCCCTGGCCGCCTTTGAAGTGGAACGCCTGGACATGCTTGACCTTCTCCAGATCCCAGCCGAACTTCCCGCTGGCCAGCTCATAGAAGTACCGGCTGTTCCGAGATTTTTCTTCGGGGTACATCCCCCCTTCGCCAGAGCAGATGCCGGTGCCTGCCAGATCGGCGCCCTTCGCCAGCGCCTGCTTCGCCTCTTCGGAGATCGCCCCATAGCTCATGTCGCTGACAAAGATGGGGATCTGGAGGTGCAGCGGCTTCTTGGCGTTGGGACCGATGACCAGATCCGTGCCGACGTCCTGATCTTCTAGCAGCGGCAGCCGGGCGAGCTGTGCCGTCAGAATCTGCAGGTCGCTCCAGGACGGCAGCCCGTGCAGCGGCACCCCCATCGCTGAGACCGGACCATGATGGCCAAGCCTGGACAGCCCCTCTCGGGCGAGCTGTTGGATGTAGTGGTTGTGCGGCTCTTCTTTGGTCGCGTGCGGGTCCTGGTACAGCCCGAGGTACTGGTTTCGGTTGTACGGCTGCGGGTGCTTGACCGCCCAGGCGGCGATCTCCGCTTCATCGACATAGACCTGATCGTCGTCGATCCACGCACGGAATTTTCGAAGACGCTCCTCGTTCTGGTACTCGCTGACGCCGGTGTCGAGTCGGTAGTCCCAGCCGTGAACCCCACAGATGAGGTTCTGACCCTCGATATGGCCGTCTGAGAGCAGGGCGCCGCGGTGCAGGCACCGTCCATAGAGAACGCTGACGTTGTCGTCATATCGAATCACGACCAGATCGACGTTCTCGACCAGGGCGTATGCAGGGGTTCGGTCTTGGAGTTCGCTGAACCGGGCGACGACGACTTTCTTCACATCGTTCATGGGGAGGCCTCGTTGGGGGAGAGGAAATAGACGAACGTCAGGGCGCTTTGGCAGCGCCATTGTAGGGCTCGCGGAGACACCCTGTACGTATGTCCGATGTTTGATTTTGGTTTCAGACCAACATCGCGTCGGCCATAATTTCGACCAACGCCGGACCATTGTGAGCGATGGCCTTCTGCAACGCGTCGTCCAGATCTGCCGCATCGGTCACCCGTACGCTGAGCGCACCGCAGGACGCTGCGAAAACCGCGAACCCGGGATTGGTCAGGGTGGTCTGCCAGACATCGAACTCGCCGGACCGCTGCTCTTTGCTGATCTTGCCCAGCTCGCCGTTGTTCAGGACCACATGGGTGATGTCCATATCGTACTTGACCAGGGTGGTCACCTCGGCCAGATACTGCCCCAGGCCGCCGTCGCCGCTGATGGAGATGACCTTGCGGCCCTGGAACGGGCCCTGCTCCCGGGTCGCTGCCCAGGCGCCCATCGCCGCGGGCAGCGCGAAGCCGATGCTGCCCAGATACCCGGACATCAACACAGACTGATGCCGGGTCTCGAAGTAGCGGCCGAACGAGTAGGTGTTGTTGCCCACATCCACCGCGAGGATCGCGTCTGCAGGGACCTGGCGGGTCAACGCAGCAAACAGGGCCGCGGAGTGGATGCCCGCGTCGCCGCCTTCTTGCAGTCGGCGCGCCTTCTCGTCCCGCCAGATGGACCATCGGTCCGCGATCTCTTTCGTATGATCGACGCCGTCGAAGTCTCCATCGGCGAGCGCTTCGGTTATCGCCGACACGGTCGCACCGATGTCGCCGTACACCGGCGCCGCGATGGCGTGGCGGTTGCCCAGAGCCATCGGGTCTCGATCCACATGAACAGTGGGGACCTTATACGTGATGCCCGTGTGCTTCGAGAAGCTGGAGCCCAGCACGATGAGCAGGTCGGCCTCGTTCATGAACCAGCTGGCGATGGGGGTCCCGGAGCGGCCCAGCACGCCACAGCCCAGCGGGTGGCCGTCTGAGAACAGGCCCTTGCCCTTGAAGGTCGTCACCACCGGGCACTTCAGCGCCTCTGCCAACGCCGTGATCGCGGCCTTGTCGTTGCGGGCGCCGTGCCCCATGATGATCAGCGGTCGCTTGCTCCGACGGATCCGGGTCAGCGCGGCGTCGAGCTGGTCCTGTGGAGGGCGGATCGCCCGAGACACGAGCCGTCCATCAGAGGTGGCGGCACGGGCGCCGGCTGTGGCGGGGGTGATCTGGACTTCGTCCGGGAAAATCAGGTGGCTGACCCCCTCATTGAGGATCGCGGACTTGATCGCGGTGCTCATCAGCTCGGCATGATCGCTGTGATGCAGGGCGGTCGCGGTGAACCCGGCGACCCCGCCGAAGGCCGCCTGGAGGTCGATCTCCTGGAAGTTGTTGCGGCCCAGCCACTGGGTGGCGACCTGACCCGTCAGCGCCAGGACCGGGGCATGATCGACGTGGGCGTCCCATAGGCCGGTCAACAGGTTCGTCGCCCCCGGCCCGGCGATGGCCAGACAGGCCGCCGGGCGACCCGTCAGCTTGCCGTATGCCGAACAGGCGAAGCTGGCCGCGCCCTCATGGCGGATGCCCACATAGCCCAGACCCCGTTGTTGGGTCTGCCGTCGCAGCGCATCCGCCAGCCCCAGGTTCGAGTGCCCGACCATCCCAAACACCCAGCGGACGCCCCAGTTCACCATCGTCTCGGCCATGATGTCCGAGGTCGTGGTGACATGGGCTTCTTCCGCAGGGAACGCCACGTATACGCCGTCCTCGCGAACCTCGATCGGGAAGGTCTCGACCCCGTCATCAAACCCGGGCGCCTTTCCGGTCAGCGGATCGTAGTCCCAGCCGTGCCATGGGCACCGGAGCAGGCCGTTCTCAATGCTGCCCTCACCCAGCGGCCCGCCCTGGTGGGGGCAGCGGTTATCCAATGCTGCGAATTGGCCCTGGAAGTGGGTCAGGCAGACCGTGCGCAGGCCACAGGTCACCGACTTGACCCGTCCCTCTGGAAGCTCATCAACGGCGAGCGCCTTATACCAGACTGCGCCCTTAGAATCTGACATCTCGAACTCCTCAGCTTGGATGGCGTCATCATTCGCACATCCTCACCTGGAGATCAACCAGCCCGGCTACCGGGACGGCACCAGCACCGGCCAGGAACCGGCCGATAAATCGGAACAGGTCGTCCCCGCTGGGATCTGGCGGTACACCATCTGGCCGGTCTGCTTCTCATAGGTCTCCCCGGCTCCAAGCTTCAGGCAGGTCCGGGACGCCCCCAGGATGTCCTGGTGCACCGCGACGGAGACGTCGCTCTTGAGACCGTTTTCGGTCAGCGTTGCTCCGGTGGCGGTCGTCACGGAGTCGCTCTGGATGTACAGATCGCCCGAGCACATCCGGCTGATGACGCTGACCGTTACGCCGGGGTTACCATCCTTATCGAAGTCTGTCTCGGTCCAGCCCACCTCCCAGGGGGGGGCCTTCACGCCGCCCTGTGGATCGATGGCGAACCGAATCGCCGTCGTGGGCAGCGCCTGGAGCGCCGCCGGCGCCATCGACACCTTGATCCCCAGCGTCTCCTTGATGTCCATCTCACAGGCACGCTGCTCGATCAACAAGGCGTTGTCGGTCCGCGTCACCCGTGCGATCACGAAGGTCTCGGTCTGGGTCTCCAGATCGCCCATCATGAAGATCGGTTTGATCCCCCGGACGACCTGATGGCCCGCCCAAAGCTCAGTCTGAGGCTCGGCTGCGGCCAGCGTGCTGGCCAACAGGAAGCCGGTCCACATACTCATCGTCACCCCCACACGCTCCATCTTAATCCGACATATAGCTTCAGACGCAGAGAAACGACGGTGAGGAAATGTCGCGATTCGATCCAGGCGGACCCGACACGATCATTTCGCCGCGACATCCTTGCCGCTCACCTTCACCCGGGTCTTCAGCAGCTCCATCTCTGCATGGATCTCATCGAGCTTGCTCATCACCAGCTGAAGATCATCCAACAGGTGGCGCTCATCTGCTTCCCGCTGAAGCGCCAGCTCGGCCATGTCGTTCTCTTTCTGGGCTTCGTCCATTCCACCCATAATGACCCCAATAAACAGGTTGAGGATGATCATCGCGCCGATGATCATGAACGACACGAAGAACAGGGCGGCGAACCACGGCAGCGCCGCAGGTTGTGTACACATCTCCGCGATCGAAGCGTCATAGCCGTATAAGGCGTGATCGCAGCCCCACATGTTCACATACATGACGTCGGTCCAGTCTTCGCCGGTCACCACCCGGAACAGGCTGAGCATCGCCACCGGAAGGTTGCCGAAGTGCAGCGGATCGTTGCCGCCAAACAAGAACACCGCCGCCACCGAGTACACATAGAACAGCAGGCCCAGCAGCATCGCCACATAGCCCATGCTCGGGATGCTCTTCAGCAGCGCCGAGACCAGCACCTGCAGCCGCGGCAAGGCCCGCACCAGCTTGAGCACCCGGAGCAGCCGCGCCAGACGGAGCACCGCCACATACTGAGCATTGATCGGAAGGAAACACACCGCCACGATCGTGAAGTCAAAGATGTTCCATGGATCCTGGAAGTATCGCCAGGGACGCCGACCTTCAGCGCCCATTTTGTGGCCGAGGTGGTCATCAAAATGG
>JBCBLB010000819.1:0-3925 GCA_038520555.1 Myxococcota bacterium | reverse complement strand
GGGGGAAAATCGTGATCGGGGGGACGAGAGGACGGAAAACCCTATCGCAGAGAGGGGGATTGTATTAACTTGACGAGTCAAGAGGCACCCATTTCCAACCTCCTCACAACGCCGGAGGACAGATGTCCGCAGTTAAGAAGCATGATTCTGCCCCCCAGACGCCTTCGGTGTCTGACCGGTTTGTTCCGGATCCAGAGTTGTCGGAGCGGCTGGCGCGCGCCACCGCTGAGGGTGCGCTCGATGTCGCGAAGCAGCGGATCAGCCGTCTTGAGGAGGAGGTCGCCCAGCTCCGGGCAGAGGCCCAATGGCGGGATGCGGTCTGGCAGGAAGAGCGCATGACGCTCCAGAAGCGGCTTCACCACGCTGAGGTCATCGCTGCGCGCCGTCAGGAGCGGATCGAGTCGCTGAAGTCAGCACAGATGGACTGGAAGGTTGAGAAGCAACTGTTTGAAGAACAGGTGCGGCACATGACGGCCATCCACCATGCGACCGAGCAGGAGATCGCGGTCCTCAACACCCGGCTGCAAGAGCGGGACATGCAGCTGCTCGAAACCCGTGGCCAGATGCGGCAACAGCAGGAGCAGCTTCTTGACCAGGAGCGCTTGCTGGGTGCGATGTGGCAGACGCTCAAGGAGTATCGCAGCCTGGGCCCGGTCGGCCGGATGCTTCAGCGCCCGCACCTGGCCATCGCGCAGGAGACCGACGAGTAGATTGCACTTCTCTGGCCTCTTCCCGTCCACGCGGTCACAAAGGGCGTCAACCATCCCCTCAGACGGCCGAAGAACCAATCAGGTTCTTTGTATCAGGGTGGATGATGAAAATAGCTCATGCCGGCTATCAGGTGGCGCTAAACCTGGCCGGGCGCCAGCGTATGCTCAACCAGCGTTTGATGAAAGAGGTCTTCGCCCGAAGGCTTGGCTCTGATCGGGACAGCGCGTCAACCATCGCGCTGCTTCGCAGCACCTGTGAGGCCCTGATGAATGGGGGCCGTGTGATGGCACCCCGTCCGGTTCTCCTTCCCCCTCCCCCGACACCCGCTCTCCGAGATGCATTCGCTCAACAGCTCCGCTTGATCGATAAGATGCTTCGGTTGATTGAGGATGATGCAGACATTGATTCGGTGCTGGCGCTGGGCGATGAGCTGCACCAGGAGGCCAACGGCGCCTGCACCCTGCTGACGGCCTATCTCTCGGACGGCCAGGCTCGGTATACCGCTGAGGTCGAGCGCTTCCATCGGTCGATCGTGGCTGGAGACCTTTCGTATCGCCCGGACCCCGGCCAGATCGGCTCGGAGTATCAGGCCAGCCTCCAGCAAATCAACGACATCGTCGACGCTGTCGTCGCTCCGACGTTGCCGATCCGAGAGAGCATCGAGCGGATCTCTGCGGGGGACCTGACGGCTTATGTCACCGAGCCGTTTGTCGGCGATCACGACACGCTCAAGCAGTCGCTGCACCGGACGCTGGACACCTTCAACACACGCATTCACGGTGTCAATCAGGTCATCACGAGCATCTCTGCGTGCTCTGACCAGCTCAATGAGATCGGCGATACGCTGGCCAGTGGATCCGTAGAGCAGGCCGCGGAGCTGGATGGCATCGTCGACTCGATGGAGTCCGTCGTCGATGGCACTCGCACCATCGCAGCACGCGCCACGGAGGCGATCACGCTGTCCCGAGAGACCGAGACCCAGGCCCACACCAGCTCGGAGCTGACGGACGCGATGCTCAAGGCGATGGAGGACATCAAGTCCTCCAGTGACCAGATCTCTACGATCACTCGGGTGATCGACCAGATCGCGTTCCAGACGAACCTGCTGGCGCTCAACGCCGCGGTCGAGGCCGCCCGAGCGGGCAGCTACGGCAAGGGCTTCGCGGTGGTCGCCGAGGAGGTCAGAAACCTCGCCAACCGCGCTGCAGAATCCTCCCGAGAGATCGAATCGATCATCCAAACGTCGCAGGCCCGCATCCGAAACGGCGTGGAGATTTCAGAGCAAACCGCAGAGCAGCTCACCACCATCGTCCACAAGACCTCAACGGTCAGCAAACTCATCGACGGGAGCTCGGACGCCGCCGCCCAATCGGCCGACCAGCTGGAGCATATCCGCCAGAGCTTGTCCCAGATCAAGATCGTCACCGAGCAGAACAGTCAGATCGCAGAAGAGAACGCTCGAATCTCCGATGGACTGGAGGAAGATGTGAATCGGCTTCGGGTGATGCTCGAAGACTTTACGATCCGCCCGCCACAGCCGAAACCCCAGCAGCTCACCCCGGAGCTGCTCCATGCGCTCCAGCAGTTCCTCGCCCAGCGCGGGACGCCCACCCTCCATCGGTAGTCTATCGAGATCATATCCCCCGATCCAATCGCAACATCGGCGCCGCGGTGACGGCCTGGTCGATGCCGGTCGTGCAGGTGGAGGCGATCTATTTCGCAGCCATCGATCGCTGGATGGCGGAGGAGGCCGAGTCTTCCAGCTGAAACGCGAGCGACGTGAGCGCGCTCTGCTCTGAAGAGAGGGCGCGGCTGACGCTGCTGATTCGAAGGATTTCAGCGGCCAGCGTCCGGCTGATGCGGCTGAGGCCGCCTCCCTGGTCGCGAAGATGTTGGGCGATGCCATCCAACTGCCTCGCGTTGTGCTGCTGCTTGATGATCGACTTCTCCGCCCGCTCTGTGCTGGCGCGGACGCCACGGATAAGCTCGAACAGCTCGGTGCTGGACGTGCGCGCGTCGACGACCTCATCGCGCAGGGCGTTCAGCCGCTCGGTGATGTCCTCTGCAGCCTTGCGGGTCTCCCGGGCCAGCTGCTTGACCTCTGCGGCGACGACCGAGAAGCCCTGGCCCGCCTCGCCGGCACGCGCGGCCTCAATGGTTGCGTTGAGAGCGAGCAGGTTGGTCTGCTCAGAGATGGTGCTGATGAAGGTGAGGATGCGGCTGATGGTTGTCGAGGAGGTCTCCAACCGTTCCATGGCCTCCAGCGTGCTCTCAATCCCCACCTGCACGGCTTCGGCCGAGTTGTTGAGCTGGGTCATCTCGCTGCTGACTTCAGAGGAGGACACCCGGAGCGCCTGCGAGGCTTCCACCAACTCAGAGGCGCTGTTGCCGACCACACCAACTGTATCGGTGAGCATTTCACTCTGCTGGACGCTGGTCTGGGCGACCTCGTCGAGGACCCCGCTCTGAACGCGGACGCTCTCAACGCGCTGATGAACGACCCCGACGTGGCCGGAGACCTGATTCAGGACACGGCTGAGCTCGTCTTTGTCCGCCTCCGCCTTCTTCTGGGTGTACCGGGAGTACATGGCGGTGCAGCCGTTGGCGGCGTCATGAAAGGCGGCACCAGCGGCGAGCATAGCTTGAATCTGGTCTTCGCCGCCCCCATCCTTCACGAGCTGACAGTGCTGTTTGAGGGCGTCGAGCGCTCGTTGTTGTTCACGAAAGGCATCGTTCAGTTCTTTCGTCGGTGGAGAAGGCAGCGCGACCTCTCTGCCCCCGACCATCAGGTTGGTTCCCTGCTGGAGCGCAAAGAGCGACCGATCCAACGTCAAGAGCGTCTCATTGATGACGCTGTTCATGCCCATCCCCTCCAACAACGCTTCCTTCTGTAGGCGCTGCCCGAGCATCCGCTGACGACCTGCAATATTGATAGCGGCGGCGTAATTGTTCGGTTCCATGATCCCCTCGTTCACCCCGATCATCGAAGCGCGAAACCAAAAGTTGAGCAAGATACGCTCTCATCGATAGAGTATGCGAACCCGGGGGGTCCATCCTCCAGAAAAAACCGGTTCAATTTCATATGCCTCTGTCCGAGGACGAACCTGAACTTCAGGAACAAATTCCGGTTCCGCAAGCGCGACGGAACCCAACCACAAGAGCATTCTTCACTCCATCCTGGGTGACCGCTGAGGTCTCGGACGGATGGCATATG
>JBCBLB010000115.1:0-17785 GCA_038520555.1 Myxococcota bacterium | reverse complement strand
TGCTCGACGGGGAGTGGCCGACGGCCATCATCCAGCGTCTGCTCGACCAGAGCCTGCTCTCCCTGGGCGAGCGTGGCCGGCTGCGGATGCTCCTCAGCGTTCAGGAGTATGCCGCCGAGCAGCTCGCCCAGTGCGCTGATCCGCTCGACGCCGCGCGGCGACACGGCGCGCACTTCGCCGCGCACCCAGGCGATGCGGCGGACCTGGACAACCTCGTCGCCGCCAGCCGCCGCGCGGTCGCCCGCGGGGACGCGCGGGTCGCAGCGGAGACGGCGCTGTCTGCGGTGCAGTGGTTCGAACGGCGCGGCCCGATCCGCGCCGGACCGCCGCTGCTGCAGGCTGCCCGCGCGATGCCCGGTGCGGCGCGCGTCGTCGAGCTGACCCTCCAGGAGGCGCGCCTGCACACCCTTGCTGGCGCGTTGGAATCTGCAGAGTCCCTGCTGATGACGTTGGCCGACTTGTCTGACCCCGCGCTGGCGGGACGGGTCCTCAGCGCCCTGGGCTGGCTCCGGTTCAAGCAGAGCCGGCTCGATGAGGCCGACGCGTACTATCAACAAGCCCGCGCATCTCTTGCCGGGGCGAGCGCCCCCCGCGCGCTCGGGCGCACGCTGAGCCGCGCGGGCGCGCTCCACAAACACCGCGATGAGATCGGCGCCGCACAGCAGTGTTACGCGAAAGCGCTCGACCTGCTCCGATCGGTCGGAGACCGATCGGGAGAGGGCCATGTGCTGGCGCGCCTCGGCGCGCTCTTTGAGAACCAGGCCCAGTTCACCCTCGCCGAAGAGCACCTCGACGCAGCGCTTCAGATCTATCGGGACCTCGGCGATCGAAACGCCGAAGCGTCGGTCCTCGCCAACCTCGGGCTCATCCAGCAGCAGCGCGGTCGAGACACCGCGGAAGAGACCTTCCGGAGCGCCATCGCCCTCTCCCGTGCGGTCGGTGGCCAGCGGGCCGAGGGGTTCGCCCTCGACCTGCTGGGGATGCTGTTGTATGACCAGGGGCGCCTCTGTGAAGCGCGCGAAGCCTACACCGCGGCCCTTCCGCTCCACCGGATCGTCGGCGAAAAGAAATTGGAAGGCCTCACGCTACAGGGGCTGGGGATGATCGATCATCTGGAAGGGGACGTGCGCGCGGCAGATGCTCGATATCGCCAGGCGCTCCATGCTCTCCGCGCCGCCGATCACCAGCCCTCTATCGCGAAGGTCCTCTCCAGCCTGGGCATCCTCTCCTTCGAACGGGGTGATCTGGACACATCCCAGACGCATCTGGAGCAGGCGGTCTCGATCTTCGCGGAGGCCGCCTACCATCTGCCGGAGGGGATCGCACTGGGGAACCTCGCGATCGTCTACCAAGCCCAGGGGCAGCTCGATGAGGCCGCGTCCTGTCTGGAGCGCGCCCTACACATCCACCGAGAGAGCGGCGCACGCCCCTCTGAAGCCTTCATCCTCCAGAACCTCGGCGAGCTGCATCTGGAGCGGGGGGATCGGGTTCGGGCCCGACAATGCTGTGAAGAAGCCCTGGCGTTGAATCGGGAGATGAACATCCCCCGTGATGAAGGCGCCACGCTGATGCTTCTCGCGCGGTTGCAGCGCGCGCGCCCTGCGAAGGCGATCCAAACCCTCCAGCAGGCCCATCGGGTGCTGAGCCACTCTGGCGATGAACGAATCCTCATCGACGTGGTGTTGCTGCGGGCGGAGCTTCGGCTCGGCGCGGGCGACCATGCCTCCGCGCGCAGTGACCTGCATGATGCGCGCGACCGGGTTCGCAGCCTTCGACCGCCAGATGCGCGCAGCCTCCTGGAACGGATCGATGCCATGGTCAGGCGGCTCCCGTCATCGCGTGCACCGACCCGCCGGGACGGAGGGTGATCAGCGCGCCGCGCTGGCGGCCACCTGGACGGCGTTGAGCATCTGCGCCTCGGTGTCGAACGCCACGCTTTGCGCCGAGCGCGCGGAGAGCGCCTTGAGGTCCAGGCTGCTCACCGTCAGCATCGTCGTCCGAGCGATCCACATCTCTTCAAAGGTGCTGAGGTAGTCGATGGCGGGTGTGGTCATGCTGTCTGGGGCCAGCCCCACCATCTCGCTGCCGTTCAGGGCGACCGGCGCGTTGAAGACGATGCCCGTGGTCCGGCCCAGCATCTCGACCTCGTCAAGGTCGATGCCCGCTGCGCTTCGGCTTCCATCCGCTTCGTTGAAGACGATGCCCGTGGTCCGCCCCGCTTCCGCGCCTCCGTAGAGGACAATTCCAGTGGTCCGCCCCGCTTCGTCGGCGTCATTGAAGACGATGCCGGTGGTCCGCTCCAGGTTGTTGTCGCCGTCGAAGACGATGCCTGTGGTCCGTCGGTTGGTGTTCGAGACCAATGAGGCCGAGGGGATGGCGGCCACATCGCCGTCGCCGTAGGTGAGCATCATCAGCGGCTGCGCGGTGGCCTTCACGTCGTCGAGCGATACGCCGTCGCCGGCGTCGTAGACGATCCCTTCGCGCATCATCCCGCTGCCGTTGTCGAGGACCACCATCATCCCGCTGCCGTTATCGAGCACGGCGAGCTGCTCGACGCCGGGCTGTAAGGCGTTGAGCCCGGCCACCTGCAGGGCGACGCCGTGCTTCGAGACCACGCCCTCGCCGATGAAGCCTACACCACCGGCGTCTGGGACGTCATGCACCACCATCACCGAGCAGAGCAGCGCACAGTTCCCCGACGCGGCCATCTCACCGGTGACGATCAGCCCCTCACCGTCTGCGGTCCGGGTCAGGGTGGCCTCGCGGATGACGACGATGGCATCCGCCTCAGCGCTGACTGGCGTTCGGCTGTCCGCCTCGACCGCCAGACCCTCCTCATAGGCCGCCTCCACGGACCAGGTCTTCCCATCGAGCGTCATCAGCGGCCATCCCAGCGCATCATCGGGGAGCGCGTCATAGCCGACCAGCTCGATCAGCGGCGTCGCCGATGCCAGGTCGTCGGTCTCGATCTGCACCGGCGCGACCTTCGGGGAGAGGATCTGGACATCGATCGAGACCAGCGGAGCGCCGTAGCTGAAGTCTGGCAGCAGCGCCCAGCCACCTGCCTCGGCAAGGTCGGTGTCGCTTTGGAGCTGCGACGCAGCCTGCGCGCGGGCCTTGTCGTCCTGATAGGCCAGGGTATAGTCCGACTCCCGCACACCCTCGACGGTCGCGGTCGCCTGCTTGCGGCCCACCATGTCCATCAGCGTTGGCTCCAGCTCCGGGGCGATGGCGGCGTGTCGGACACCGACGATCGCGCCTTTGGTCGCCAACCGGTCGCCAAGGCCCAACACCACCATCGGCGACGGCGCGTTGAGGCTTGTCTGTGGGTTCAGCACGAAAATCGGCGCGTCAGAGACGATCGCGTCTTCGGCGGTCGGATATTCCAGGCCGCCGAACGCGCCCTGGACGCCGGGCGCCATGGGCAGGCCTCCTCCGAAGGACACAGCCAGCGTGATGACGACCACCACAACGATGACGGCGAGGGCGATGAGAACGAGAATCGGCATCACAGATCTCCTCAACGGGGTCTCGCGGGATGTGGTGCAGGAAGCGTTCCCACATCGTGTGAACGACAAATGCCTGGAATGAGCAAGCAGACGGTGTGATGTGATCACAGATGTGATCACAGATGTGATCGCCAATATGAGCGGGGATCGACAGGCTCATTGAGAACTGTCGTCAAGCAGAACCCATGTGGTGGTGTCTCGACGGCTCGGCACTGTCGGTACGACGATGACCGGGATGGTCTGGGTGGCGCGCAGATCCTGCTCAAGGTGCGCGCGGAGGGTGACCACCCGCTGCACCCATGTCTCGATATGGTCGGGGTCAGCGCTGATCTCTGGCGCGCGCAGGGTGATGGTTCTGGCGTCGACGCGGGATCGGGGGAAGCGGTGAACGACCTCCATCAGGGCGCTCATCAGCCCCTCTTCATTCCACCGGATCGGCAGGCCATCTGCGCCCTGGATGGTGAGGGCCGTGTCCAGGATCGGGTTGCCGGTCGGGGAGGCGGTCGGGGAGGCGGTCTTCGCCGCGCCGTGGGTGATGGCGAAGTCTTTGGGCAGCCGCAGATCGTGTCGGAGTTGAACGATCGTTTCTCGGCGATGGAAGTCGATGCTGAGCCAGCGATCGCTTCGTTTTCCGACCAGCCGCAGCCGCCCGGTCAGCGGGTCTTCATCCCGGCGGAGGCGGAGCGCGTGGGCGAAGCGCTCTTCTTCAGCCCGCCGTCGCTGTGCGCGGGCGGTGTTGCGCGCCGTCCACCACGCCGCACCTTCCCAGAGCCCGCGGCTCGCCAGCCAGCCCGCCAGCAGGGCGCCGAAGAACATGCCCATCAGCTGCGTCACTTCCGGAGACATTGCCATGCCCGGATCAAAGCCACTCACCGCCGAAGAGATGGCTGAAAACGAGTGAATCAAGATAAAAATCGCGTATCCTGACATCACCAGCGCGCTGACGGCAAAGAGGAACAGGAGCGTCGCGGCGGTCTCTCGGTTCATGGGCTTCCTGAAGATAAGTTGTATTTTCAATACAGGTTGAACCGTGACATTATTGCTTTCCCATCTCGAACAGATGGACATGGGCGAGGCGCCGGCTAAAACCGATGGCAAACAGGAGCGTGCGTGTATGATGAGCCGAGAAGAGTATCTCCACGTGGTCGAGGCATACCCGCTTCACGCACGCTTCGGATTCACCATCGACGCCCACAGCCCCGGTCGATGTGAAGCGTCCTGCACGATCGGGCCGGAGCACCTGAACATCGGCGGCGTGGTCCACGGCGGGGTGATGTATCTGTTGATGGATGTGGCGGCGTACTGTGCAGCGGTGACGGTGATGCCGGAGGGGATGAACGCCACGACGCATGACATCCACATCTCTGTGATGCGGCCCACCCCGCCAGACGTACAGTTAACGCTGATCGCGTCGGTCAAGAAGGCCGGAAGGTCATTGTACTTTATCGACTGTGAAGCAACGGTCGACGATCGGTTGGTCGCCAGCGCGCGGGTCACCAAGTCGCTGATTCCCTTGCAACGCTGAGGATAAGCGCGTACTGTTGAGGAACATCAACACCGACGACCCGAGCATCGGGAAGAGCCCCAATGACGGCTTCAAGCCCTGTTGAGATACTGATGGGGTTACCCTTTCTCCGAATCATCTCCAAAGGTGTCTCATGAGTCGTCTCTCCCTCGTTCGAGCGATGGCCTTCGTCGTGGTGTTTGCCTGTACGACCTCTGATCCCCGCTCGCCTGGTGAGGACGCTGACACGGACATCGACACCGATACGGACGTGGATGTCTTCGTCCCACCCACGACGGCGGAGCAGCTTGAGACGTTCTATGCGTCAGTTGGCGGGCGGGACCGTGTCCCGGCGCATCAGGTCCGCGCGTTGGAGGCCCTGCTTGCTGCCCAGGACACCGTTGCTGCCGGCGATCTGGATGGGGCGCAGGCGATCGTGGATGGGATCTTTGAGGAGATGCCGGTCTCCGATCCCATCTGGGACCGGGACATCTTCTGGGAGGGCACCAACCTCGGGCATCCAGTGGCGTACTACGGACTGCGGATGCTACAGACGGTGCTCTCACAGGGCGATCTGCCCGCGGCCGGGACGCTGACGATGACCGTGGTGGTCGCGACGTGCGCAGACGTCACCCGCCCCACTCTTCCAGACCTCAGGCCAGAGACGGTGCGGCTGGAGATCGATCCGCGAATCCTGGCCAACGACGCCTATCGGCTGCATATGGTCACCGCCCTGTTCCGACGGTGGGTGTATTCCATCACTGGTGGGTATTCGGTTGAGCTGGCAGTGCACCAGATGACCGAGTGCGCTACCGTCGATTATACAGATGACGGAAGTGTTATCGTCTCCTACCCGGACTCTGGGCAGATGGTTGAGAGCGTGCCTGAGGCCCTCGCGGAGAAGACCGACTTGTGGTGGGTGGTCGCCCCGTCGGGCGTGCCAGGGGATGGATCAGGGTACAACCGTCACTTCATCACCGGCGGGATGGGGGGGGTGGGCGCGCTCCCGCTGTTCTTGTCCGATGACGCATGGTTCACCCGAAAGCCGGAACACCTGGGAGCAGGGGACTACACCGAAGCGGAGCTTCGAGCCTACCAGCCGCAGTGGTTCCAGCATGAGTTTATGCACCACCTGTATCGAACATGGCCGGCGTTCGGGCTGGAGGAGCAGGGCCATCAGTGGTTCGATCGCAGCACCTGGCCGGATGATTTTGTCGGGGTCTGGGAGCCGGACTACTATTCGGAGTCCATCCACAAGCGGTTGCTGACGGCCACGCCGTCGATGGCGGACACCCTCCAGGCGCCAGCGCCCGTCGATGTGGATGCGATCGAACGCGCCGCGTTTGTCGGTGAATACGAGCGGCAGCCGGTGCAGAACGACTGGCACGTCACCCGCGTCGCGGTAAACGGAGAAGAACTGACCTGGACAAACGCAGCCGGGGTGTCCTGGGGGATGGAGATCCGGGATGGCGGGCTGTGGACCAGAGAAGACTGCCCCTACGGTGTGCAGGAGCTGCAGGTCGAACTGGAAGACGATGTGGTGAGTGGGCTTTGGTTTGGTGGCGAGCGCTATACTCGTACGCAGTGAGCCCCTCTCGACACTCTCCTCGAACATCGAACCCGGATTTATTAAAAAGCATATTTAAAACTGAATAATAAAATTTTTTTGACACCTGGTTAACAAGGCTGCACCCTACAACATATGCTCCTGATGAGCATCGTTGATCAACGTGATTCAACCAGAACGTGGGGTTTGCTGTGTTCTCTGTCCGGATATCTGTACCTGTGTCTCTCTTGCTGCTGGCAGCATGCGACGGTGGCGAAGTGGAGACGGTCATCGAACAGTACCCTGATCTGCAGCTATCTGTAGGGATGGGGGAGGTCGTTGAAATGGGTGAAGTAACCTTCACTGAGTCGGCGTCGCAGACCATCACCATCCAAAATAAGGGTGATCTTCCGATGGGAATCGGGGCGATCTTCTTTCAGGACAAGGGCGATCCAGAGAACTTCTCGGTGTCCTATGACGAAGAAGACATCACCTGTGTAGACCGCAGCGTAGATGTTGTGGAGGACGCAGCGCATCTCGTCATCGGCGCTGGCTGCAGCTTGCCGGTCACCGTCACCCTGCAGCCGGTCGATTCTGGTGTGCTGTTCGGCGCGCTTCAGGTTGAGACGATCACCGAAGATGAAGCTTCTCCCCGTTACTTTGCAGACGCGCGCAACGACCGGGCCGTCGCCATCTTTCAGGGGGTCGCGTCTCGTGGTAATGGGCGCATTTCAGTCTCGGAGCGGTTGATTCAGTTCGGTGAACTCACGGCCGATGAAGAGTCGCGGCCGGTGTTTATTCAGAACACTGGCGAAGGGGCGCTGACGCTGGAGCCGCCGGTCGCGGGGGACAGGTG
Source organism: Myxococcota bacterium (assembly GCA_038520555.1). Taxonomy (GTDB): domain Bacteria; phylum Myxococcota_A; class UBA796; order UBA796; family UBA796; genus JBCBLB01. The sequence continues at coordinate 10,370 of JBCBLB010000115.1, read as the reverse complement.
CTCTGAAGGCATCTCCTTCGATCTCTCACTGTTCTCGGCTGGGCCCCTTTCACCGGGGGAGTGGACGATGTTTGAGGTCGACGTCGCGACGACAGAGATGGTGGAGTGCATCATCGAGATCCCATCCGATGATTTGTTGGAGCCGCGGTTGGAGGTCATGGTGCGGGCCGGGTGGGGCGAACGGCCGCTCAACGTGTCGCCGCGAGTGCAGATTTTGTCGCCGTCGGTGGGTGCGGTGTTCTCTTCTTCGGAATCGATCGATGTCGAGATCGCCGTGCGCGATCCTGATCAGGACGCACACACCCTCTCCTGTGAGCTGATCGGCGCTGCCGCCCTGGATGCGTCCATCGCCAGCTGTGTCCCCCGTGTTGGCGCAGAGACGGTCACCGTCACGATCCCCGCCGGCGATCTGATGTCGGGCGCGGAGTCTTTGTACGTTGTCGTCACCGATGATGCCGGGTCCATCGCCACGGCCAGCGTGCCGGTGCTCTGGGATGCGGCGCGACCGGCCAGTGACCTGGACGGGGATGGCTTCGCCGCGGGGGTGGACTGTGATGACACCGATGCCCGGACCTATCCGGGCGCCGCAGAGCGGCCCGACAACGTGGACAACGACTGTGACGCGGTCATCGATGAGGAGACGGTCTTCTACGATAACGACGGAGACGGGTTTACAGAGGCGATGGGGGACTGCGACGACGTCATGGCCGCGTCATACCCGGGCGCCCCGGAGACGGTCGACGAACGCGACAACGACTGTGATGGTGTCATCGATGAGATAACGACGTCCATCGACGAAGACGGGGACGGAGTCTCGGTCGCGGAGGGGGACTGCAACGACAGCGATCCGACCATTTTCCCAGGGCAGCTCGAAGAGTGCGGCAACGACATCGACGAAGACTGTGACGGCTTCGTCGACCGCGTTGATCCGGAGGGGTGCACCATGCTCGACGCGACCGTGCGGGTCATCGGCGGGTGTCTTATCAAAGACCGCGCCCTCAACGTCGGTGAGCGCACGACCGCGTCCATGTTCGTCTATGCCCCCGACAGTGAACCGGAGGACATCCGCATCGAATGGGCCCATGACAACGGGAACGACGCCGCGATCACCGTCGGGGATTCAGGCGTCGCGACGATCTCCTGGGACATCGAAGCGGAGATCGATGCCGACGATGGGCCGACAGAGCTCCTCATCTACGGCATCGTCACCAACGGTCCAGTAGAGGACGGCCCCGCTCAGGATTGGTGTTCGGATACCATCCATGTCTATCCAGCCGATGCGCCCCTGGTCGAGCACCGCGAGACCACGGTCACCGAGTAGGGGTTGCGTCGCGTGGGCGGGCCTGCGTGTCCCGCCCTGCGGTGATGAACACCGCTGTCGTCGGTGTCGAGACGTCGGCGGTGTGCCAGACGCCAGACGGGTTGATCGCCGCCTCGCCCGGGTTCAGTTGAATCGAGACGGGGCGGCCGTCGATCTCCTGAATGAGCCGGAGCGATCCCGACACACACAGCACCAGCTCGTCGCCGTGTGGATGCATTTCCCAGCTGTCCCAGGGCGCAGAGAAGGTATGCATCGACACCAGCCGCCCTTCGATCCCATCGCTGTCGACGCGTGAGGCGTAGTCCGCATACCAGGCGCCGCCCGTAAACGCTGGCTGTGGAATGGCGCGTGCGTTCAACCCCAGATGAATCGGGGTACGCTGCAAATTCAAGGGCTCACTCATCACCACCTCCGATGGATGAATGGGGAGAGTGTTTCACCCTGAACGGCGTCGATCCAGTCAACCGATGTCCGCAAACACATCAAAGACGTCTCCCGCCTGAAGGGATCTTCAGGCGGGAGAATCGGTTTGGCGCGTTCGCGCGTCTGATCACTCGGAGACGGGGTCGATCTTCAGGTTGGCGCCGTCCGAGAACTGCGCGAACAGGAACGGCACCCCGTCGGCATCGTTGGCGGCGATCAGGTTGATGATCGCGCCCTCGGGCAGCTCGCCAAGCGCGAAGGTGGCGTCACAGGCCTGGTCGTCGTTGGCGTCGAGGCAAAGGGTGTAGTCGCCCGCGTCCAGCTCCGCCACGACCGCGTCCGAGGCGTAGTCGAAGTCGGGGATCAGCGGTGCGGGCTCGCCGGAGACGTCCCAGACGTCGACCTGGGCGAACGCCGGGTCCGCAGCGGCGTGGAGAACCTGAACCCGGAACTTGCCGGCTTCGGGAGCGGACAGATCGTCTGCCAGCGCCGCAACAGCGAAGTCGTTGCCGGTCCCGTCGACGTCCGAGAGGTAGCCATAGGCGACCGCGGTGTAGTTGATGTTGCTGTCCAGCGACAGCGCGGTGACCGTGCTCACGGCGTCCGACGCCGGAGAGCCGCTGCCCGCGATGAAGATGTCGTACGATGCGGCGTCCACCGAAGCGAATTCGGTCCCATCACCAAACACAGCGCCTTCGAACAGGGCGTCGGTCGGGAGATCCGCAGCGCCCGCAGCGCCAGCGAAGATGTCGACCGCCGGGGCGTCTGGGGAGAGGTGGACCACGCTGATGCTCGCCGGTTCCGCGTCGACGTCCGTGTCGGTGTCGTCCACGACTTCTTCGGCGCCGCTGTCCTTGTCGTCTTCGTCACAGCCGACCACCGTCAGGCCTGCGAAGAGCGCCAGAATGATTGAGTTGCGCATTTGTCTCCTCCTTGCGTGATGATGCGATGCCGCGTCTCCGGCGCCGCACCAATTGTGTAAAGTCGCGCTTGACCATTGCAAGGAGGACCCAAAACGTCAGCAAACCACTTAACTGCATGACATGTCAATGTTTAAGTCGAATTTTCCAGGACTGATTCTATGAATCGGGACCTTGTCTTCAGACATTTGGAGACAAAGCGTGATGTTTCATCACATCTCAAACCAGACCTCGAACCAGACCATGTGTGGTGCGTTGGCGACACCCGTCCTGTTGGAGTGGGGGACATCCTGCATGCGATCCATCCCAGGTGAAGCCAGCGGCCTCGCAGAATTCACGTTCCTCGCACTGGACGTGCCGGTTCGCGGTACCGCGACGTTGCTCCGTCGTTGAGGGCGACAGCGCACCCCCGACGTTCCCTCTGATGCCCGGTACCTCGGAACATGAAGCGGAAAATGATGGTATGTGAGGGGGCATGAGGCTGTCAGCGGGTCACCAGATCGGGCATTACACCCTGAACTATGCATTGGGTCAGGGTGGGATGGCGGAGGTGTGGGCGGCGACCAACAGCATCCTTGGGATCCAGGTGGCCTTGAAAGTGATGCTTCGGGGGAACCCCGTCCAGCAGGCGCGGCTGCTTCGGGAGGGCCGGGCCCAGGCCGCCCTGGACCACCCCAACATCCTCCCGGTCCGCGATGTCATTGATGTAAATGGTTCATTGGGGCTTATCCTGCCGTTGGTTCAGGGGCCGTCCCTCGACAGGGTGTTGCGGAACTATCGGCCCTCCGTCGATGAGGCGGTCGCCCTGTTCCGTGCGATCGCAGAGGGGGTCAGCCATGCCCACCAACGCGGCCTGATTCACCGGGATCTGAAGCCCGCCAACGTCCTGCTGGAGGAGCGGTGGGGGCGGGTCATCCCACGGGTGGCCGACTTCGGACTGGTCAAGGGCGACGCCGACTATACCCATACCCAGACCGGGGTGTTCATGGGCACCCTCCAGTATGTCGCGCCGGAACAGCTCACCGACGCCGCCAACGTCGATCATCGGGCAGATCTGTTCAGCCTGGGCGTCATCCTGGTGGAGCTGCTCCGGGGGCGGCGGCCGTTCCGGGCGCGCAGCCCGCGCGACCTGCTCCTCAACTATGAGAACGGACCAGACCTCTCTGGGATCCTGGAGGGGTTCACGCCGCTGTGTCAGGCCCTGTTGTCGTTTGAGCCGTCTGACCGTCCAGCAGATGGTGTCGCGGTGCTCGCGATGCTTGATGGCATACATCCGCTGGGGCATCGCTCGGTGCTCGCCGCAGACAGCATCATCGCGCAGGCGATCCGGCTGGCCACCCCGCAGCCGCCCAGGAGCGCGGATTTGAATGGCAGCGTCTCCGCCGCCAGCGGGACCTATCTGAGCAGCGGCTTTCACATCAAGAAGGCCCCCCCAGCGTCGCCCCCCCACAACAACCTGCCCGTTGAGATCAGCACCTTCATCGGTCGCGATGTGGAGCTGGCGCAGCTCGCCGAGGCCGTCGAAGACAGCCGGCTGGTCACCGTCCTGGGGACAGGCGGGATGGGGAAGACCGCCCTGATCCTTCACTTCGCCCATCAGCATCTGATGGCCTACCCCGGCGGGGTCTTCTTCTGTGACCTCTCTGAGGCCCATACGATCGAGGGGATCGTGTTCGTGGTCTCACAGGCGCTGGGCGCGTCGTTGGGGAAGGGCGATCCCCTCCAGCAGCTTGATCAGGCGGTTGCCAGCCGCGGTCGGTGCCTCATCATCCTCGACAACTTTGAGCAGCTGGTCGCCTACGCCGGGGAGACGGTCGAGCGGTGGCTGAAGCGCGCCAGCGATGCGCGGTTTGTGGTCACCAGCCGCGCGTTGTTGGAGGTCGAAGGCGAGCTGGTTTATCGGCTGCTTCCGCTGGCCTTGGACGCTGCGATCGCCCTGTTCGAGGATCGGGCCCGCCGGAAGAAGCGGAGCTTCGCCGTCACCGATGCCAACCGTGAGGCGGTCACACAGCTCGTCCAGCAGCTCGACGGCTTGCCTCTGGCCATCGAGCTTGCCTGCGCGCGCATCGGCATGATGAAGCCGTCGATGATGCTCAAGCGGATGCGCAATCGGTTCAAGCTGCTGGCGACCGGCAAGCGCAACACGGCCCACCGCCAGGCCACCCTTCGGGCCACCATCGACTGGTCCTGGGCGCTGCTGGCCGACTGGGAGAAGGCCGCGTTCGCCCAGAGCAGCGTCTTCGAGGGGGGCTTCACCCTGGAGGCGGCCGAGGTGGTCATCGACCTGGAATTCTTCGAGGGGGGTCGGCTTTCGGATGCGCCATGGCCGATGGATGCGGTGCAGTCCCTGGTCGACAAGAGCCTGCTCCGCCCGCTGGGAGAGAACCGGGTGGGGGAGATGCGGTTCGGGATGCTGATGAGCTTGCAGGAGTACGCCCGCGAGCAGCTCCGCCCCGACGACGCGAAGGCGGCCCGGGCGCGTCACCTCGCGTTCTATGCCCAGCACGGCGACGTCGCGGAGATGGACGCGCTTCTCGGCGCGGAGGGGGTGAGCCGATGGTGGGCGCTCCGGCTGGAGGCCGACAACCTGCTCGCCGCCAACCGCTTCGCCGTGTCGACAGATGACGTCGATGGCGCGGCCCGGACGGCGCTGGGGCTGTTCATCGTCGCCATCCGCCAGCAGCCGACCGTCGCCCTGCCTGCGCTGAACGCGGTCACTGCGATGGCCAACAGCCGCGAGCGGACCCCGTTGTATCCCTATGTCCTCAACTCGTTGGGCAACCTGCACAACGAGCAGAGCCGGATGGCCGACGCGGAGCGGTACTTTCAGGAGGCGCTCGATCTGTTCCGGGCGCGCGGTGAGCGCCGGAGCGAAGGGACCGCCCTGGGCAACCTCGCCAACCTCTCTGCGGCCCAGGGGCGGATGGTGCAGGCCGAGCGGCGCTATGCGCAGGCCCTGGAGATCCACCGCGAAGTCGGCGATCGGCGTAGCGAGGGCCGCGTGCTCGGCAACCTGGGCAACCTGCTGCGGCAGCGGGGGCAGGCAGACCTCGCCGAGGAACACCTGAAAGCCGCCCTGACCATCCACCGCGCGACAGGCGATCGGCAGAATGAGGGGTATGTGAGGGGTAACCTTGGGAATCTATGTGGCTCACAAGGGCGGATGGGCGAGGCGGAGGCCCACTTCCAGGCCGCCCTGGCCATCACCCGTGAGGTCGGCGAGCATCGCGGCGAAGGGTTCATTCTCGGCAACCTGGGCAACCTGTATCTGCAGCAGGGGCGCCTCGAGGATGCCCAGGACCACTTCGTCCGCGCCCTGGCGCGCACCCGCGAGGTCGGCGCCCGGAGCTTCGCCGGCTATGTGCTCGGAAACCTCGGCGAGACCCTGGCCCGGCAGGGCGACATGATCGGCGCGCGCGAGCGCTTCGAGGAAGGCGAGCAGCTCTTGCGGAAGACCCGGCACGCCCTCAGCCTCGTCTCCCTGCTCTGCCAACGCGCGACCGTTGAGATCCGCGCCGGCGACACCAACCGCGCCCGCGAAGCCCTTGATGCGGCCCGACAACGCGCCATGGGACTCAACGCGGGGCCGGGCTCGGTCCTCGGCCAACGCATCGCCGCCGTCCAGGCGATCCTCGACGAGGCGACCGCCTGACTGCGTCGACAACCGTGAAACCGCCGTTACCCCCTGATCAGGACGCCGTCTTCAGGGAGAGATGTGATGCGAATGGGGTGGATGATCCTGATGGGATCGATGGGGTGTGACGAAGAGACCGTCGACACGGCAGCGCAGGAGACCGAACCCGCGGCCCAGGAGCCGGACTGGGCGGCAGAGCTCAATGGCATGTATGAAGGCGTTGAGGAGAGCCCTAACATCCCGACGCTGGTCAGCAACTATGAGATCCTCTACAGCGAGGAGGCCGATCGGTTCGAGATCTCCGAGGCCCCTCAGGGGAAACCGCTGTATCTGAAGCTCTACTTCGACACGGTGGTCCTCGACGACGGCGATGAGAACCGGGCGACCTTCAACGTCCCCGAGCAGATCTATGCAGAGGGGCAGACCGGCTCGACCGAGCTGATCCTTGTCGGCGGCGGGACGATCGATCGGAGCGAAGGGATCATCAACCTCGTGGGGGACATCACCGCGTTCGGGGGCCCGCAACCGTTCACGTTCACGTTCACGCCCCTCGACGAGTAGGGCAGTACCCATTCCGAGGGTGATCGTTAGGGTCTGGCTGGGAGGGGAGACATGGCCAGAACCCAGGTGCTCATCATCGGCGGCGGATTCGCCGGATTGTCGGCGGCGCAGGCGCTCTCGTCGAAGGTGGACGTCATCCTCGTCGACGCAGGGCTGGACTTTGAGTGGCAGCCCAACCTGCATGAGATCGTCTCCGGGCTCAAGCGCGCCCAGGCGCTCCAGATCCCGCGGGCGCCGCTGCTGGAGCGGTGGGGGCATCGGTTCGTTCGCGCCCGGGTCCTCGCCGTTGATCCGGACAATCAGCGGGCGCTCCTCGACAATGGGCAGACACTTTCCTATGACGTCCTGATGGTCGCGCCTGGGGCAGCGCGGCTCACCGCGTCCCTCCCGCAGCTGTCTACGCATAGCGTCCCCCTTCGCACGGTCGCCGACGCAGAGCAGATCCGGGCGCGGCTGCAGGCGCTCGAAGCGTCGGGGCGGCCCTACCATGTCGTCGTGATGGGCGGCGGCTTCATTGGCGTTGAGCTGGCGGGCGAGCTGCTCCGATCGGATGCCCAGCTGCCTTCCCTCAAGCTACACCTCGTTGAGGGCGGTGAGCGGCTGATGCAGGGCTACCCTGAGCGCATCCACCGTGATGTCCTCAAGGAGCTGACGGCCGCGTCGGTGGATGTGCGGCTCAATACACGCGTCGCGTCGGTCGAGCCTGAGGCGGTCATCCTCGAAAACGGGGAGCGCATCGCGGCCGATCTGGTGGTGGACGGTCTGGGGAGCGCGCCGCCACGGCTGCTTGCGGAGAGCGGCCTCGCCGCGCCGCGCCAGTGGGCGCCCACCCGGCCGGGGCTGCAGAGCGTCCGCTATGACAACGTCTTCATCCTTGGGGACAGCGCGGCGCTGCCCAGCCCGATCAGCAAGCAGGCATACCAGGCCCTGAAGATGGGCGCCGTCGCGGCAGAGAACGTCGGCCGGCTGCTTCGGGGGCGGTCCTTGAAGACCTTCCGGCCCCGCGAAGAGGTGTACCTCATCACCTTCGGCGAGATGAACACCTTCTTCGCCTATCACGGCTTCGCCGTCGCCGATCGTTCGCTGAGCGTGGGCCGGGAGCTGATCTTCCAGCAGGGGATGCTCACCTTCGACCTGCCCACGGCCGAAGCGGCCCGCCAGCGGCTGGGCGATCGGGTCGAAGACGTCATGCTTCGTCGGGTCTGGCCGCAGCTGCTCCGGGTCGCATCCTGATCGGGTGACGCTGGTGATCGCCGGGCTCTGTTGATTTGTCGCTTGTGCCGTTCGTTTGCCGCTTCGACGGCGCTCCGCGCTGAGTCACAGCGCGAAGCGCCCCGGCCCACAGGCAACGATCAGCAGCAGCCCGCCGGCGATCGACAGGCTCTTGATGGTGTCTTGGGACGACTCGAAGATCAGGGCGGTCGGCGCGAGGAAGACGAGCAACGCGATGGCGCCGATATGGGCCTGGACGCCGGTGATGAGCGAGGCGCTCCCGACGGCGAGCAGCGCGATGACCAGTGCCAGCTCTGCTGCGGGCAGGGGCATCCCTGCGCGCCGGATCACCTCGACCCAGAACGAGCATCGTCGGACCTTATCGACCAGCTCGGACAAAAAGAACGCCGAGAGCATCAGCCGTCCCAACAGTAGCAGCACATCCTCTGACATCGATCCTCCGTCTGGGGAGTTATCTGCTTCGTCGGCGGCTGAGGCGGATTTTCGCGCCGGTCGCCTGCAGCGCGTCGATGTCCACGCCATGTACCCCGGCGAGGTGGATGTCTTCCAGCGGGAGGCCGTGAAGCGGCGAGAGATCGGTGAGTTGGTGACAACCGGACAGTCCGATGAACCGAAGCCGAGAGAGCGAGCGCAGCGGTGAAACATCCGACAGCATCGTGCATCCCGACAAAGACAGCCACTCCAGCGCGGTCAACGGTGACAGCGGCGAGAGGTCGGTGATGGTGCGCCCCCAGGCGAGGTTCAGCCGCCGCAAGCCGATCAGCGTCGACAGGGGAGAGAGGTCGGTGAGCGCATCGGCGCTGACGATGGACAGCGCGCGAAGCGCGGAGAGTTCGCGCAGCGGCGCAAGATCGGTGAGCCGCGGGCAGCGCACGATGCTCAGGCTTCGCAAACCAATCAGCGCAGACAGTGGGGAGAGGTCAACGCAACGGGTCGCACCGAGTATCCGCAGCCCCGCCACGGTCGCCGGAATGGTGCCCAGCGCTGTATGGTCTGGGTCGTTCAGTTCGATGGCTTCAGGGTTCAGGAGGACGCTCCGGTGGGTGTATCTTAGCGCTTGGGTTCTGGAGCGGGGCGGCTACAACAGGGAACGATGAGCGCATCGGAGTCCATCCTCGAGATCCTGGTCGCGGCCATTGGTCGAGACCTGGACGGCGACGTGATCAGCATCGACGCGGATCTGTACCGCCAGTCTCTGGAGCTGATCCGGGCGCTGGAAGGGGACTGGCGCGTGATCCTGTTGGGGCTTCCTGATCGGCTCCCGGCGGAGAAGCTGCTGTATCGACCACACCTGTGGTTTCATCTCCATACGGAGCGACTGTGGGACCGAGAGTCCAGATTATACGCCTGTGACTGTGCGGAGCGTGCCCTTGGCTTCTATGAGATGGAGCAACGGAGCGGAACGCAGCTGGCGGACGTGCTCCAGGTCGCCCGCCGTCATGCAGGAGGGAAACCAACGCGTCGGCTGGAGCAGGCCCGAGACGTCGCAGAGGTCGCTGCTCGGGGGATCTGGGGCCCGTTCGCACAGGCGCAGGCGGCGGTGTGGGCGGCGAAGGCGGTCGCCCGTGCGGCGGCGGATCGGGCGGATGATGCGGCCTGGGGGGCCGCCGAGCTGGCTGCGCGTGCGGCCGAGACCGCCGCAGAATCGGCCAGGACGCGGGAAGTCGAGCGCCGCGCGCAGTGGACGATGCTCGTCGAACGGCTGGAGAGGGTATCTTCGCCCAACCGTCGGTAATGATGCAGACACACCACGCGTCTGCTTCGGAGGGTGTAGTTCAGTGACGGTGTAGCTCAGTGACTGGGGGCCAGCTTCGCGCTCAGATCGGTGGCGAGCATGCGGTGAAACCGCGCTTCTAACAGTGCATCTCTTGTGAGGAGCTGCTCCAGGGCATCACGGGACCAGCGGACGCAGCGGCAGGTCGTCGCGGTCACTGCGGTCGCGGTGGCCGAGGCGCCGCTGAGGAAGCCCATCTCTCCGATGAAGTTGCCGCGCTGGGCCCGTGCGATCTCCTCACCGTCGCGGCGGATGGAGATCTCGCCGTCCCAGACCAGGACCACTTCATCCAACCCCGCGCCCTGTTGGGCCAACGCCTGCCCGGTGGGCAGGGTCGCCCACTGTGCGCTTCGAAGGAGCCGCGCCGCCGCCACGGGCGGAAGATCGCCGAACAGGGCCGCGTGAAGCGCCTGCTCTTCGGCTGACAATGCAGCGCCGCGGCGTTCCATCAACAGCGCCCCGATCTGGATGAGGTTGATGAGCATGAAGACACTCAGCCAGAAG
>JBCBLB010000043.1:0-23936 GCA_038520555.1 Myxococcota bacterium | reverse complement strand
TGGGGTCCCCGTAGAGGTCATCGTCGACGTCAGCGTAGTACGTCGAGCCATCGGTGGGGTTCTCGTCGATGTTCTCGTCGCAGTCGTTGTCGATCCCGTCGCAGGTCTCATCCGCGCCAGGGTAGGTGTTGCTGTCGTTATCGTCACAGTCCGAAGCCTCGTCAAAGCCGTCGCCATCGGTGTCTGTGTTGCAGTCCCCGTTCTCCGCGCCGGGTGTTCCGAGGTCGCCGTCGCCGAAGAAGCTGGTCGCATCACACCAGTTGCTGCCGGTGTCATTGCTCAGTTCGTCATAGCTGGGCGTGCCGAGCTGCATGGCGGTGCCGGAGCTGCCGGGGAAGGTGGCGCTGTCCCAGTCGACGGTGTCAAAGGTGGTCACCCCGAAGGAGAGGGTCAGTTCGTCGGTTGCCAGCAGGTCCAACTCGGTGCTGTAGATGTATCGGTAGTCGACCTGGGGCAGGCCACCGTTCTGATCTGGGTTGTCCCGTGCTGCGAAGACCGCATATTCCCCGCTTCGGAGGGGGAAGGTGCCAGAGACGGTCAGCCCGGGGTCCGAAGTCGAGCCGTCGATGACGAGGCCGTCGAGGTCGACATAGGTGCTGGAGGCGTTGTAGATCTCGAACCACTCGCCCTTGTTGAAATCCGAGGCGGCAGGCTCGAAGTGGACCTCGGTGATGATGAGGTCACCTGTACTGAGCGCGCTCAGCGGAGACGGGCAGGCATCATTGGTGGCGCCGGGGGTGCCATAGTCCCCATCCCCGTAGACGCTCTCTGCTCCGCACCAGTTGCTGCCGGTGTCGTTGTCGGTCGCGTTGAGAGACGATGGGGAGAGGGAGATCGACGTACCGCCCGTGCTTGGGAAGTTGGCGCCGGTGTAGGTGACCGTGTCGATGGTGGTCCCCCCGAAGCCGATCGTCAGGGTGTCCCGCGCAGAGATGCTGAGGTCTGCAGTGCTGTAGACGACGTCGACGGTGGGTAGCCCGCCGTTGGCGGAGGGGCTGGCCCGAACCGCGAACAGGGCGTATGCACCGTCGGCGACGGTCACCGAGGAGGACACCGTGAACGACTCGCCGCTGTCGTTGCTGACGACCAGTCCGTTGAGATCGACCGACTCGCCGGCGCCGTTATACACCTCGAACCACTGCCCACGGAAGTAGACCGTGGCAGCGGGGTCAGGGTGGAGCTCTGTGATCACCAGATCACCAGCGGACAGATCGGCGACGCCGGCTGCGTGAGCGCTCTGAAGAAACGCCCCGACCAGGCAAAGGGACAACAGTGGCCGCATCATGCTCGACTCCCTGGGACTTCGGTCTCAATGAGGGGGCGGCGTGCTGCCTCCAGACTTTGATCCAGGACAGACAAACCGCTTGTCTGCTCCAACGGATCTTCGGGTCAGTTTTTTTATGATGGTCTTGGTGCTTATCTTAAAAAATCCAGGATAAACCTTTCAATTTAGAAACCAAATCGCTCGCGGTCCCGCGGGGAGGCATCTGCACGCCAGCCTGCGCATGCAGCCAGACACCACCGGCGGCGGCATCGGGGGCGGGGACACCGCGGGCCAGCAACCCCCCAATGAGCCCGGCCAGGACATCCCCGGTCCCTGCGGTCGCCAGTCGCCCGCATCGCACCGGGCTGATCCGGATCTGCCGCTCATCGACGATGAGCGAGTGAGGGCCCTTGAGGATGGCCACTCCGGCGCGACGGAGGGCCCGCGCAGCCTGGAATCGATCGGCATCGACCGCAGCCCGAGTGGAGCCCAGGATCCGGGCAGCTTCTGCGGCGTGGGGGGTGATGATGCGCGCCCGACCGGGGGGCGGCTGGAGGGCCCGCGCGCCCAGCGCGGTGAGGGCATCGGCGTCAGCGACCAGTCCATTGGGCCAATTCGACCACTGCTCGCGGACCACCTCGCACATCGCCGCATGGGTGCCCAACGCCGGGCCAATGACCAGGACATCGTGGCGTGTTGGGTTGAGTGAGGCGGGCTCGGCGACGATGACCTCCGGACGGAGCCCGCTGAGACGGGGCCACTCCGCTCTGGGGACGAGCAGGGTGACCAGCCCTGCGCCGGCGCAGAAGGCACCATGTGCGCAGAGCACTGCCGCGCCGGCGTTTGCCCGGATGGCGACGTGCCCCCGGTTCCACTTGGCATCCTGATCGGAGCCATGGGGCAGGACCGCTTGGATATCCCGGGCTTCAAGAAGCCAGGTCTCATGGCCACCAACGCGGGCGTCAGCGAGCGGCGCCAGATCCAGACCGATATCAATCACGACGACTTCACCGGCTTCGATCGCGCCTGGAACACACCACAGGCCCTGCTTATGATGGCCGAAGGTCACGGTCAGATCTGCGCGCACCCCCTCATCGAGGATCTGCCCGGTGTCGGCATGGACACCGGTGGGCATGTCCAGGGCGACGATTCGGGTGCCACGGCGTCGGGCGTCATTGAGCGCGCGCACCCCTTCCGCCAGACCGCCACGCGGTGATGAACGTTGGCCGGTCCCCAACATTGCGTCGACCCCCACAGCGGCACCGCCCATCGCCTCCTCCAGCGAGGCGACGGTGGGGATCTGCTGTCGGTCGCAGAGATCCCGGTTGGCCTTCGCATCCATGGTCTTGGCGGGGATCGGGGCCCACAGCCGGACGTCACGACCCCACATCTTCAACCACCGGGCGACGACGAAGCCATCGCCGCCATTGTTGCCAGGACCGCATAGCACCGCGACGGGGCCCTGGGGGAACCGCTCTTGGAGCGCGAAGGCTGCGCCACGCCCAGCGATCTCCATCAACGCGCGACCAGGAATGCCGAGCCCCTCAATCACTGCCGCGTCTCTCGAACGGACGGTCTCGGCGTCACAGACGCGCTTCATCCTTGAAACTCGTTCGCGATGCGGGTGACCCACATCTCCGCCGCTTCGCCTTCGACCAGGATCCGAAAGACGGGCTCGGTTCCCGAGTAGCGGACGATGACCCGATGTCCGGCAGCGCGCGCTTCGTCGGGTGTTCGCAGCGCGGAGATGGGCCGACGCTCACCAGAGAACCGGATGTTGCGCTTCGTTGTGGGCAGGCGGGCCCAGCCCTTGACGGGGAGCGTGCGAAGGGCACGACCATCGGGGCCTTTGAGGATGCGGAGCGCCGCGTACAGGCCATCTCCCGTCGGCATCCCATCCGAGAACAGGACATGGCCCGAGGTCTCTGCGCCGACCTTCGCGCCAGAGCGGCGCATCTCTGCGGCGACATACCGGTCACCGACCTTGGAGCGAAGCAACCGTCCGCCCAGGGCCCGCTCCAGCCCGCCGTTGGTCATCACGGTGCCCACGACCGGGCCGTCCACCTGCTGGGCGAGCATCCACAGCAGGTCGTCGCCGTCCAGCGGGCCCTGGGACGCAGAGACCATCGCTATCCGATCGGCGTCTCCGTCGAAGCAGATGGCCAGATCCGCATCACCGATGTCCGTCGGTGGGTGCAGGGCGCCCACCCCATCGTTGATGTTCCGACCGTTCGGCGAACACCCCCGGAGGGTCAGGGCAGCGCCCATCCCTTCCAGAACCGCCGGGGCATGGAGAGCCGCTGCCCCATTGGCGCAGTCCAGCAGGATGTGCAAACCAGACAGATCCACCACGGGCAGCGCATGGCGCCATGCTGCGGCGCCATCTTCCAGGATCAACCGCTGACCGCCTTCTGCGAAATTGTCCCGGGCAAACAGGGCCTCTAATTCGGCGATCTCTTTCGGTGTGGGTTTGGTCCCGCCTGCAGCCAGGATCTTCACCCCGTTATCTGCCCACGGGTTGTGGCTGGCGGTGACCATGATCCCTGCTGCGGCGTGCTCTGCGACAACGGCACAAGAGACTGCAGCGGTGGGGACGACTCCGGCATCTACGCCCACCCCACCACCCTCGACCACGCCGGCCAGGATCGCCTCGGAGAGCGTTGGGCTGGAGGCGCGGGTGTCCCGGCCGACAATGACCTTGCCGTGGTCAGACCAGCGCGCCACGGCGCGACCGATGAGGCTCGCCCCCGCTGCGGTGAGCGGCCACTGGCCGGCGGGGCCGCGGACCCCGTCGGTCCCAAACGCGATGGGTGGGTTCATGGGACCTCCTCTTTGCGATTCAGAACGATTCGACTGGGAGATACCTCAGAAACTTCGATGCTGTCAGGGCCCTTGTTGATGATCTCCAGACCGGCCTGCGCCGTCGATGCGGCATACCGGAGCTGGAGGTTGACGGCCTCTTCTGAGAGGCCCTCTGGAACCCGGGCCAGCACAGCAAGCTCTGAGCCATCGACCCGACGAAGCGCCTCGACCGGGCCACGGAGCCGGACGCTGATGGTGTCCGGCGAGGCCAACCAGCCCTCTTCCGTGATCATCACCTTGACCGCATTAAACGACTTCTCGCTCATCAACGGCTCCACGTCGACGGTCACCTTGATCGGCCCCTCCCACAGGCTCCGGATGGTCTTCCCGGGGGTCAGGGGGATCTCGATGACCGTGTCTGTTCGGATATTGTTGACGTTGATAATCCCGGTCGGGATCTGGCTTATCCCCTCGAGCTGGCTTCGGGGGCCGATAAGGGTGACCGTCTCAGGCTCTGCGGTGATGTTGCGGATCTCATGGTCCCGCGCAGGTTGTCCGATGGGCATCGGGCTGACCCGGACGACTTTCTTGAGCGGCTCTTCGAGAACCACCATGCTCTCCATCGGTGAAATCTGCTGAACACTCAGCCCCTGGGGGATCCCGTTGATCACCTGGTTGGCGAAGTCGATGGTGTTCTCGCCTTCGATGCCTTCGGTCAGATCGACCTCCATCGACAGCTGCCGGGGGGCCAGATTGGCGATCCGGCCCTGAGGGCCTTCCAGCGTGAGCGCCAGGCGCTTGGGCGGATCCTCAACCCGGACCAGCTCGCTGGGCCATGCGTAGTCGACCCGCACCCGGACTACGCGGGTGACCACCAGCGAGCTCTGCACCCAGATCCATACGCCCACCGCGATGACCAGCGAGACCACCTTCAGCGGGAGGTTGTCGAGCAGCAGCGAGAGGAGGACGTAGCGGGCTCGCTCAAAGCGGTCGCGTGAGGGCGAGCTCATGCCGTCTCCAGGCGTTGGGGGGTCTCTTCGGTGGGCTGGAACAGCTCCTGAAGCTGCTGGCGCAGCTCGTTGGCATCTTTCATCGGTGTGACCTGG
Organism: Myxococcota bacterium; assembly: GCA_038520555.1. Lineage (GTDB taxonomy): Bacteria > Myxococcota_A > UBA796 > UBA796 > UBA796 > JBCBLB01. The sequence continues at coordinate 18,764 of JBCBLB010000043.1, read as the reverse complement.
CCGTTCATGACCAGCGAGACCGTCCCTCGCTCTTCGCTGACGATGATCACCACGGCGTCCGTGGCTTCGGTCAGACCGATCGCGGCCCGGTGGCGGGTGCCGTAGAACCGCGACACGTCCTTGGACAGCGACAGCGGCAAGAAGACCTGGGCGGCGGCGATGCGGCCCTTCTGGATGACCACCGCCCCATCATGCAGCGGGCTGGTCGGGTGGAAGATCGAGAGGATCAGCTCCTGGCTGACCAGGGCGTCCAACGGGGTCGCCGGCTCGACATACTCTGCGAGCAGGGCGTTCCGTTCCAGGGCAATGAGCGCCCCCAACCGCCGGGAGCCCATGATGAAGCTGACCTTGACCAGCTCCTGAAGCATCGGCAGGTCTGAGTTGGGCCGAAAGCTGGGGAGAAAACTGCCCGCGCGGGCCAGCCCCCGCCGGATGTCGTCCTGGAACAAAATGAGCACGGCGAGAACGATGTAGACGAAGAACCGCTCCAGCAGCCAGTTGATGCTGGTCAGCCCCAGCTGATCGGAGAGCGCATAGAGGACGACCAGGGAGCCCAGCCCAAGCAGCGACTGGATGGCCCGGGTGCCCTGGATGATCCGAAGAGCCCGATACAGGATATATGCCATCAACAGGATGTCGATGACGTCAACAATCGACAGGGTCTCCCAGAGCCAGTTGACCAACGTCCCCCCGAAGCTTGTTCAGTTTAATCTGCCTGTTCGATAGCGTATAGCAACGCGACGACGTCCCGGGTCGCCCGAACGTCGTGGACCCGCAGCGCAGCAGCGCCGCGGATCGCCGCCGCCGCGGCGGCGGCCAGCGAGCCCGCAAGCCGATCGTCTGCATCGGGACGGTCCAGGGTCCGCCCGATAAACGACTTCCGCGATGCGCCGACAAGTACGGGATATCCGGTCGCTACAAGGGTCGGAAGATGTTTGAGAAGCGAAAGGCTTTGGCTGGCGCCTTTCGCGAACCCGATCCCCGGATCCAGCCAGACCTCTCGGCTCTTGCACTGCTCCGCACGTTCAACCAACACATCGCGAACCTCTGCGATCAGATCGCTGTACTCTGTGAGCCCCCGCATGGTCTTCGGCGTGCCGCGGCTGTGCATGATGACGGTCTTGTCGAACAGCGCCGATACGGCAACCATCTCCGGGTCCCGAAGCCCCCGGACGTCGTTGAGGATCGTGGCGCCGGCCGCGGCTGCGGCCTGGGCGACAGCGGGCTTGGTGGTGTCGACGCTGACCGGCACCTCCGCAGAGAGGGCTTCGATGACCGGTAGCACCCGGGCCAGCTCCTCTTGGACAGGAACCGGCTCAGCGCCGGGCCGGGTAGACTCACCGCCGACGTCGATCCAATCGGCTCCCTCAGAAACCAGCTGGCGGGCGTGGGCGATAGAATCGCCGTGCCGCCCGCCGTCATAGAAGGAGTCTGGGGTGACGTTGACGATGCCCATCACGATCGGGCGTCGTCGCATCGCTTATGCGCCCTGCAGGACAGGCTGCCGGGGGTTGAGGCTGGCGACCAGGGGGCCAAACTCTTCATGGTCGATGGTCTCCTGGTCAAGGAGCTTCTCAGCCAGTGCGTCCAGAATATGGCGGTTATCCGCGAGGATACGAGAGGCGGTGCTATACGCGTCTTCGAGCATCCGCCGAACCTCACTGTCGACCAGTCGGGAGGTATGCTCAGAGATCTGCTGGACCCGGGAGTAGTCGCGGCCCAGAAACACTTCGCCCTGACCACCCAGGTTCATCGGGCCGACCGCTTCCGACATGCCGTACTCGGTGACCATCGCGCGAGCCAGCTCGGTGGCCTGCTTGATGTCGTTGTGGGCGCCGGTCGTGATCTCTTCGAAGACGATCTCTTCCGCGGCCCGGCCGCCCATCGCCACGGCGAGGCGCGCGCTGAGCGCTTCGGTGGTGGCTTCCAGGCGATCCTCGTTGGGGAACATCAGGGTCACGCCCAGGGCGCGGCCGCGAGGGACGATGGTGACCTTATGGACCGGGTCGGCCTGTGGCATCAGGTGGGCGACGATGGCGTGGCCGGCTTCGTGGAAGGCGGTGCGGCGACGGACGCGCTCAGGGATGACCATGCTGCGCCGCTCGACGCCCATCGCCACCTTGTCCTTGGCATCCTCAAAGTCGATCATCTCGACCTTGTCTTTGTTCCGCCGCGCAGCGAGGAGGGCCGCTTCGTTGACGAGGTTCTCCAGGTCTGCCCCGGAGAAGCCCGGGGTGCCGCGGGCGATGAGCTCGAGGTTGACGTTGTCGGACAGCGGAACCCGGCGGGTGTGGACGCCGAGAATGCCGGTGCGGCCCTTCACATCGGGGTTGTCGACGACCACCCGGCGGTCGAAGCGGCCGGGCCGGAGCAGCGCCGGGTCGAGGACGTCCGGACGGTTGGTGGCGGCGACCAGGATGACGCCGTCGTTGGACTCAAAGCCGTCCATCTCCACCAGGAGCTGGTTGAGGGTCTGCTCGCGCTCGTCATGACCGCCACCCATCCCGGCGCCACGGTGGCGGCCGACGGCGTCGATCTCGTCGATGAAGATGATGCAGGGCGCATGCTTCTTGCCCTGCTCGAACAGGTCGCGGACCCGGCTGGCGCCGACACCGACGAACATCTCCACGAAGTCCGAGCCAGAGATGCTGAAGAACGGCACCCCCGCCTCTCCGGCGATGGCCCGGGCCAGCAGCGTCTTGCCGGTCCCCGGAGGACCCATCAGCAAGACCCCCTTGGGGATCCGACCGCCGAGACGCGTGAACCGTCGCGGATCCTTGAGGAATGCGATGACCTCAGTCAGCTCCTCCTTTGCTTCGTCTGCGCCCGCCACGTCTTCAAACGTAATCTTTCTGCCCGTGTCGGACTGTAGGCGGGCACGCGACTTGCCAAAGCTCATCGCCTTGCCCCCGCCGACCTGGAGCTGACGCATGATCAGCAGGAACAGAACGAAGAAGAGGACCATCGGTAAGATGGTCGTGATGATCGGCACGAGGGCGCCGCTGGACTCTTCTTCAAAGTTGGGAACCACCTCATTTTCAGCGAGGACGTTGACGAAGTAGTCGCCATCGGCCGGACCCACCGTGGTGAATTCGCTGCCGTCGCTGAGGATCCCAGAGATGTTCTGGCCCTGGATGGTGATCTCTTTGATTTGTTGTTGCTTGACCTTCTGGACAAGCTCGGAAAACTGGAGCTCTTCCTGGTTGGCGCTCATGTTCGGGTTCACCATGGTGACCGCGAGCATCACGACGAGCGCGAGGAAGACCCACAGGAACAGGCTGCGACTGTAATTCTTCATACCGTTTCTTTATCCTGCGCGTGTCAGGCTGGGAGGTGTGCACCGATCAGCCCTATCGGTACACACCTATTCACCATTCAGGCGATGGTCACCTCATCGCACAGATACACATCCTGGATGGCGTTGAGCAGGCGAATCCCTTCTTCACGGGGCCGCTGGAAAGCCTTGCGCCCGGAGATCAGGCCCATCCCACCAGCCCGCTTGTTGATCACGGCGGTCTGGACGGCCTGAGCGAAGTCGTTCGCACCGCTGGCGCCGCCGGAGTTGATCAGCCCGATCCGGCCCATAAAGCCGTTGGCCACCTGATATCGACACAGGTCGATGGGGTGATCGCTGGACAGCTCGTGATAGATCCGGGTGTCGAGCTTGCCATACGACGAGTCCCCAGAGTTGAGCGCCTGGTAGCCGCCGTTGAGGGTCGGAAGCTTCTGCTTGACGATGTCCGCTTCGATGGTCGCGCCGATGTGGTTGGCCTGCCCGGTGAGATCGGCGGAAGTATGGTAGTTCTTGCCGTCGATGTTGAAGGCAGCGTTCCGCAGGTAGCACCACAGAATGGTCGCCATCCCCAACTCATGCGCCCGCGCAAACGCTTCGGAGACCTCAACGATCTGGCGGCGGGAGTCGTCGGAGCCGAAGTAAATCGTGGCACCGACCGCGACACAGCCCATCTCCCAGGCCTGCTCCATCTGAGCGAACATGATCTGCTGGTAGGAGTTGGGGTAGGTCACCAGCTCGTTATGGTTGAACTTGATGATGAGTGGGATCTTGTGGGCATAGCGGCGCGCGACCGAGCCCAACGCACCGTAGGTCGTCGCCACTGCGTTACACCCGCCCTCAATCGCGAGCTGGACGATGTTCTCAGGATCAAAGTAGTCGGGGTTCTTGGCGAAGCTGGCCCCGCCGGAGTGCTCGATGCCCTGGTCGACCGGCAAGATGCTCAGGTAGCCGGTTCCGCCCAGCCGGCCGTGGTGATACAGCGACTGCAGGGAGCGAAGCGTCTGGATATTCCGGTCAGAAGGCACAAAGATTCGATCCACGAAGTCCGGGCCGGGAAGGTGGAGCCGATCTCTGGAGATGGTCTGGCTCTCATGGTTGAGCAGATGCTCTGCGTTGTCACCGAGGTACTCTTGAATCTGGGAATAAACACTCATCTGTTGCAATGCCTCCAAATGGGGGAAGGACCCAAGTTGTATCATCAGTCTCTGTTCAGCCGGTCCGTAACTTTCTTGTCTGTTGTCGGAATGGCCTGGCGCGGTAGACTGTGTCCCTGTTTTCGAGAGGGACAGTCGCATGATTATCCACTCCCTGTTGATTCCGACGGCCCTCGCGGCGGATGTCTCCTGGTATGCAGACGCAGACGGTGACACATACGGTGATCCGGACACCGTCGTTGTCGCAGACGAGTCCGCCGGCCCGAGCGGCTACGTCCGCAACAACACGGACTGTGATGACGACAACGCCGACGCCAACCCCGGTGAGACCGAAGCGTGCGACGGGTTTGATAACGACTGTGACGGTGACATCGACGACGCCGGTGACTGCCCCTGTGACGTCGAGACCTATGGCGACCACGCCTATATGTTCTGCGAAGATACAGAGAGTTGGCCCGATGCCCTCGAAGCCTGCGAAGCGTATGGGTACTCGCTCGCGACCCTCAGCTCCGCCGCTGAAGCCCGCTGGGTAGACACGACCGCTGACACCTACTCAACCCAGAAGTGGTGGATGGGCTTCAACGACCGCACCACCGAGGGCTCCTTCGCCTGGGTAGACGGCAGCGACGTGGTGTACACCAACTGGGCCTCTGACGAACCCAACGACGCCGGCTCCGGCGAGGACTGCGGGCAGCTCAATCGGTATCATCCCGACCAGACCTGGAACGATGAGCCGTGTGACGACGATTTTCGCTATGTCTGTGAGAGCGGACAGCTGATCGTCTGGTATGAGGACGCCGACGACGACGGCTACGGCGATCCGGATGGTGACACCATCACCTCGACGGATGCGCCCGATGGATACGCCGACAATGACGACGACTGCGACGATGGGGACAGCGGGATCAATCCCGGTGAGATCGAGACCTGCGATGGAACCGACAACAACTGCTCCGGTGATGAGGACGACGCCACCGATAAGGCGACCTGGTACGCAGACACCGACGATGACCTGTTCGGCGATCCAGACAGCACGACCGAGTCATGCGATCGGCCCACCGGCTATCGCAGCAACGATGACGACTGTGACGACACCCGCGCAGATGTCAACCCTGGCGAGGCGGAGACCTGGTACGACGGCGTCGACGCAGACTGTGATGGATGGTCGGACTTCGACGCCGACTTCGACACCTTCGACAGTGACGCCTACGGCGGCGATGACTGCGATGATGCCGACGCGAGCGTCAACCCCGCTGCGACCGAGGTGTGGTACGACGGCGTCGATGCCGACTGTGACGGCGCCAGTGACTTTGACGCCGACGGTGACGGGTTCGACAGCGAAGACTACGGCGGGGAAGACTGTGACGACACCTCAGCGGTCGTCTACCCCGGCGCTGAGGAGCTGGACGATGGGATCGACAACGACTGCGATGGCGTCGATGAAACCGTAGATACGGACGGTGACGGGCTGACCGATGAGACCGAGGAGGACCTCGGCACGGACCCGGCCGACGACGACACCGACGGTGATGGGCTGTCGGATGGGGAAGAGGTCAACGACGTCGGGACCGATCCGCTGGACAGCGACACCGATGATGGCGGCACTTCGGATGGCGTGGAGGTCGAGGACGGCACCGACCCCCTCGACGGTGACGATGACATCACCGATGACACGGACACCGACGGCGACGGGCTGACCGACCGCGAGGAGGAACGCATCGGCACCGATCGCACCGATCCGGACACCGACGGCGATGGCCTGTCTGACGGCGATGAGATCGATGCGGAGACCGATCCGCTCGACGAAGACACCGACGACGACGGCCTGTCTGACGGCGCTGAGGTGGCGACATATGAGACCGATCCGCTCGATGAGGACACGGACGATGATGGGCTGTCTGACGGCGCTGAGGTGGCGACGTATGAGACCGATCCGCTCGATGAAGACAGCGACAACGATGGGCTGTCCGACGGGGAAGAGGTCCTCGACCATGGAACGGACCCCAACGATCGCGACACCGATGATGGGGGGACCTCGGACGGGGTTGAAGTCCTGGTCGATGAGACCGATCCGCTGGATGGTAGCGACGATATCACCGATGAGACCGATACGGACGGCGATGGCCTGACCGATCGTGAGGAGGAGGTCTTCGAGACCGACCCCCTCGATGAGGACACGGACGACGACGGGCTCCTTGACGGGGAGGAGGTCCTGGAGACCGAGACCGACCCCCTCGACGAGGACACCGACAGCGACGGCCTCACCGATGGCGATGAGATCGACCTCGGCACCGACCCCCTCGATGAAGACACCGACGGTGATGGGCTGTCGGATGGGGAAGAGGTCAACGACGTCCAGACCAACCCCCTGGATGAAGACTCGGATGATGATGGGTTGACCGATGGCGAGGAAGTCAACGGGACCGGCACCGATCCGCTGGATGAGGACACGGACGATGGCGGCGTCGGGGACGGCGCCGAGGTCGAGGCGGGCACCGATCCGCTCGACCCCAGCGACGACAACCCGGCAGGCGTGGACACGGGGGGGCTCCAGGTGGCGCCGCGGGTGGGGCAATACCTGGGCGGCTGTGGCTGCGCGAACGGGGGACTGAACGCTGGGCTGGCTGGCCTGTGGCTGGTCGGGTTGGCTGGTCTTCTTCGGCGGCGCCGTTGAGACCGACGCATCGGCTCGATCTGATCCTCGTCTCCAATACGGTGGAGCGGCACCCTGATGCCGCTGCGTTTGCAGATGTCTGTGCAGCATGGCGGGCGGCTGGTCGGCTGGTCGGGGACGGCCCGGGCGAGGGGACACCACTGGTTGACGGTGGGTTTCGGCGTCTGTGGCTGGATCTGCCCGCGCGGGTGACGCTGTATGCCAACCATCAAGGCGGATATTATGTGCGCTGCCCGATCACACAGGGGAACCTCGCCCGGGAGTTCAGCGTCGCCGTGGAACAGTGGCGTGCCGGGGAACCGCGGACGTTGGCGTGTCCGCACTGCGGTCAGATCCACCCGCTGGAAGAAGTTCGCATGGCGCCACCGGGGGCGTTTGGGCGAGGGGCGGTGATTTTCTCCGACGTCGGCTCGATGGGATTGGGGCCAGGAGTGGAAGCCGCGCTGATGCCGGTGTTAGGGGAGTGCCAGGCAATTGGCCGCAGAGTCGGGTAGGTGGGTGGCTCAACTTTCAAAACAACCATCCGATGAACACGCCATGAGCGGTTCTTCATCAACAACAGCCGAGTTGAAAGCGGTCGGGCTCTCCACCGCAGCATGGTGGTGTGTGGGCGGTACCGTCCTCCTGCTGGTCGATGCCATCGTGCGTTTGACCCCGATCGCCCTGGAGCCGATCCTGGCGGGGGAGCTGACCGTCGCCACGGGCGCCGTTTACCTGTTGAGCATGGCGTTTATGGCGTATGCGGAAGGATATCGGGGCTTTCAGCTACAGTTTTCGCCGCGTCTGGCCGCGCGTGCGCGGGTCATCGATCAGACACCGTGGTGGGTCCGCGCGCTGGCGCCGCTGTATGGCATGGGCATGATCTACGCACCGCGACGCCGGCTCATCGCCAGCTGGCTGTTGGTCTTCGGTATCGTACTGATGATCGTCATGATTCGATACCTCCCGCAGCCATGGCGTGGTGCGGTAGACGCGGGTGTTGTGGTCGGGCTGACCTGGGGCGCGCTCTCCGTGATGGTCGAGACCGCGCGGGCGTGGGGTGGCCAGCCCGCTTCGGTTGAACCCGAACTTCCAACGCGCCGCTGAGACGGCTCAGGCCCCGACGGTGGGCGGCGCGACGCTGCTGGTCGAAGTGATCTGCGCGCCGTTCTTGTCGTTATGGGCGGCGTGAAGCCGGGCCAGAGCGCGCGCGGCGGCCTTCTTGACGTCCGCGTTGGGATCCTGGAGTGCCTGAATCAGCGAGCCCATCGTGCGCGCTTCGTTCATTTCGCCCAACGCTGCGGCAGAGAGCGCACGAACCTCAGCGTTGTCATCTTTGCGCAGCATCGAGACCAGCGGCCCGATGGCTGCTGCACCGAGCTTGGCCAGGGCGCGATCCATCTCGGGGTGGAACCGGCGGTTGGTCAAGATCATCTTGACCACGCTGGCTTCCCCGAGTGACGCCAGCGACTGGATCGCCATGCCGTTGAGGTAGGTGATCGGTCGCTCTTCGGCCACTTCTGTCAGGTGTGGGATCGCCCGGGCGTCCCCGATCTTTCCGAGCGCCTGGATGATGCCAGAGCGGCCCGAGCTGCGGAAGCCGTTGAGCTGCTTGATGAGCGGGTCGACCGACTGCGGATCGCCGAGCTCACCGACCGCGTCAATGGCGTAGTTCCGGAGCTTGTCGTCGAGCTCTTCCATGGCCTCTTCCAGGGCCTTGCGGGCCTTGCTGGCTTTGAGCATCCCCAGCGAGCGGGCAGACTCCGCCCGGACATTCAGCAGCGCGCTGCCGGACTCGTTGAGGCCTGCGATCAAGGCGTCGATGGCGCTTCGATCGCCGAGCTTGCCGAGGACCCGGGCGGCTTCCTCACGGAGCCGGGGGGGCTGCTCTTTGTCTTCGAGGATGGTGATGAGCGGCGGTACCGCGCGGCGGTCGTTGAGCTTGCCAAGAACCCGGGCGACCTGTTCCTGCAGCGGCGGAGTCACCCCGTCGAGATCGTCGTCGTCCTTGAGGTACTTGATGAGCGGTGCGACCGTCGGCTCGCCGAGCAGGTGGAGCGCTTCCGCGACTTCCTTCTGGCAGTCTTCCATTAACAGCGAGGGGATAAGATATCGGATGGCCCGCGCGTCCTGCAGGGCGCCCAGGCGCCGGGCGGCCTCGGCGCGGTAGGGGGGCTTGCCGTTGCGGAGCAGCTGAACGAGCGCGGTGAGCGCGCTCTTGTCCAGTTTGGTCATCGCTGCCTCTGCCTCACGTTGGACGATGATGTCGCCCTCACGGATGGCGCGAAGCAGGAAGGGGACCGTGCGGGCGTCCCCGAGCATGCCCAGGGCGGTGCCCACGGCGAAGCGAACCGTCTCATCCTCATCGAGCAGCGACTGGAACAACCGGTCGCGGGTCCGGGGTTCGCCCAGACGGCCGAGCGACCGCGCAGCCTGGGTGCGGACCGACGGGTCATCGTCGTTGAGCAGACGAAGCAGCGCGCGGGCTGCGCCCCGCTCACCGAGGTTGCCGAGTGTGCCAGCGATACGGGCCCGCATCGCGCCGGCGGTGTCCGGCAGCATCCGGAGCAGCGCGGTCGCCGCCGGGCGAGCCTCAAGTTTGCCCAGCGCGGTGATCGTCTCCCAGTGCAGGTCAGGCCACTCCGGTCGAAGCTGCGCCTGAATGACCGGGGTGGCGTCCCGATGCTGGATCCGGCCGATCGAGCTGATGATGTTGTTCTGAAGGGGAGCGAGGTCGCTGGGCTCGCCCTGCTCGCGGCGAGTCTGGAGGCCAGAGAGCATCTCTGTCATCTCGACGCCCATCAGCCTGCGGATCTCAACGATGGTGGCCAACGCGTCTTCATCGGAGAGCTTCGCGTCGGCCATGAAGTCGATCAGCGCCTGAGGCACCGGGCCCTGCTGGGCGCGGGGGAGGGTGATGAACCAGTCCCACTGGATGTCTTTCTTGAGGTACGCGTCCCAGCCCATCAGCTCCCAGCCCACCTCACCGAGCGCCCAGGCGGCCCGTGCACAGAACTCGGGGTCGAACAGGCCGTGCTCATCGTTGGACATGCTGGCGATGAGGTTGCTGATCGGGGTCGCCCGGCGATCGGGGCGCTCACCGCGTGTGTTTGCAGGCTGCGCCTTATAGGCACGCCACGCCTGGATGTTCTCCAGGTCCGCCAGCAGCGCCTGGGGCGCGAGGCGACGGGCCGCGACCATCGAGGTTCGGCAGAGCGGGTGGAAGTCCGGCTCATTGGGCTCGCCGCGGTCGGTGGCGTGCCAGTAGCCGGGCTCGCGGATGCTGGCGCGCAGCAGAGAGCCAAAGACCGACGCGTTCCCCTCTTCCCCGAGCATCGCGGCGGCTTCATGGCGCGCCGCGCGGTCGGTGCTCTTCAGCTGGTCGGTCCATTGCTTCAAGTTCCAGTCGCTCATCGTCTCTCCCAAGACCCGGGTACCTCAACGGAGCGGATCCTACCGAAAATCGCGATCCGATCTACCACAGACCCGCATTGTAACCCTGAGAAGACGACTCTCTGCTCCCGGATCCCCACCGGATCCCGAACAGCAGCAGGGCTATGACAGTCCGACGATCTCTCCGTCGACCACATCAAAGCGGAGCGCAGCCGGTTTCTTCGGCAGGCCGGGCATCCGGACGATGTCCCCGGTCAGCGCTACGATCATCCGCGCGCCGCCGTTGATCTCGACCGACTGGACGGTGATCGAGAAGTCCTCTGGCCGACCCAGCCGTTTGGGGTTGTCCGACAGCGATCGGTGCGTCTTCGCCATACAGATCGGCGCGTCCGCCAGCCCCAGCTTCCCGGCGAACCGGAGCATCACCCGGGCCTGCGGCGAGAAGTCCACCCCAGACGCGCCATAGATGGTCCGGGCCACCGCCTCGATCTTCTCTTCTGGGGACATCGACCAGCGGTAGGTCGGGTTCAGCTCCGGAACCTCAGGCAGGGCGTGCGCCTTGACCAGCGCCGCCAGCTTCGCTGCGCCGGCGCCGCCGTCTTGGAAGTGGGTACACATCGCCACCGGCACGTCCCGCTCCGCGAGCGTCCGCGCGATGACCGCCAGCTCTTCGTCGGTGTCGGTGGGGAAGCGATTGATCGCGACCACGACAGGAACAGAGAAGCCCTGGAGGTTCTCCAGGTGCTTGAGCAGGTTGGGCATGCCCGCTGCGACGCTGTCCGGCGCAGCGGTGTTGAGATCCTTCAGCGCCACCCCGCCGTGCATCTTCAGTGCCCGCGCGGTCGCCACCAGGACGACCAGCGATGGAGACAGCCCGGCGCTCTGGCACTTGATGTTGAAGAACTTCTCGGCGCCGAGGTCTGCGCCGAAGCCCGCCTCGGTGAGCGCCCAGTCGCCGTGGTGCATCGCCATCCGGGTGGCCAGCACGGAGTTGCAGCCATGGGCGATGTTGGCGAACGGCCCGCCGTGGACGAACGCCGGCGTGCCCTCCACCGTCTGGACCAGGTTGGGCTTGATCGCCTCCTTCATAATGGCCATCATCGCCCCGACTGCGCCGAGGTCACCCGCGGTGACCGGCCGGCTGTCTCGCGTGAAACCGACGATGACATCTGAGAGCCGTCTGCGCAGGTCGGCCGCGTCCTGGCTCAAGCAGAGGATCGCCATCAGCTCCGATGCCGCGGTGATGTCGAAGCCGGTCTCCCGGGGCACGCCCTGGCTGCGGCCACCGAGTCCCACCATCGCCCCCCGAAGCGCGCGATCGTTGACATCGAGCACCCGCTTCCACCACACCCGCCGGACGTCCAGCCGCGGCGTCTGATCGAAGTGCAGGTGGTTGTCCACCATCGCCGCAAGCAGGTTGTGCGCCGCCGTCACCGCGTGAAGATCGCCGGTGAAGTGCATATTGATCTCATCAGAGGGCACAAGGCGGCTCTGACCGCCGCCTGTGCCGCCGCCTTTGATGCCGAAGCATGGACCCATCGACGGCTCCCGGAGGGCCACACACACCCGCTCACCAGCCTGATCGAGCGCCTGGCCCAGCCCGATCGTGGTCGTCGTCTTTCCTTCCCCCGCCGGCGTCGGCGTGATCGCAGTCACCAACACCAACCGACCCTTGCCCTTCTTCTCTGAGGACAACACCGACAGCGGAACCTTCGCCTTATCATGACCGTAGGGGATCAGTTGTTCTGGGTCCAGGCCGATTTTCTCTGCAATCGCCGAAATCTTCGCCGGAATCTTCGCCGAAATCTTCGCCATGATGTCCTCTCATATGGGTGGGCCGTGAGGGGGCGCTAATGGTGGAAAGCATGCCCCGCACGTTAATTCTGCGCTTCCCTATGTTACCTCGGAGGAGCAGATGCCCTGGCGGATCGTCAAGCGGCGCCTCGGGCGGGCCGGCGGCTTCAAAGAACGGACGGCCCGTCAGCGGCAATGGGATCGCCAATACGGCGACGGCGCCTGGGAGATCGGCTATGCCATCGACGGCGGGTTCATCTCCCAGCAAGACGCCATCGCGTCTATCTACAACGCCTCCTATGAGGCACACTTTGAACAGCACCCCGAAGATCTTGACGAGCTGGTCGCGCTGGCCAGGACGCTCCGAAATCCCCACGCCCGGGCCACCTCTGGTGTGGACCTTCAGATCCCGGCCATCCGTGCCTGTCTTGCCCGGCGCGGGTTGCGCCTTCAGGGGACCGACGTCGTAGACATCGGCGCCTGGAAGAACCAGGCGTCGCACCCCATCTCTATCCGGTTGAGCCCGCTCCAGATCAAAGTCATCGGCGATCCGAAGATGACCCTCGAGAAGTTCTGGCAGTCGAAGAAGTGCCTGGCAGTCTGGGAGGAAGATTGAAGGCTATTCGAGTCGGCAGCCATCGCGTTCGTTGATATAGCGGGCCGTCCGCTTGTTGAGGAGCCCCATGATCCGCGCGGTCGCGGTTTTTTCTTCGTCGTCATACCGGACCCGGGTGATGTCCGGGCTCGCCCGGACCCACTCCTCGCAGTAGGGGCGACTCTGCTCCATCACATAGGCGCAGGAGCAGGCGAGCTTGGCGGCGTACCCCGAGCCGATGTTCAGCAGACCGCTCTTGAAGTCCTGGGGTGGAACCACCGTATTGGTCGCGACCTGTCGGGTGACTCCCGCTCGCGGCGATGGGGCGTCTTTGATCGGCGCCTCCAGCGCGAGGACCCGATCCATCAACTCTGCAAACGTCCAGTCACTGCCCCGATCGTCGCCGACCCGGACGATCACCATGTCGTAGGAGGGCACCATCGTGATGGCCTGCCGCCAGTGACCACGAGCCGCGTAGGCGTTCGGTGGCGCCATCTCGCCCCAGGGGGCGGTGTCGACGCTCTGCTCTTGCAGCGGCTGGTTGAGCCACATCTGCATGCCCTGGACGTCTCCGGGCTCCCAGTCGCGGGTCGACTGGCGAATGGGTTCATTGACGGTGGTGCTCATCTGAACCCACCCCTCTGGGAAGATGCGCTCGCCGTTCCAGCAGCCGTCATCGAGCCATAGCTGACCGAAGCGTGCCAGATCGCGCGGAGATCCGTAGAGATAGGAGCTGCCCACCAGGGTTCCAGCGGCGTCCCGCTCCCAGACGATCGAGTTCATCGACAGAGGCTCGAAGAGCATCGTATAGGGGAACGCCGCGCCATGTGCCGGCGCCATGGCGTTCTGGATGATCCGGGCGAGCAACGTCGTGTCCCCCGAAGAGTACTGATAGACCTCACCGGGATCGGTGTGGCGGGGCTGCGCGGCAACGAAGCCCGCCATGTCCTGGGGTCCGGTCTTGCCGTAGAGCATCTCGACCACCGATGAGGTCGTTGGCGCGCTCTCGTAGCTCTCTTTCCACAGGATGCCGCTGCCGAACGTGAGCAGATCCTCGACCGTGATTTTGCAGTTGTCCAGGTTCTCTGGAGAGATATACTCACAGATGGAGTCGTCGAGTGACAGACGGCCCTCCCGCACGGCGATCGCGGTGAGGGCATTGGTGAAGGTCTTGGAGACCGACCACGTCAGGTGCGGGGTGTCCTGGTCAAAGCCCCGATCGTATCGTTCGTAGATGATCTCGCCGCCCTGGATGACCAGCAGGCCTTCCGTGCGCACGCCTGTTCGGGCTGCTTCCTGCTCTTCGGTCATTTCCGGGAAGGCCCAGGCCTCTAACGCAGCGACGGCGCCGGGGTTCTGGGGGCTCCCCTTCGGCCAGGTGCCCTGCGCGGCGACCGCACGGGTCGCACAGCCCGGCGGAGTGGTGGTGGGCTCTGGGTCCTGGGCGAAGGCGAGCGGCAGCATCCACAACAACATCGACGGCTCCTTTGCTGACCTCGCACTATAGCGCGATCAGTGGTCGCCGCCGCCATGATCGCTGTTGCTGTGGCCGCCGGCGTGGGTCAGATACAGCGCCAGACCGATGAGCGCGATGGCGATCGCCATATACAGCACCTCAAGCGCGCCTTCAAAGTCCATCGTCATCGCCTGCTCGAAGAACTGCACGATGAGGATCATCAAGACGACTTTACCGAGCAGCGTCTTCAGATCGTCGAGGCTGTTGATCTTCAACACCCGGGAGGGGCTGACATGTCCCACTTCGTTCTCGTCGATCCGTTTGATGAACAGCTCGTAGAAGCCGACCGAGAAGATCAGCATCATCGTCCCGAGCAGGTACCCGTCGAGGACCTCAACGACGTGGGCGACCGACAGCGCGCGCATCTGGCTGTGTTCTTCGCTGCTGAGGCCGGTGGATGCGTACTCGCTGAGGTGGACGAGGAGCTGGATGGCGTCGACGCTGGCGATGTAGAACATCGCCAGACCGCTCAGCAGGCTGGCGACGACCGCCGTGAGGATCACCAGACGACTGTTCCAGAGGATCTGCTCAAACAACTTGACCAGGCGGTTCATGTAAGCCTCATCAGGCAGGAGGGGGAGAAGTTTGAATCAATCGGTTACCGGATAGCGGATGCGGCCGCATGATCCCAACGCACGGAAGCAGAGCCTCAACACCTCCCGTGCCCGGATGTATCTTAAGGCGTATCTGGCCTGGACGACGGGATTTCCCCTGAACGGAAATTGGATCCAGCTCTCTGAGCCGGGCTCCGATCTGCCTTCGGGGCCGATCGAGATGACGCGCGACCGGCTCAGCGACAGCCAGCGTTACTTCTATAAGCTCCGCGATCGCTTCCCCCGGGCGCTCCCCCGTGTGGTCGGTGACGTCGACGCCTGGGCCGAGGGTGTCGATGACATCCTCGACGCCGCCAAGGGCGTGGTTCATGACGGCGCGGCGTGGCCGGCGCACCGCTTCGACGTGCTGTCTCGGGCTGCACGAAATGAGGCGAAGGCGTTGGCCCGAGCGCCCGGCCTGCGTCCGCTGATCGAGGGGATGAGCTGGGTGGTGCGGCAGGATCCCAAGCAGATGAGCGCAGGCCTGGACTGGGCCGCCCCTCGGACGCAGCCGCTGGGTGTGGTGATCGATCGGTTCGGCGTGTTTGCCGCGATGCAGCTATGGCGGATGGCCACACAGGATCAGGTTCGGCGAGTCGATCCGCTGATGGGGTGGCTGAGCCATCCGGGGCTCGGACAGTGTCCTACCCTCGGTCTCATCGAGTACCTTGAGGCGTGGATGGTTCGGGCGAATTTCGCCTACGATGGCGCGGCGACCCTCAAGCCAGCGCCGAGCCGCCCCGGCCCGATACAGCCCGAGACGTTCCATCAGTTTCTGGAGGCGGTGTATCCGCTGCCGACCAGCCCCCGCCGTCAGGCGCTTGAAGTGCTGGCGATGATGCTCCCCACGGCAGCGGTTGATGAATGGGTTGCGCGGTGGGCTGCGGTGGATTCGGTGATTCCGCGCCTCGCTTCGCTGTGTCTGGCACCTCGGGCGAAGCGCAGGCGGGATCCGCGCATCTCGGAGATTCGCGCCACGATCAAGGGGATGATCCAGGCCGGTGAGCCCAGGGGGCGGTGTCCGGGGGTGTCGGTGCCCACCGCTGTGCGGCTATGTCAGAGCCGACATCAGGGCGTCCTGAAGCGGCTGCTGAAGGTCATCCGGCGGCTGCCGCTGGACATGCGCGAGGTGATGGTCTCTCACTGGGCCGATGCGATCGACGATGAGCCCGATCTGGTCCGGATCGAGGCAGAGCACATGGCGCGGCTGTCGTTCGACACGCCGGGCTGGGATTGGATCTGGGAGCCGCTGCTGCGGCAGTGGCCGCGGAACCAGGGGCAGCTGCTGGGGATGCTGGGATGGTTCATTGATGAGCCGAAGGAGCGCTTTCGCGCGTTTCTTCAGGCTGCAGAGCGCCTCGCAGGGGAGGGGGGGACCCCGGCCGCGCGCGGTCGGCTGGCGTCGTTGAGTTTTGAGTGTCAAGACGTTGATCGGCTGGTCACAGCGATCCGGCTGACGCAGCCCTATGTGGAGCAGGGGTGGTTTCATGAAGACAGCCTCACCCTCGTCCTGCTCGTTGCCGAGCACCCGAAGCTGACCACATTCCTCGATCAGGTCCTCCCCCGACGCCACGACCTGGATCCAGAGGACATCCTCGTCGCGACCCGCGGGCTGATGGACACCACCGACTGGTTCGATCGGGCCTTCGATGACGGACAGCTGGCGCAGCTGGCCACGATGGGCAGCCTGCTCCGCTCGCTGAAGCGGAGCCGGTTCGATCCGCCTTCTCTCCTGGTGTATGTGCACGACGTCGACGTGTCGGTTTATCCGGAGCTGCTGCGTCCGGCGCTATTGCGGCTGGTCGCTGCGAGCCCGAAGCCACGGAAGGCCATCGCCAGCGCGCTGGGCAAGGATCTGCCAGACCCGGAGGCGCTGCGTCGAGAGCTGACCGCCATCACCCAACGCATCGCGGATGGCGCTGAGAACCCCGGTCTGGTTCAGCGTCGCGACAACCTCCGCGAGCGCATCGCCAACCCCCGGCCGCTGTCTCCGGCGCGGATGGTGGCCCTCAACCTCCGCATCCATCATGCCGCGACCCAGGCGAGCATGAACGCCTGGATTGAGGATGCAGAGCAGCTCCTCCGGACCGCGCTGTTGGAGCGGATCTCGGATGCCGCGGCGGAGCGGCTGCTCGCCGCCCGAAACCATGCGTTGTTCTCGAGCCTGTTGGGGCTGGACGCGAACGTCCAGGCGGTCGCATGGCGGGCGTTGGATGCTGACGCCCGCTGGCCCCTCGACGATCCGCGAAACACGCAGTTCCTCGACCAGATGACTGCGATGGGCATCAAGATGGCGCCGTGGACATCACCGCGACGGCGCGCCGTGGTCTCGGACAACGATCGGGCGCTCACCCTGTCTTTCGCTGAATCCGTCGAAGACATCATGTGGATGGGAGAGCACTTCCAGACCTGTCTGGGCTTTGGCCGGTTCAACTTCTTCAGCACGATCAGCAACGCCGTCGACGTCAACAAGCGTGTCCTCTACGTATCCGATGAAAACGATTCAGTCGTCGGTCGGTGCCTGATGGCGCTGACGGACTCGGGCGCCCTGTTGACCTTCCACCCCTACAGCCATGACGCGGAAGCGGGAATGGAGCGCCTGGTTCGGGAGTGGGTGACGGCGCTGGCCACCGAGATGAACACGATCGTGGCGTCACAGGGGCCGGTCTCCTCGCTGGTCGCCCCAGAGTGGTACGACGACGGGCCGCGCGATCTCGTCGAGAGCTTCCCGAAGCTGCCTGCCCTGGAAGCGTCGCTGCCTGCTCTCGATGCGGCGGACTTCATGGCGCAGCTGGCGGACGCCCTGGAGCCGATGGGGGTGACGGAGCTGACGCTGCCGCTGGTGTTGGGGATGCAGAACCTGACGGCCGCGCAGACGCAGGCGTTGATGCCGCATATCCGCTCGGCCCGGTACTTGAGCGACGAGCAGCTCTGGCGGGTGATCCACCGGATCGGATCGGCCGCGCCAGAGCAGGCGCGGCAGCTGATCCGGCGCCGGGATCTTGCGTCCTCGGCGCTCCGGATGGGCAGCACCCTGTGGCATCACGTCCCTGAGGAGCTGCTGACCTTCGCCCGGCTGGAGCCGATCCCAGCCCATCGCTTCTTCCGCGCTCTTATCAAGGACGGCCTGGAGGACGCGCTGGTTTACTGTGGTCTGGGGCTGTGTCTGGAGGAGCTGTATCGACGGTCTGCAGCCCGTGAGGCGTATCGGACCGCGATCCGGCTCAACAAGAGACTGCCCCTTCCGCGGGAGCGGCTGAAGGCGCTCGATGCGATATCATCGTGATCAACAACCAAAAACCGCCCCGCCGAAGGGGGCGGGGCGGACCGTGCGGCTCAGCGATCAGCCGTTGTCTTTGGCGAGGATGGGCTCGGAGCCGGAGGGGCCGCCGATGGGGAGGATGTCATCGCCCGGCAGCGCCTGCTGAGCAGGCGCGGTGAGGGCGTGCTGGAGGACTTCCTCCATGTGCTCGACGGGGAAGAACTCCATCTCGTCGCGGACTTCCTGGGGGATGTCGTCGAGGTCGATCTCGTTTCGCCTGGGCAGGATGACGCGCTTGAGGCCGAAGCGGTGTGCGGCGAGGACCTTGCTCTTGATGCCGCCGACCGGCATGACCCGCCCGCGCAGGGTGACTTCACCGGTCATGGCGACGTCGTCTCGGATGATCTGCCCGGTGAGCAGGCTGGTGAGGGCGGTGGCCATGGTGACGCCGGCTGAGGGTCCGTCCTTGGGCACGGCGCCGGCGGGGACGTGCATATGCACGTCCTTGT
>JBCBLB010000928.1:0-2869 GCA_038520555.1 Myxococcota bacterium | reverse complement strand
GACCATCAGGAAGTACCCCGCCTCTGGCGCGCGCCGAGACAGGATCGCGATCGCCTTCCGGGTCATCTCTTCCAGCGAAGGCTCGTTCGAACGCTCCACCTCATACAACATATGAGAGGGCTCGAACAGGCCCAGCAGGTGGTCGACCGTCTGCGGATCGACGGCGTCAAAGTCTGCCTGGGTGAATGTCACAGCCGAACGCGGCTTCTTCAACCACGCTTCGATAAGGTCCCGGCCATCCTTCCGCCAACCGCTCTGGTCGGGGTACTCGGGATCGGTCGCCGAGGCGGGCAGGAAGTGGCGCCGGCCGCCGCCCAGGGCCACGTCGACGCCGTCGCCATAGGGAAAGGCGAGCAGTTGGGCGGCGATGTCCAGGCAGTCGTCGCCCGCTGGCAGCGCAGTGTCGTCCTCCCAGTTGCGCTCCGGGGCGTGGGCGTAGACCGCTCCCGGCGTCGCATGGGTCAGCCGGGTCGTGGTCACCACGCCGGTCGCCATGCCGGCCAGCTCGGCCAGCTCGGCCAGGGTCATCGCCGGCTGCTGCTGGGCGGCGACACAGTCTCCGCGCGGAACCGACCGGCCCACCGACAAGACCCCCTGGCGCGTCTTCACCCCGGTCACCATCGCAGACATCGTGCCCGCGGAGTCCGGCGTCTGCGCGTTGTCGTTGTAGGTCTTCGACAGGGCGACGTGGGGGAAGCGCTCGAAGCTCAGGCGGTGCTCCTCACCGCTGTTGCCCAGAGACTGGCCGACGAAGATCCGGCCGGCGGTCACCGTGGCCACCCCCATCCCATCGCCGATGAACAGGATGACGTTCTTCGCCGGACGGTCGCGACGCGCGACGGCGAGGTGCTCGGCGAGCTGAGCCTGGCCGTCGCGGTACCAGTCATCGGTTGCCTGGGGGAGCCGCGGCTCCTCTCCCCACGCGCGACATCCCATCAGCGACAGCACAAACAGCCCAGCGCGCAGTGACATGACGACCCCGTTCCCGCGTCGCCGTGATTGTGACCGATCGCCGTGACATGAGGGCGCGGACCGGGCGACATCACGACGATCGGTGACACAGATGGTCGAGGAAAATCAGGCTACATTCTTCGCATGAGCATTCTTACCCGGATCCGCTGGGCCCGCGTCTCGCTGGCCGCTGCCGCCCTCGCCGCCGCTGCGTGGTGGACGGGCGCCGACGTCGAAACGAACCGACCCCCGACCAAAAACCTCCTCGTCAACCGGCCCTGGGTCGATCACATGCCCAAGGACGGCCGCGACATGGTCTCCCGGCTGCTCTTCCTCCAGAAGGACACCAAGCAGTTCGGCGCCGCCATCCGCGGCTCCAACCACCGCATGTTCCTCGAAGCCTACGACTGGAAGCCCACCAAGAACGGGCTGATGATTCAGCTCAAGCAGAACGGGCGCCGAATCTGGGTGCAGGCCACCGCCCGGGAGTGCCGGCGCGAAGCCCCCAAGCCCCTCGACCTGTGCCTGGACATCGGCATCCTCGGACGTGGCATCACCCTGTACTCCAAGAAGTCCTGGAGCCAGGACGACCTCCTCATGACCGCCCCCCTGCCCACCGATCCCGATGCCGTCGGCGAAGACATCAACGTCTTCGACGTCCTCGACATCGAACAGTAGCCTTCAGAAAACCACCACCGGGCGCTGCACCGCCGACCAACGCGCCACATCCGGCGACAGCGCCCCTGTGGCCACCATGTTCGAGACGATCCGGGTGATCGATGTCATCGGCAGTTGACCACGTCGGATCCGCCCGTGCCATCGATGCGGGCTCGGAAGCACCGCCGCCAGCAGCGCCGCCTCTTGAGGCATCAGCTGATCGGTCGACTTGAGAAAATACGCCTCAGACGCTGCATGTGCGCCAACGATATCTGGACCGAACGCGACGATGTTCAGATACAGCTCCAGGATCCGGCGCTTGTCCAGGGAGTGCTCTAAATCCAGCGCATAGAGCAGCTCTCGAAGTTTGCGCGTGATGGTCCGCTCACCGTCCAAAAACAGGTTCTTGGCCAGTTGTTGGGTGAGGGTGCTCCCACCTCGCGGACGTTCTGCGTTCGCGGCCACCTCAGACAGGGCGACGTTGAGGGCCTCAACATCGTAGCCCGGGTGGGTCCAGAACGTGGCATCCTCAGCGGCGATGATCGCCTCTGACAACATGGATGCCTTCGATATCGATGTCCACGGCCCCTCGTACCCTCGAAGCCGTCCGAACGCGTACCGCTCGGGGTTGAGGATCACGTCTCGCGCGGCCAGCCCCTCAGCCCCCAGGGTCGCCGACCAGGACAGCGGTGGCCCTTCGGCGCGCAGCGCCAATGAGAAATGCCCGGCCATCTCGGCGCTTCGGGCCTCGGGGATCGCATCGCCGAACAACCCGACGAGGTCTACCAACGCCACCTCTGGCGCCTGCACGTCGAGCCGCACATGGATCGGCTCGATCGATGCAGTCCCGGAAAATGAAGCATGTATCTCACCGATCGAGGTCGAACCGTGAACCTGTTGGCTGCGTCGATCCCAGGTCGCGTCCACGATCAGGGGGGCCGGCGGCAGCGGTCGAGGGCCCAACAATCGATGCGCGAGCCGGGCGGTCTCCACCTCCAACCGAGCGGAGAGGATCGTCTCTCCAGAAACGGTCAGGACCCCTGATCCCACCGGCGTCTCCCAGGGAACGCGGGCAGCCCATCCCGCCTCACCACGTCGCAGATGCCCCTCGGGCGAGGACAGGGACAGCTCGGGTCGAATCGTCCCGGACATCCCCTCGGCGAGGATCTGCTCACCCCATCGAATCGTGACATCCGAGGCTTCCAGCCGCCCCCATCCTTCACCGCCCCTGGCACCGCGGCTTCCGGCACTCATCGTGGAG
>JBCBLB010000643.1:0-5526 GCA_038520555.1 Myxococcota bacterium | reverse complement strand
GCTTCAAGTGGAGCTGGCGCAGTCGCTGTCGGTGACGATCACCTTCAACGACAATGACGGCGATTGAGCGGCTCCGCGCCGTACTCTCTGCACCCGTAGATCCTGCCGGGTTCCTGGTCTTTCGTGTGGGGTTCGGGCTGATCTGCGCCTTCGCCGCGGCCCGCTTCGTCGCCAGAGGCTGGGTCGAGCAGCTGCTGCTCATGCCTGAGCACCACTTCTTCTGGCTGCCCGGGATGGAGATGCCGCCGGAGTGGGCCGTGTATGCACTCTTCGCCGTGCAGTTTGTCGCAGGGGTGGGTGTGGCGTTCGGCGTCCGGGGCCGGCTGTGCCTGATCGCATGGTTGCTGTCGTTCGGCTTCGTCGAGCTGCTCGACAAGACCCTCTACCTCAACCACTACGTCCTGATGACCATGCTCGGGGTCACCCTGCTGTTCGCACCTCCTCGATTGCGGCTGGCCGACAGCCTGCCCGCCTGGGTGTTCTGGACGCTCCGTGTCCAGCTTGCGCTGGTCTACTTCTGGGCCGGCGTCGCCAAACTGAACACCGACTGGCTGCTCCATGGTGAGCCGCTGACCACATGGCTGGAGGCGCGCGCTGATCTGCCACTGGTCGGATCGGTACTGGCCATCGATGAAATCGCCCTCGCGATGAGTTGGGCTGGCGCCGCCTATGATCTCACCATTCCCGCGTTGCTGCTCTGGCCTCGCACTCGGCCCGTCGCGTTCCTGCTCGTGCTCGGGTTTCACGTCTCTGTCGGTGTACTGTTCCCCATCGGCATCTTCCCCGTCGTCATGATCCTCGGCTCGACCCTGTTCTTCCCACCGAGCTGGCCCCGGCGGTGGATGCCGATGGCGTGGGAAAGGCGCGCCCTTCGGCCGCTGTCGGCGGCCAAGGTCACGTTATGGGCCATCGCGATCGGTGTCATCGCGGTGTTCCCGGGCCGCTCGATGCTCGTCCCCGGGCACGTCGGCTGGCACGAGCGCGGACACCGATTCGCATGGCGGGTCATGCTGATTGAAAAGACCGGCATGGTCGATTTTACGGTCATCGAGCCCGAGACCGGCCGTCGGTGGCGGGTGATGCCCGCCGATGAACTCACCCCCCTCCAACACAAGCAGATGCGAACACAGCCCGACATGATTCGGGACTATGCCCTCCATCTGAAACGGCGACATGCTCAGGCAGGCCGCGACGTTGAAGTCTACGCAGATGCCTGGGCGAGCCTCAACGGCCGGCCAGCCCAGCGGCTGCTTCGGGATGACCTCGATCTCACCCTGCCGATGCAGACCCTCAACCAGTCTGGCTGGATCGTGCCCCTCAACCCACCGTCAGTCGGCGCTCCAGATCGACAGAACCTCATAAAAGAGCAGCCAGAGCGTAGGTAAGATGAACCCAATCGCCAGGAGCAGCCAGGCGGCCTGTCCCGTCAGCATCGGGGCGGGCTCGCGCCGATCATCGCCGCCAACACAAAGCGCATATAAAAACCCGTCACCAACTTCGGCGGCAACGCCAGCAATCCCACATTCTCATCCAACCAATGGCGCACACAGCCGTAGCAGCGAATGCGAAGTACATGCCCATTGACGGGGAAGATCTCATAGTGATTGTCTGTCGATGGGGTGGGCAACAACACCGACAATGCTCGTTCGGGGTGCCACAACTGAAGGGTGAGCCGGCCCGTGGTGGCCATCTGATGGTGCCGGGAGTGATTCCGTGGCGACATCCGCACCTGCCAGCCGCCCTGCTCACACAGGATGGACCGTGGATACGGATTGTGGCGGTGAAGGCGGGGAACAGGGCAGTGGGGATCCATACGCATCAGCAATCGCTCCTCGTTGAATGGTGCTCCATTGATAATGAAAATGATTATCAATTTCAACTGAGGGCCAGAAAAAACGCCCCAGGTTGTTGAGGCGAGGGCGGGCGTCAGTAGCGGGGGACGCTGTTGTCGATATTGAGCGACCAGGCGTCGATGCCGCCGGCGACGTTGTAGACCCGGGTGAATCCCTGCTGGAGGAAGTGCTCTGCGGCGCGCTGGCTTCGGCCGCCGTGGTGGCAGTGGAAGGCGATGGGCGTGTCTCTGGGAAGCGACGCGATCTCTTTGGCGACCTGCTCATCGAGGACGCGGGCGCCGGAGATGGACGCGGTTTCGATCTCCTGCGGGGTTCGGACGTCGAACAGCTGCACGTCGCCGGCGTCGAGCATCTTCTTGAGCTGGAAGACGTCGAGCTGTTCGACGCCGGGGGGCTCGTTGGGGTTATCGATGATGACGCCGCCGCCGGGGCCGGTGCGGTAGTCGATGGTCATCCCGTTGGCCCGCCGCGCCGAGGAGAGGTCGACGAGGATGGTGATGCCGTTGCTCACGACTTCAAAGTCGCCGTCGTTCTTCTCACCGAAGCCGATTCCGTACTCGAAGCGGGGCGAGATCTCAAGGCGGGGGTAGCCGGGGTTCCGAGCGCCGTATTCCTTGAGCGCTTCGACCATGGCGTCGGTCAGGGTGATCTCGGGCTTCTCGGGCGTGACGAAGTTGACGCCGAGCATCTCGTGCAGCTCGCCGTTTCGGGCCATCTGGGTGACGATGTCGCTTCCGCCGATGAATTCCTGGTCGACGTAGAGCTGGGGGATGGTCGGCCAGTCGGAGAAGGTCTTGATTCCCTGTCGGATGTCGGGGTTGGAGAGGACATCGACGGTCTCGTAGTCGACGCCGAGTTCTTCGAGGGCGCCGACGGCGCGGGCGCTGAAGCCACACTGGGGCTGGTTGCGGTTGCCCTTCATAAACAGGACCACCCGGTTGGCGTCGACGATGCTCTGGATCCGGGACCGGGTCGTGTCATCCAAGGACATGGTTCACCTCGGGAAATTCGATGGGAGGGTTCGATATATCCCTCCGAGTCTAACGCCCTGTGGAACACAGACCAATCGGGTCGGAGTTTACTGTGGGAGTTGTATTAGGGTGAGCCGCGCGAAGCGCGCCTCGCCTTCTGCGCGGTCTTCGGTCCGATCGCTGACGAGCAGCCGCCGCCCGTCGAGCACCGCCTCGGGCATCTCCTCGATCTTCCAGGTGCGCTGCCGCTCCAGATCGATGATGACGGCGAACATCTGCTGGAAGACGTAGACGTCGGTCCGGGGCTGGCTTCTGCAGCTGAGGACGATCAGCGTGTCGGTCCGGTCCCACTCGATGAGCTCGACGGGGCAGTCTTCGCCGACGTTCTGCATGCCGAGCATCACGCCGGCCTTCAGGTCGAGCAGGGCGAGCTTGCCGGTCTCGGGATCTCGGGCGAGGGTGGGGTCTGGGGAGGTGTCAGCGCGCAGCGGGTGGAGCATCGGGCTTCGCCAGCCCCGCCGCCCGTCGAGGTCGATCCATCGGCCGGCCAGCCGCGGCGAGACGCCGGGCAGGGGCTCGGGGAGGACCGAATCACGGACCCGCCGAGAGCGGAACATGCCCCGCTCATCGGGGGGCAGCGCCCGGGTCCAGGCCACCTCCCCGTCCGGCGACCACAGCACCCGCCGGCGCTCCGGCGTGCTTCGATCGGGTTGGCACTCGGCGATGACCCGTGGCGGCTGGGCGAGGACTGCCGACAACTGCCACTGGCAGTCATCGCCCAGCCGCCAGGGGACCGGCTGGGTGTCCCGGTAGAGCTGGACTCCGGTGTTCCATGATGACACGGCGGACCAGCCGCCAGACAGCTCCAGCCGCTGCGCGGTGGGGTCTTCCGTCTTGACCGCGACGCACTTCGGCGACGCGCCGTCCAGGCGCCAGCGAACACAGGGCGCCGTTGCGCCATCACCGGGCACCCCATCTGCGGTCCTGACTTCGGACTGACCGCGTCCGTTCAAGACGCTGCGGATCGGCCAGGTCGGAAACGGCCTGTCCAACGTGATCGTTTTCGTCGAGAGGTCCGCCCAGGGGCTGTACCAGACGGAGCCGTCTTCGCCACGGGCGAGCAGGGTCACCCCGTCGCCCCCGCCGCCGAGGAGCAGGAAGCTCGCGTATGGCTCGGCCCCGCCGTTGAGCTGGATTTCAGGGCGGTGGATGGCCCCATCCGCGAGGGTGACGAGGGTGTCAAACTTCTCACCGGTCGGTCGGGTGGTCAGCAGCCCGGCGTCCCATCGGACGTCTCGGGGGCGGTCGAGCGTCGTCAGGATTTTGTGATCGATCAGATCGATCAGAACCGCATCTTGTGTGTCGGCTCGGGTCAGGATCGCGCGTCCGTCCCGGGCGCCCCATAGCCGCGTGGCGCCATCGGTGGGCAGGTCGACCCGTGTTGGCGCCGGGCCGGGTGAGAAGACCAGCGGTGCCCCGGGCTTGAGGGTCTCGAACGTGAGGGTGCCCCCGTCATCGCCGTCATCGCCGTCATCCGGCGTCGTCGGGGGCGGAGGATCGCCGGTGCAGGCGAGCGAAATGGCCAGGAGGATCGCGAACATTGCTCTCAGTGTAGCGGTTGTCCGCGGCCCTCGCTCAGAAGGTGATGCCGCGTTTTCCGAACCGGGGTCGGAGCTGTGTTTCAACACACCGGTCGTGAATCTGTCGATACGCTGCGCCGGAGATCAGGCCACAGGCGCGTTCTTCATCGGTGAGCCCGGCCCCGCCCTGGCTGGAGGCGTAGGCGCGCCGGAACCAGTCCAGGTAATCGGGCAGCCGGGCCTGCGCGCGGGCGCGGACGCCGTCG
This sequence comes from Myxococcota bacterium, assembly GCA_038520555.1. Classification (GTDB taxonomy): domain Bacteria; phylum Myxococcota_A; class UBA796; order UBA796; family UBA796; genus JBCBLB01. The sequence continues at coordinate 856 of JBCBLB010000643.1, read as the reverse complement.
GGATCGATGTCCAGGAGCACGTCGAAGGCGTCCCAGCCGAACGCGCGGTGGACGGCTTCATCGCGGAGGACCCGGTCGAGCGCGGCGCGGGCGTCGGGCTGGGTGGCGGCGGCGCGCATCGCATGGAAGAGGGGGACGGCGAAGGTCTCTCCCAGGCAGAAGTTGCGCAGCGTCGTGTCGACGAGGCTGGCCAGCGGCCCGGCAGAGGCATCCGGCGCGGCGGTGGCGCGGATGTCGAGGGACATCGGCTCGTCGCGGCCCCCCATGGCGACGACGACGGCGTGGCTGAGGCGAGCATGCTCCATCTCATCGGCGACGACGCGCAGCCCGGTGGCGATGAGGGGCTCGGGGAACCCACAACGGATCATCCAGTGGGTCGCCTGGCAGGCGAGGCCCGCGGAGCCATATTCGGCGCGGACGCGGTTTCGCCACTCCTTGAGCAGACGCTGGCGTCCTGGCGGATCGACGGCGGGGGTCACCGGTTTCGGTTGAACGTGAAGGGGTAGGAGACGACCACGGTGCCGTTGCGGGGCAGCGGGAACGGCGTCCCAAGAAGGTTCTGGGAGAGGCACTGCTCGACGCGATCGTTCTTGAGGGTCGTCTTGGAGATGCGCGCCTTGGAGACGAACCCGTCTTCGCCGATGATGAACTGCGTGGTGACCTGCCCGCCGCGGAGGTTGGGGGTCCGCTGCAGCTCCCGCTGGTAGCAGTTGCGGAAGGTGGGCATCTTGCCCTGGACAAGACAGCCATCGACATCGTCGTCCAGGGCAAGATGCCCACCTTCCGCAACTGCTACCAGCGGGAGCTGCAGCGGACCCCCAACCTCCGCGGCGGGCAGGTCACCACGCAGTTCATC
>JBCBLB010000272.1:0-11798 GCA_038520555.1 Myxococcota bacterium | reverse complement strand
GTCGTCGACCCGACCTCAGGCACGGTCCGGGTCACGGTCAACATCGACCCTGGACAGGACACTCTCCGCCCAGGACAGTTCGTCAAGGTGCGTCTCGAAGTCGACCGGCACGACGACAGGGCTGATGCGGGCGACTGCCCCCGTGGCCGAGGCGTCTTCATCGTAGGCGCTGCTCAACCGCACCGGCTGGCCGACCCGGACGCGGCCGAGGTCCTTCTCGGGAAGCTGGACGATGACCCGCAGCCGAGCGAGGTCGACGACCTGGAAGGCCCGGGCGGCAGAGCTGGCCAGCTCACCGAGGCGGATATCGCGCACGGCGACGGTCCCCTCGACCGGGCTGGTCAACCGGGTGAATCCCTGTGTCTGCCGGGCTTCATCAGCGGTGCTCTTCGCGGTCCGATACGAGATCTCGGATTGCCGCAGGTCGGCGTCGCTTATCGCGCCCTGGCGATGGAGGGCCCGGGCACGCTCAAGATCCTGTTTGGCCCGATCCAACTCAATGAGCGCCCGATCGGCGCCAGCGCTCAGCGAGGGGTTCTCGATGACCGCAAGCAGCTGGCCACGGCGGACGCTGTCGCCCTCTTCCACGGCGATCCGGGTGACGACGCCAGAGGTCTCCGGGGCGACGTCAGCCTGCGCCTCGCTCTCAATAGAACCCGTGGTCTCCAGGTAATCAGCGACGGTCCCCTGCTCGACCGGAGCGGCCTCCACCAGGACCCGACGGTCCGCGTCCTGGTTGCTCCGGGCGCCGGGCTCCCCACCGCCCCCCCCACCCCCCTCGGACCACTCGCCCCCACAAGCGCGCAGAGCAACACCCACGCCGAGGAAAAACACCGTAGACATTGGGAGTCGCGAAGTGCGCATACAGAACTCAACGAGAGAGAGGTGGACGATCAGCCCTACGACGAGCAGCCCCGACCCATTCCTTTTATCGAACAGAAGGGTCAGGCACCCAGGTAATGGGTTTCCAACCAGATTATTCCGAACCTTCTGCTTTTTATCTTGAGATGATCGGGGTGTAGGTGGATTTAGTGACCACCAGCCCGAGGGCAACCGCCGATTACAACTCCTGGCAAACCATTGGCTTGAGCGACGCGGCGAGCCGCTCGACGGTCTGGATCACCGCCTCGACCTGTTTGATGCCCTGCTGGTCTGTGCGCAGGTGGATCCCGTCTTCATCGATCCATGAGCGAGGGTGGGCGTGCACGACCTCCAACAGCCCTGCGGTGATCTCTGCGTCGAACCCCCCATCGCGAGCGTTATCGATGATGAGCAGCTCATCGAGGATCGGGTTTCCGGTCCGGGTGGCGGCTTGCTGCGGCATCCGCCGCTTGATGCTCAACCCCGGCGTCAGCGGGATGCGCATCTCCAGGGTGACCGCGCCGCCGCGGTAGGAGTAGGTCAGGGTCATCCACCCGTCAGGCCTGGGCCCTTCCAACCGCACCATCTGCGCGTTGATGTGGCAGGCCATGCCGAGCTTCGCAGCGATCCGCAGCCACGGCCGCCGCAGGTCCCGAGCCATCACGTCCGCCAGCGCGACGAGGGGGTCGAGCACATCATCGAGCGCGACCGGAATGTCCCGGGTCGAGAAGCGGACCGCGCCGTCATCAAAGCACACCCCAGGCAGGATCCGGAACGTGTCTGAGAAGGCTTGAAAGGTCTGGCTCTTCGGCTCGCAGAGGGCGCGGGCATCGCCCCGATGGAAGACATCACCGGCACGTGCGAAGGTGCGGGGGCCGCGGGTCTGGGGGATGGGCGTGCCGAGCTGCCAGATCTGAAGGGAGATCGGGGCGGGGACCTGTGGGCGCACGATGAAGCAGGTCAACAGCTCTGTCTCTGCGCCCCACCCGCCGCTGTATCGAACCTGAACGTCGAGGTCGTGGCCGCGGACGGAGCCATCGAGGATGGTCCCGATCCCCAGCGCAGTCCGATGAAACCGAAGGCCGTGGCGGTCGACGATCGGGGTCCAGCTGTCGAGCGCCTGTCGGAACGCCTCACGGCGCGCCTGCAACAACGACGGACGCGAGCAGGCCGCCCAGGACAGCAGGATGGCCCCGACCAGCACAACCGTCGACGTCGAGATCGGATCGAGCATGACGTGAAGACTCTATCTGATCGTTTCGCCGATGCGTTACGGTGCGAGTCCACAGCAGAGGAGCAGCCATGATCAAGCGCCTGGATCACATCGCCATCGCGGTGACGGAGCTGGAAGCCGCGGTTCGGCGGTTCGCAGAGGACTTCGGCCTGGACCTGGACGGTCAGGAGGACGTGGTCGAGGCGAAGACCTCGACGGCTTTCTTCCCCATCCCGGGCACCCGCATCGAGCTGATTCACCCCCTCAACGGCCAGGGTCCGGTGCAGAAGTATCTGGACAAGCGGGGCGGCGGCTTGCACCATATCTGCTTCGAGACAGACGACATCGAAGCCGATATGGTGCGACTCCGCGAGAAGGGCTACCGGCTGTTGTCGGAGACACCCCAGCCAGGCGCGCACGGCACCCGGGTGGTGTTCATCCACCCGAAGTCGACCGGCGGGGTCCTGATTGAGCTGGCGGAGCACCCGAAGACACACACCGGGGGCTGAGCCGATGGGGTCGATGGGGTCGATGGGATCGATGGGGTCGATGGCCTACGGCGAGCAGACCACCCTGTGGGATCGAAAGCGGCGCGCGGGGCAACGGTTGGTGGTCAGCCTGCCTGGACCGCGGGTCAACGACGAGGTTCGCTGGCTGTGTCAGGAGACGGCCCCGGCCGGCTTCATCCTGTTCAGCCGAAACATCGAAGAGCCCGAACAGATCTATGAACTCAACCGCGAGCTGACCAGCCTGTTGCCCGACAGCCTCCCGCCGCTGCTGTGCGTCGATCAAGAAGGCGGTCGGGTGCAGCGGCTGCGCGGCACCGACTGGCCAGCGGCCCGTTGGCTGGGAAACCTCGATGATCCACAGGCCACCCGTCGGGTCGCGTCCCGGCTGGGCGCCGAGCTGGCGTCGGTGGGCTTCAACATCTGCCTGGCGCCGGTCGCCGATGTGGCCGACGGCCCCGCTGAGGGTCCCATCGGCGATCGGAGCTTCAGCGGAGATCCCGACCGCTGCGCGCGCCATGTGGTCGCGTTCCTCAGCGGCCTGCGTCATGCAGGCGTCGGGGGCATGTTGAAGCACTTTCCCGGCCTGGGCCTCGCGACCGTGGACAGCCACGAGGCGCTGCCCGACATCGAGCTGGATCGACCCGATCTCGAGCGCCGAGACCTGACGCCATTTCGCGCTGCGATGGCGGCGGGCGCAAACGCGGTGATGGCTGCACACGCCCGCTACCCTGCATACGATGAGGACTGGCCAGCGAGCCTCTCCCCACGCCTGCTCCAGGGCCTGCTCCGCCGAGATATGAGCTTTGAAGGCGTCATCATGACGGACGATCTGGAGATGGGCGCGCTGAAGCGATGGTCACTGGAGGAGCGGGTCATGGCCGCCGTCCAGGCGGACGCCGATCTGCTGTTGTTCTGCGGCGCGCCAACGCGACCGCTGGAGGCCTTCGAGCGCCTGATCCGCATTCAGGAAGACGACCCGGCCTCGACGGCGTTCCAGGACAGCGCGAGGCGGCTGATGCGGCTCCGGGAGGAGACGCTGCTGGGTCGACCGACGCCGATGCCGTTCCGCATCATCGGCAACCCTCAACATCGGGATCTGGCGATGCTGATCCGTGCGCGAGGTGGCGCGTGAGTGGGATGATCTGGGGGATGCTCCTGTTGGGGCTCGGCTGTGGGCGGAGGGCGCCGCCTGCGCCCGTCATCGAGACCACGGCGCCGATCACGGCGACGCTTGGCAAGGCGACGGTGACCGAAGACGGGATGCGGGCCATCGTGATGCTCGACGCCACACAGGACGTGGTCATCGAGCGCGCAGAGTTCGGGCTGTGGCTGGGCGGCAGCGCCCCGGCTTCGGTGGGGACCCATCCAGCCCGCTCTCGATTGGCCGCGGGTCAGTCGGTGGGCTTTTCTGTGTACTTTCGGGACGTCACGGTCGAAGTCGGGCAGGCCGTCCGGCTGACCGGTTCTGTCTATGGAGACTATGGGATGAATCAGAAAGAGGTCGTCACCGTGGAAATGACTGGAGAGGTGGTGCCTTGATCGGGGCGGTATGGAGCAGCTGGATGATGGTCACCGCGGCCTGGGGATGCGAACCGGTCGAGCCGGTTCGGGAGTCCCTGCAGGTCGCCTGGATCTCTCCAGTGAAGCAGAAGGTGCGGGGCGGCACCATGATCGAAGTGGTGCAGGTCCGCGATCTGCGCGCCTGGATCCGCAACAACAGCCCAGAGGAGCCGCGGGTGCTCCAGATGCTCGGCATGCACGGGCGTGCCACCGCCACCGCCGACGACCGCCGGGATTATAAGATCACCATCTTCGACGTCCGCCGCGAGTGGCTGTGTCGTCCGCTGGAGGGCGGCACCCCGGGCACCGACGTCAGCAACGTGCCGGTCTGCGCTGTACGGGAGCAGCAGGCTGCGGACAAGCACCACGAGGATGGCTTCACGGGCTGTGGATACTCGATGGATACGATGTCTTCGACGAGAGGGATGGACGTCTTCCGCGTCGAGTGGGCCCAGGCCTCCGAGTGGGGCTTCACTGTCATGCCCCTTGAGCGGTTCCTCGAAGGGGCATGAAGCGGACAGGCCGGGTTGCATCGGCTACGTGAATCGTGGTCTGCTGGGTTCAGCTGCGTTCGAGGGGGCGGCATCCATATGCCGGAAAACAGCACGAGCTACTACTGCAGCCGCTGCCTGACGTCCTTCAGCGTAGACGCCGTCCAGTGTCCCAACCTCGCCTGCCGCACCAGCCGGCCGTCCAATGGATGGGGGGAGATCCGCAACCCTGGAGACATCTACGACCGGAATTATAAGATCCATAAGCTTCTGGCCATGGGCGGCGGTGGGATCACCTATCTCGCCCGTGAGATCAACGAAAAAGGCGATGAAGTCGGACCGCGGCTGGCCATCAAGGCGCTGTTCTCCAATCGGAACCAGGGCTCTTATCTACGGCGGCTGGCCACCGAAGCCCAGATCCTCCAGGAGATGAACCACCCACACATTGTGCAGTATCGGGGGTTCGTCCACCGCGCTGGCCACTCGCCCTACCTCGTCACCCGCTTCGAGGCCGGCGGAAGCCTGCTCGACCATGTGCGCCGGGTGGGGACGTTGCCGGTCAAGCAGGCCGCCGCCATCGGCCGCCAGATCTGCGAAGCGTTGGAGAAGAGCCACGAGATGGGCGTGGTCCACCGGGACCTGAAACCCGAGAACGTCCTCATCGCTGAGGAAGTCCCCCCCGGTGTTGATCCGCACGTGCGTGTCGTGGACTTCGGCATCGCCAAGGTCAACAGCTCGCTGAACTCCAACCTGACCCGGGCTGGCGCCTTCGTCGGCACCCCCCACTTCGCCGCGCCCGAACAGTTCATCGGCGCCGGGGTGCAGAACGCTTCGGACATCTACTCGGTCGGGGCGATGCTGCACTTCTGTATGATGGGCCGCCATCTCGTTCAGTTCGCCGATAGGCTGGCTCCCGAAGACAGCTATGAGCTGCTGGTCGAAGCCTTGCCGCCTCAGATCAACCGCCCCGACGATCCGCCGGTGGATGTCCGCCGGATGAACCAGGTGTTCACCGTCGCCATGGCGGCGCGCCCGGGTGAGCGGTGCACCGCCCTGCAGCTGCGGGAGATGCTCTCCGCCATCGCGGACGACGCCGACCCACCGATTCCTGACATCCAGCTCCTCGACGCAGCGGTTGAGCCCGCCCCCCAGCGCATCAATCCTGAGCAGATCCCCACCGCGCCCACCCACCAGATCGAGCCGGAGTCCCTGAAGACACCGACGATCCCACCAGTGCAGCAACCACAGCCCGCCGCCGCCCCTGGCGCGGGCCGGGGGTGTCTGCTCGGCGTGCTGCTCGTGGGGGTCCTGGGCACCATTCTGATCGCCGTGGTCCTGGGGGTTACCCAACCCGAGTGGCTGTTCGGCGCCCCCACAACGCCCACCGAACCCACAACGCCGACCGTCCAGATCGATGAGTCGCTGCCCGCGCTGACCGGATATGAGACCGAAGAGCCGGCGAAGAGTGACTACCGGTTCATCTACGACTCCCTGGAGTACCACAAGGCCCACTTCCAGGAAGTGTGCCAGATCCCAGACGGAAGCAGCGTCCGGCTCACCCTGGAGATCCAGAGCAATGGACTCATCCACAAGGCCCGCATCGACCAGGGCATCCGACCCGACATCGACGACTGCTTGCGAAAGCAGCTGGAGCGGGCGAACGTCAACCGCAACCAGCAGGTGACGCTGCGGGTGCCCAAAATCCTTGAATGGGGCGGCTGATCACCAGACGGTGAGCATGTCTGGCTCATGGGGGGACCGCTCGACCCGCAGGATCATCACCGTGATGTTGTCGTCACTGCCTGCGGCGATGGCCCGATCCACCAACCACTGCGCGCAGGCCGCTGGGTTCTCAGCGTCCCACACCGCCCGTGCGATCCGGTGAGATGGCACAAAATTGCTCAGCCCATCCGAACACAGCAGCAGGTGATCGCCAACAAACAAGGTCTGCGACCCGGTGTCGGTCCCTGCGTCGATGCGGATGTCGTCATCGCTGCCCAGCCCACGCGAGCCGAACAGGAAGTTCTGCGCCAGGCTCTTCGGCTTCATCGGCGATGCCCGCCCGTCCCGCCGGGCGAACTCGCCGCGGGTATGGTCCCGGGTCAGCTGAGTGATGGTCTCGCCCCGAAGCAGATAAATCCGGCTGTCGCCCACATGCGCCCAGTACAGCCAGTGATCGATGATCCAGCAGGTCGCCAGGGTCGTACCGATGTCACCCATCTGCCGGGTGACCGCTTTTTCTCTTAGCTTTCGATGCCCGCGAACCAAAAACGCATGCAGGGCGGACTCTGGATCTCGCGGCGCCTTCCGGTAATACAAGCGACAGAGCGCCTGGACCGCCGCCGACGAGGCCAGCTCGCCGTGACGGTGGCCGCCCATCCCATCGGCCACCGCCATCAGCAGCCCGTGGCCCGGCTTGCGCAACACCTTCTCGGTCTGGCCCTGGCGGTAGCGGATGAGCCCGTCCTGGCAGATCAGGTAGTTGTCTTCGTTGTGCTTCCGGCCCCCCTGAGCTGGATCGGCTCCCCGGCTACACACCAACCCGAGCGTAAAATCATCTGCCATCATGGCTCACCTTTACCTCGACGACGCCTACATCTGCTCGAAGCGATAGACCGCCGCCCCGATCATTACATGATCGCCCGGAGACAGCTCCACCGACGCCCCATCCTCGGGCGCGGTCCGGAAGGACGCGTCACCGTGCTTGATGAAGAACGGCAGGTACTCCGCCTCGCTGACACGATAGGTCTCCAGATAGTCGGATACCTGCAACTGCTCACCGTTGAAATGAGCAGTAAACTCCATTTTTCCAATATGAAGCCGTCGGTCCGCCCGGAGCGGCAGCCCCAGGGTGAACATCGCCGCCACCATCGGATCAGAGACGTCCACCTCCAGCAGCCGCGCCCGCGGATCCATCAACATCCGCTCCGCCCGGATCGTCATCGGCACCACGAAGTCCGGCTCACCATCCGGATCCCGACGGGTGATCTCCATCAACGCATCCGGGTCCTTCGTCTCCCCAACCGTCTGCCCGCCCGCCATCAGCACCGCGTCCATGGAAGGATGCACGCTGATCCGCAACCGGCGCCCCCGAACGAAGACGGTAAAGTAAGCCTCCGGCGAGAAGGTCTGATCGGGCTCGCCCCGGTTCTCAGGAATGATAACGTCTGCGCTGCGGTGGTTGCCCACCACCACCTCACCACTCACCGCCCACCCCACCAACACCAGACGAGACGGACGGGCCAGCTCAACCTGCCAGTCGGACTCCTCGACGATCACCACCTCCCCCGGCGAGTCGAAGTATGGCTCTGGCACCGGCGTCGGATACGACGGCTCCGGCACCATCGGCTGTGGTTGTGGTGCGGGCTCTGGGATCGGCGGCGCAAGATCCACCTCATCCTCATCAGAGATCGTGACCATGTCCTCCTGAGCCACCATCGGGACCTCTTCGGTTGGCTCGTCCGCCTCAAAAAGATCGATCGGCCCCGAATCATCGATGCCCATCGACATGGGATCAAAGACCGAATCCGGTGTCCCGGACGGCAAGGGGGGGGGCTCGTCTTCCATCGCCGGAGGGAGCGACGGCAGCACATACGGCTCTGCATCGATCGCCGGCGGCACCGGCGGTGGCCCCGCATCGACCTCTACCCAATCTGCACCCACCGATGGAACCGGCGGCGGCTCGTCATTGAGCATGGGCGGCGCCGGAACCGGCGGCGGCCCAGCGTTGGCGTCAGGGACGGGCGGCGGCCCAGCGTTGGCGTCGGGGACGAGCGGCGGCCCAGCGTTGACGTCGGGCGCGTCGGGCGCGTCGGGGATCGGCGGCGGCCCAAGATCCATCGGCGGAGGAATCGGTGGCGGCCCCTCATCTCCCGGGGGCACCGGTGGCGGAGAAGACGGCACCTCTGAAATGGGCGGCACGTCCAGTCTGGTCGTCTCTTCGGAGTCTTCGAACATGCTCTCATCGATGCTGTCGAGCAACATCGGGGCAGCCGGCGCCTTCTGCTTCGGCTGGAGTTGAGGCAGGTCGATGCCCACGATCGAGTCTTCGGTGTCCTTCGAGCCCAACCGCACCGGCGGTGGCTCGTTGCCCCGCTCCCCCAACCCGGCGGCCGGTGGGAGATCGGTCTCGGTCACGAACCCTGGCGCGACTTCACCGGGCTCATCGATCGCAGCCGCCAACTCATCCGGAGACACCGGCGTGGGGTCGATCATCCGGGGCTGGCTCGCTGGCGGATAATCCACCCCGAACACGCTGTTGCCGATCAGGATCTGGTCGCCCGGTTGAAGATCGAGGTTGGTCTGTCCGCCGCCCCGGCTCTTGGTCGGGAACAGCGAGAACACGTCCTCCCCCCGGCGCACGAAGGTGAAGCAGTGCCGAGCGCGGCTGATCAACATCGGCTCTTTGCCCAGATCGATCTCTGCATGCATCGACGCGACCATGATCGAGTCGGTATAGAACTGACTCTTCGGGATCTCACCGGAACGCGCCCGGATGGTCGCTCCCTCACCCACCTCAGGCCGCCAGATGATGTTGTCGTTGTGCGGCTTATCGGGAAGGCTGACCCGACAGCTCCGCGCCCGGCCCAGCTGATGTTGCTTGCCGAACAAAAGGTGGATCGAGTTCGACGAGTTGCGCACAATCTCACCGACATAGGGCCACCCATCGACCGCACCCCCGCGAAGGTCGCGATAGGTCAGCGTCTGCCCCCCGCCCAGCGACAGCTCGGCGTCGCCCTCCAACAGCACCGCCGAGTCCATGGCCAGCGGCGCGCCGTTCAGCCGCAGATCCGACCGGTGTGCCACCAGCATGACCTGCTTGCGCCGAACCTGGAGGGTGATCAGCGGCTCCTCGATCGAGGTGCCGACCTCACCGCTGGCGCCCACATACACGTCATAGCCCAGCATGAAGCGGCTGAAGTGGACCTTCTGGAGGAGCGCCCCCTGCTCGCGGAGCGTCAAAATCCGCTCCGAGACTTCCGCGGGGACGACCGTCTTCGACGACGAGACGTCAGAGTTGATCGTGCTGTTGATGCGGGCCGCGTCGCTGACCGCGGTGACCTCTTCCTGGGGTGCAGCGATGGCCGGAGACGCGCTGGCGGGCGGACGCGTCTTCCGCTGCGCCTCGATGGTGCCCTCACCCGACAGGGTGTTGAAGTCGGTGACCACCTCCAGCACAAGGTGGGCGACCGGCTCGCCGTTGAGATCCTGGATGGTCAGGACGCTCGGCCCCTCCCCGGCGTTCTGTGAGGTGATCTCATACTGCTCGGCGACGTCAGGGTCGATGACGTGGATAAAGCTGCCGTCGGCCTGCTGCTGAAGGCGATACAGCGCCGGCCGAGGCAGGGCGGGGTGGTTGAAGTTGTCCAGCCAGTGGTTGCCCAGGGTGAACAAGGCCTGATCGTTGTACAACCGCCCGACCTCATAGTACCCCTCCCAGGTGCCAGGGAGGTTGAGGTGAACCGCGATCAGCGCCCGAGAGTGCCCGGTGGGGCGGCCGTACTGGTTGCTCAGCAGCCCGGTGACGAACTCACCGGGGCCCAGCCCCAGCGACTCGCCTTCCATTCGGGGGCCGCCGTCCTGGATGATGTGGAACTGCACCGGCCGCTGCGGGAACAGCAGGTGGATGTTCTGCTCCTCACACAAGGCGGCGAATTGCGCCGACAGGGTCCGGGCCGCCTCATCGGGCCAGCCCGACGACGCGTCCGGCACCGCCCGCGACCAGTCGGACTGGTTGATGATCACGATCACATCGGTGAAGTCGATGACGCCCTCGGCGTAATCGCTCATCAGGTGGTTGTTCAGCCCGCCTTTGCGGCCGTACCGACCGGACGGCGCCCACAGCTGACCGGGCTCCAACGCAAGATCGCCGTCGGTGTGATGCCGAAACAGCCCCTCGTTGTAAAACGCCAGCTCCGGGACCGCGGGCAGAACCAGATCTACATCACCTGACAGCCCCCGGCTGCCGCCGGTCGAGAAGAGCCGCCCCAGGAAGTCTCCAAATTGCGCCATCGGCGAATCCCCTGTGAATTTCGTGTATGGCCGCCGCTGAGATTAACGCATGTCGTCAGGAATGCCCGAACCCGGCCCCACAAGCCGGCTCCTGCACTGGGCAACTGAGATATACAAGGCCCTGCCCTGCGACTACGAAACCCACTTATGGAGTGATGATGGCCGAGATCCGTCCGTTTTCCGGCGTACGCCCCCAAGATGACCTCGCCGCTGAGGTGATCGCCCCGCCCTATGATGTCCTCTCTGAGGCAGAAGCCCGCGAGATCGTCGCCCGGCGCCCCCGATCGTTCCTCCGGGTCACCCGCTCAGAAGTCGATCTCCCCGAAGGAATCGATGCACACGGCGCCGCCGCCTATCAAAAGGCCCGCGAAAACCTGGATGGATTCCTCGCAGATGGCACCATGATTCAAGACGCCGTCCCCCGATTTTATCTGTACACCCAACACTGGCAGGGCCGGACCCAGATCGGACTGATGGCCCTGTGCGACACTCGGGAATACAAAGAAAACCATATTAAAAAGCATGAATTGACCCGACCCACCAAAGAACAGGATCGCGTCGATCACATCACCGCCCTCGACGCGCAGTCGGGTCTGGTTTTTTTGACCTTCCGCGATCAATACCCTCGGGTGCAGGCAGCGCTGGCGCGCGCATCTGCCCTCCCACCAGCCTGGACGGTCGCGACCGACGACGGCGTCACCCATACGCTCACGGTCCTCGATGACGCAGACCTGAACGCCGAACTGCAGGCCGCGTTCGCAGAAGTGGACGCCCTGTACATCGCAGATGGCCATCACCGATCCGCCGCCGCCGCCCGCGTCGCAGATGCCCGCGATGAGGCCGGCAGCAGCCGATGGTTCCTCGCGGGCATCTTCCCCGACAGCCAGCTCAAGATCCTCGCCTACAACCGCGCCGTCGCCGATCTCAACGGGCACTCGCCCGAAGGGCTCCTCGACGCCATCGGCGAACACTTCGACGTCACGGAGACGGACACGCCTGCTCCAACCCAGCGCGGGCAGTGGACGATGTACCTCGGTGGGGTCTGGCGGCGGCTCACCGCCAGAGCCGGCGTCGTCTCACAGGACGATCCCGAGCAGCGGCTGAAGGATGCGATCCTGGAGGACCGCGACATCGAGCTGCTGGACGGGATCG
>JBCBLB010000206.1:0-13881 GCA_038520555.1 Myxococcota bacterium | reverse complement strand
GCATCGTCCATTGGACGATGCATATCTCGCAAACACGATCGCGATGAGTCCTGATGGTGTCGTCGCGCTGGGCAGCGCAGGTCATCGCGGTGGTCGGGGGCAGGTCTGGCTATTGAGTGCTGCGAAACCATGTCAGGGGGAGCGTGTCATCATTCCAGATGATGTCGTCGTTACGGTAGAGGGCAGCGATACAGATCGCTATTTTGGAAACACGGCAGTCTGGATACCAGACTTCACTGGAGCAGGAACCGCTGCGCTAGCAATCAACGCAAATTTCACAGGTGCGGGTGGTGTTGAACGTGGCGCCATATACATCTGGGAGTCTCCGTTAGAGGGGGAGGGCTCACTCATCTCGGAGGACGCAGATCTGATAGTCATCGGCGATTCAGATGGTTCCCGGCTTACGCGTCTTGCACCTGCGATCGCCATGAGCGGGGAGACAGATCTGATCCTGACACAAACCGCGACGTCTTCGGGCGGTCTCGTCGTGGGCCGTGTACCGGCAGGATTCTCTTCTGGCACGTTGTCTGAGGTTAGTATCGGTGGCATCATGTCCGAATCAACCGATCGGGCGGCAACAGCAGAGGTGATCGGAGACGCCAACCGCAGCGGGGAGGCGAGCATCGTTGCAGGGGTGTGGACTCCTGGAATGTGGTCTCTCAGCGACTTAGAGGGTTTCGTTGAGGAGAAAGATGCGCAGATCACGTTCGACTGGTCCCTGGAAGGAGAGTGGCTGACTCGGATTGTTCCTGCCGGTGACATGGACTACGATGGTAGGAACGACCTGCTACTTTTGGCTGAGGACTGGCCTTCAACCCGCGAACAAGGCAGGATTGGGCTCCTCATCGCCGATGAACTCAATGAGTTCGGTCTCAATGATCTTGAAAACGTTCGGTTTATCGCTTCTGGTGAATCGCCTGGTGACTCGTTTGGGTACCTCGCCATCCCAGTTGGAGACTTCGATCGAGATGGGCGGCAGGATATTGCAGTGTCTGCATATGGAACTGATTCATCGGGTGCATCCACCGGTTCGGTTTATCTCCTTCCCTCTCCCTGGCGGATGCCTGAATGAAGCCGCTCTGGCGGCCATGGGGGGCGTTGGCTATCGCTGCGCTGAACTTCAGCGTTCTCGGAGTATTATATGCAATGGTACTCCATAATGCTGGAGAATTCGCCTACCCACTGGATGACACCTATATCCATGAGGTGGTCGCCTGGAATCTGGTTGAGAACGGAACATGGGGGATCAATCCTGGACAGTTCGCCTCTGCATCCAGCTCGCCAGTCTGGGTGCTTCTACTCGCTGCTGGGTTCGCTCTCTTCGGTCGTCATGTGGGGTTCGCATTGATCCTCGCTGTGTTGGCTTCAGTCGGATCCTTGTTGGTGGCGGATCGGTGGTTGTGGCGAAGCGGCGCGTCTTCGCGGCGACGGATCCTCGGGCTGTTTTGTGTGAGCGTGTTCACGCCCTTGCCAGTGATGGCTGGGTTGGGTATGGAGCACACCCTCCAATTGCTGGTGACCCTCGCGCTCGCCGCTACCGTCGAGCGCGCATCCGTCGAGCGCACAAGGTCTCCCCTTCTGTGGGGGGGAGTGCTCGGGTTGTGCGCCATCGCTCCATTAATTCGGTATGAGCACTGTATCCTCATCGCCTTCGCCGGGGCGTGGTTGATCTGGAGATCGCAGCGAACGCTTGGGATCATGATGTGGGTGGTTGGCGCACTCGCGGTCCTCGGTTTTGGCCTGTGGAGTATCGGACAAGGCGCCTCATTTCTTCCTAACGGACTGCTGATGAAGTCGATGTTTCCATATCGCTTCGTCGAGAATATCTGGACCAATGCACAGCAGGGTGCTGCAGTGTGGTTGTTGGTGATTACCGTTGTGTGGACTGCCCCACGTCGCCTGGATTCCAGATGGTTGTTCGCATTGGTCGCTGCTATCCATCTTATTTTCGCAGGAACTGGATGGTATTACAGGTATGAGGCATACCTCATGGGGTGGGGAAGTCTGTTGCTATCGATGCATTTCCGTCTGGATCGACAGCGTCAGGTATGGTTTGTCTTAGTAATATTGCTTACTATTATTGGGGGGAAAAGAAGTATTGATGCAATCAGATTTTTCCAGGGGCGATGTGTTTATATCTTCGATGTAAAAGTTCAACTTGCGCGGGCACTCGATGAGGTTGCTCCAGATACAAGACTGGCTTTGCATGACATTGGCGCGATGGCATGGTACACAGATGTTCATATTATCGATATTGCAGGGTTAGGCGACGATGATATCACACGCCTTTCTGCAAGTCACCGGTTCACTGGTCAGACCATCTCTGAGGCGGTGTTCGAGCGGGAAGGTGGCGTGGGCTTCGCGACCGCTACATGGATGTCTCATGACCCACCGCCTGAATGGGTGCCTATCGCAGCGCTTTGCTGGGGGATTGAACCGATGCAGCCAGCGTTAGAGCCACTCATCGCATATGAACTCGCGCCCTCTGGGGCAGAGACGATCCGGCGCTGGCTCCCCGCAGCGGCTGCGAAGATGGATGGTAGAGGATGGGTTGTCTCGACCGGCCTCTCCGCCATATCCATCACCGCAGATGACTGTGTCGATTGAGGGTCCAGTGGTGAACCACGAGTTGGAATGTGTAAGGGTAGCAATGATACTTCGAGCCGACACATTGCTAAGATGACGTTAAGTGGGGAAGGATGAGTAGCCCGAGCAAGACGATCCGGTTCGTAGAGCTGCTCGGCCGGGGCGGCTTCGGGGCGGTATACCTCGCGGACGTTGAGAGCGAAAACGACTTCCTCCAGCGGGTGGCGATCAAGGTCCTCAGCGCAGAGATGAGCGAGGTGGGCGACGCGGTGGCGCGTCAGCGCGATGAGGCGCGGTTGTTGGCGCGGCTCAGCCACGACAACATCGTCAAGGTCTTTGATCTCATCGAGCTTCAGGGTCGTCCGGCGGTGTTGATGGAGCACGTCGATGGGGTCGACGCCGGGCAGCTGCTCAAGCGCGGCCCGCTCCCCGCACGCGCCGCCGTGCAGGTCATCGCGTCTGCGTCTGCGGCGCTGGAGGCGGCTTATGAGAATCCGAACCCGCGCACCGGTGACCCGCTGCGGGTCGTTCACCGTGACATCAAGCCTGGGAACATCCTGATCTCTCGTTACGGCGGGGTCAAGGTGCTCGACTTCGGGATCGCACGCGCAGACTTCGAGCGGGAGGGCAAGACCGGCTCGGTGCTCTTCGGAACGGCGCGGTATATGGCGCCTGAGCAGTGGCTGCGGGGTGCGGTCAGCCCAGCGGTCGACATCTATGCGCTCGGGGTCACCTTCGTCGAGCTTCTCACCGCGCACAACGGCCAGCGCGTGCCCCTGGATCCGGTCCGCTTCGCGGAGTATCAACGGTCGCTTATCGATGCCATCGCTGCGCGGCAGATGCCGTTCGGCTTCGTCGACGATCTCACCGCACTTGTTGGCCAGATGCTCTCCTTCGAGCCTCAGCATCGCCCGGGCGCGGGTGAGGTCCGGGAGCGGCTGTTGCGGATGGACGACATCGCGCCCGGTGAGCGTCTGGTCCACTTCGCCGCCGCGGCGGTCCCTCCTCTCCTGGATGCGCGTCGGCAGCGCTATGTCGACGCACAGCTGCCGGAATCTCAAAGCTTCCTCAGCGCGCCGAAGTCTTCTGGGAGCCAGGCTCTGCCCCCGGTGACGAAGCCTGATGTACAGGATCACACCCCACTGCCGTCGGCGCCACCGCTGACTGCGGGTGCGCAGACTGCGGGATCGGATGGGGGGCGCCCGGCCCCGTCACGTCGTCTGCGCTCGATGTTGTTGGTCCTCAGCGCTGCCGGCGCAGTGTTCATCGTCGCGCTTGCTGGTGTCGTCGGGCTGGTCGCGTCTCTCCCTGTGTTCAATACCGCCCCGTCTGCAGAGGACGCCGGTGTGGTGTCGGTGGAACGGCCGGCAGAGCGCGGGAACGCCCCTTCATCCCACACGGAAGACCCGCCGGCGCCGCTGCCCGTTGAAACACCGCCCGACGAAGTCGGGGGCAGCGCGACAGCCCGCGTCGCGCCAGAGCCTGAGACCATCGCACCGGAAACCATGACGGGTGCGACGCGCACGGCGTCCTCCTCCCCGCGCGTGGGGGCCGCTGAGCCGCGCGTCTCCGAACCGCCGAAGGCCGTCCAGGAGCCGCACACGTCATCGGCTGCGCCCACGCAAACGTCCACGCAAACGCCCATGCAAACGCCTACGGAAACGCCGCCTGCGCAGGTTCCGCCAGAGGCGGATATTCGTCCTCGGCGCGCGATCGATCTGGTGGCGTATCGCTTTGACATTGACGTCTATGTCGATGGCACCCGCGTCGGCTCGACACCGATTCGCGGCCTTGAGATCGCGTATGGTGAACACACGGTAGAGATGGAGCATGATGGCCAGCGCGTGCGCAAGGACATCATCGTTGGGAAGACGACGCCGGGGCGGTACAGCTGGAAGCAGAGCGCTGGGCTCGTCGCGCAGTGAGCCCCTCGGAGGGGTACGCAGGCTGACAGTGGGTGTTCGTCAACGAACACCGGGGTCGTGCTACGTCATCTATGCATTCGACATCGTCGCTCAGAATGGAGGCTGGATGCGGTGCTTGGATCATGGAACGACCGGTGGGGGAGCGCCATGCGCTCCTGGAAGGTGGGCCCTCTCGATGCTGCTTCTGCTCCCTGTCTTTGCCTGTGATGCGCCCGGGATCCCTGAGATGGAGCGTCCTGCAGAACACGTCGTGTTGGGGGCGGACGGCCTGTTTCGCCATCATGGCGTGCCATACTCCGGGTACACGCTCAAGCATGCGCCTGGCGGAGAAGTATTGGAGCGAACCGGGTTTCTTGCAGGGAGACGCCATGGTCCGAGCATGACGTACTTCATACAGGGCACCCCGCGCGTCGAGATCACCTACCACCATGGAGCGCGTCATGGGCTCACCCGCACCTGGTGGGCCAACGGAACACGCCGTGGTGAGGTCTCGTTCACGGATGGAGTCAAGCACGGCTCGCACCGCTCCTGGTATGACACCGGCGCCCGTTTCCTGGAGATGAACTACGCCGATGGAGAAGAGGTCGGCTTACAGCGGGCGTGGTTGCCAGACGGGACCCTCTATAAAAACTACGAAGTCCGGAACGGCCGCGCCTATGGGTTGCAGCGCACCGAGGAATGCTTCGAACTGAATGAGGAGAACATCGTTGCGTCACCTGATCTGGAGTAGCCTCCTCTGCGGGCTGCTCGCCTGCGACTCGCCGACGACTGCGCCGCTGCCGTACTATGACTCGCCGGACTTCACCCCGCGCTGGCATGAGCCGGCGGCGCTGCCGGCGGACTTTCACACCGTCACCCCGTTCGCCCTCAAAGACCAACACAACCAGCCGTTCACAGAGGCTGATCTGGACGGCAAGGTCGTGGTGGTAGACTTCTTCTTCACGTTCTGTCCCACCATCTGCCCGAAACTCACCGCCAGCATGGCGCGGATCGACGCCGAGCTGCCCACAGATGCGGATGTGGTGTTGGTGTCGCACACCGTGGCGCCCGAGTATGACACCCCCCAAAAGCTTCGCGACTTCGCCAAACGATCGCAGATCACGTCGCCACGATGGTTCCTGGTGACCGGGGAGCGCGCCGAGATTTATCGCCTGGGTCGGTCGGTGTACTTCGCCGAGGGCAGCATGGGCAAGACCAAGGGGGCAGACGAATTCCTCCACACCGAGAGCATGGTGCTCGTCGACCAGAACGGGCACCTGAGGGGGATCTACAACGGCCTGGACGCCGAAGCCGTCGGCCAACTCATCGCCGATGCGCAGGCGCTGCTGGAGGAGCGCTGATCGCGGCGCGGTCTTATGTCTCCTGGATCCAGACCCACTCGACACCGCACTGTGGGCAGCCTTCGAAGTCATCGTTCGTCATGACGATGGTCACGAAGTTATGGTGGCAGACCGCGCATTGTACAGGTTCAAAACAACGCAAGCCCTTCGGGCAATAGAACGCAAGCCCAGTCATGCACTGCAACGCATGAGCCAACACCAACCGGGAACACCTCAAATCCAACCCGTCCAACTCATCGGCATGGATGAGCAGGGAGACGCCGTCCGGATTGATCTCGACAGTGGCAATATTATCTGTAATGGTGATCTGATCCCCATTCTGCTGTACCCACCATTCATCATCCTGAGCTTCCTGCCATTCCGCCTCATCAGGACAATGGCCCCATGTAGAGTCGTGGTGTACTTCGAAGCGGAGCGGACTGATCAGTCGCTTCAACGTCCAACCAATATCAGGATGGATCGCTTCCCGCGCGACGAATCCATGCGGAGTCCACCTCACCCACTCATCCTCTTCAACCTCAGAATATTGGACCAACGGCGGATCCAGCGCATGTCGTAACATCAAACAGAGCTGTTGACGCCGCCGCCGATTGAGTGGATAGGGCGACGACAACACGGGCGGATTGATTTTTGCCCAATCTAAAATGTGCAGCGGCATTCTGGGGACAGGGGGGCGGGGAAGGAGTCGGAATGGACCCTTCTTTGACAAATACAGCGCCATTTTGAACGCTTATTCAGTATCTCAATCACCTACCAGACCATTTTTTGACCGGATGTAGATGGTCTACAAATACATGATCACTGAAGCTCGACACCAATGTCGAGACATCAAACCACCGCGAAAACAACCCCCATGGCCGCTGTGCCATGGGCGTCCGCTGTGCAGACCATGGTACCATCCACAACAACACGGCCAGAGAATGAGGTGAAGATGAGTCGGACATCAATGTTGGGGATGGTTGCGCTGCTGGCCATCGGCTGCGTGCCACAGGCGAAGTACGATCAGCTTCAGAAGCAGAATCAGCGCCTCCGGAAGCGGGTCAACCGGATGGAAGCTGTGGCGGAGTCCCGACTGCAGACGCTTCGCGATCTGCAGCAGGAGCTCTCTCCGCTCATCAACCGGGGGGTCCTGGAGATTCGCATCGTTGATGGTCAGATTATGCTGGAGCTGTCCTCAGACATCCTGTTTCAGTCCGGCTCCGCTGAGCTGTCCGCGGACGGCAAGAAGACCTTGAGTCAGATCGCTTCGATCCTGTCCCGGCGCAGCGATCGGAAATACCAGGTTGAAGGGCACACCGATGACGATCCCATCGCGACGGACCAGTTCCCCAACAACTGGTACCTTGGCGCAGCACGCGCCATCGTGGTGAGCGAACACATGATCGACAAGGGGATGTCCCCCCGGCAGATCAGCGCCGCGACCTACGCCGCTTACCGCCCCCACCCCTCCAGAAATGACGCCCGCAGCCGACGCATCGAGCTGGTCGTGGTGCCGGATCTCAGCGAGCTGCCCGGCTATGAACAGCTCGTCGAAGAGGCCGAGAAGGCGCGCCAGAACAACTGACCCCGACACGCGACTCCGCTCGCCCCCCGATCCGCTTCGTAGTGGGCGGAGGCGTCAGGTGACACGATGAAGAGACCCGATCTGAACCGCTTCAGCACCTTGTTCGCAGAAGGCTGACCGAATCCGATTCGGTCGGTGAGGGCCTCAGGAGCTGCTGAAGGCCGTGTCTATCGGGCCGTGTCTATCGGGCCGTGTCTATCGGGCCGCGGCAGAGAGCGGCGTGACCAGGGTGGTCGTCACTGATTCAGCGTGAGCGAAGGTTGCTGCGGCTGGACACGAACGAAGGACTCGGGGCGGTGCGCGCGGAACGCCAGCGTGAACAGGCCAACCATCGCAGTGATCGGAATGATCGCGATCAGGGGGCGGCTGTCACCGAGGTGCGTGGCCACAGCGCCGACCATGATCATGCCCAGCATCGCGCTGCCGAAGACCGTGGAGCGACGCCGCAGAATCAGCAGCGCGCCCAGCACTTCGCCGATGCCGATGACGGGCATCACCCATGGTGCGAAGTCCCACGCGATAAACTGATCGTAGATCGGGGCGAAGAAGAACAGCTTGCCAAGGCCGGCGATCGCGAACAGCATCGCGAGGCTCACCGAAAGGAATTGGTCCAGAGGGTGCTCGAACTGCGTATGGTCTTGATTGGCCATTCTTTTCTCCAGGATAAACGCCCCCGTCCCATCAATGGAGGGAGGACCGATTGAATGATTGATGACGGACTGGCATGACGGCACCCCGAGAGAGCGTATCGAGGCGCTTGTACATACCTTGTATACAGTAGGCGAGGTCTGGGACCGATGCAAGAAGTTTCTCTCATGACGGTCTGTAGATTCTACTTGCTGGATCCGCACCCTTCGATGTTGATTTCCCGGATCAGGGCTTCCCAACTGGGTGCAATCCAGCGTTCCGTTGGCCGTTCAACCGCAAACCGCAGCATCGATTCAAACCATGGTCCATCAACGCATCGATCTATGGTTCGATCCGGGATCGTGTGGAGTTGGATATATACATTGAGAGTGCGCTTGTGAGGCGCCTCACTCTACAATCTCCCTGCATCTGTTTCATGAACGGTATCCCCGATCGTGGATGCTGTATGGCTTCGAGAGGGGCGGGAAGATCACGCGAAATCGTGCAGGTACGCGGCGGTGATGGGCTCGACGAGCTGATCGACCAATCGCCGGAGGGCGTCATCGTCGGTGCGGCTCCATCGACCAGACCAGATCTCGATACAGATGCCATGCGTCACGACGCTTCCCCGCCAGGCCAGCGCATCCCGCTGCCGCGCAGACAGGCGCGCGAAGCGATCGCTCCGGTTCAGGTGCTCGGCGAGTGAGCGGCGGACCTGGATCCAATCCGGCGGCTCTGCGTGGGGGAGAAGGAAGAGCGCTTCATAGAAATTGGGCTCATCGGCTGTGAAGCGGGCGAAGGCGAAGGCCGCGGCGAGGAGCGGATCGGGCCCATCCGCCGCTTCAATGCGTGCCAGCAGCCGGGACAGGATGCGATCGACCACGGCCGTGATGAGGTGCTGCATCGAAGGAAACGCAGAGGATACAGGCGCGGTTGAGGCGTTGAGCGCCCTGGCGACCGAGCGGGCGCTCACCGCACGGAGGCCATCGCGGCGGACGACCCCGATGGCTGCATCGAGGACCGAGTCGCGTGTATACCGGGTCTTTGGGGGCATCGAGGGTCTATAGCATGGTCTCCTTGCACGGTTTGGTGACGGGTGTTATATTACGTGTGTAACATGAACTGGAGATGTCCAATGCTCGATGCCCAGCGAACCCTGAGTGCTTCTACGGTGGCTTCATCGCGTCGGCCTGATATGGGTCTCAACCTTCAGCGTAAGGCAGCGCTTGTCGCTGGCGGGGCGGTGGATCATGCTGGCCGGGTCCAGATCGTCCGTATGGACGATTTTGACATGGGGCGCACCATTTTTGGCAGCCTGGAAGGGACCATTCCGCGTCTGATGATGCGGGACAAGCTCTGTAAGGAGCCGTACTGGAGTGATTCTGCGGTGACGGACATTGAGTCGGCCTATGACGCGGCAGAGCAGGAAGCGCCGACGCCTGCTGTCAACGCGGATCTGGTCGCGTTTATGGACACAGAGTGCGACTTCTCGATGGAGCACGCGGACGGCACCTTTCTTGAGCATCTGGTCTTCTGTCACGACTATTCGGCGCGTCATTTTCCGGATCATTCACCCAACGTTGCCTTGATGCACTCCATCCTGGGCACGGGCACCAACACCTTCGCGATGGATGTGAGCAAGCTTCCGAAGCTGCGTGAGTTGTTGACTGTGGAAGAAGCGAAGCAGATAGAAGCGTTCCCGACGCTGGTTCGGCTCTTCTACGATCAGGCGTTGTTGGCCGAGCTGACGGCGAACCTTCATCGGCTCGACGATCTGGTCGCGCTGCGCTGCCACCGGGTCATCGACAATGCGCCGTTGGTTCTCGATGCAGAGAGCCTGTGGGTGCAGCTCAATTACCAGCTGATGCACTTCGTCGACTTCATGCCGACGGCCAACTGGGGTGCCCGGCGCGCAGATCCGCTGTTGTTGCAGTTCCAGCAGCTGTCGACGTTCCTCGATCGGGCTGGTCAGCGGCGCGCGCGGGTGGCGGTGTCGTTCCCTGAGGTGCCGGCGCGTCCGGTTGGTGAGCGTCCCACGCTGGTCTCATCGGTCGCGAACCTGATGCCGCCGTCTCTTACGATGAAGCTTGCGCGCAAGAGCATCCGCACCTACTCGGCCCGGATCGGGCACAGCCTCGACTATCAGCTTGAGTGGCGGTGAGCGATATTCCTCCCCACGGGTTCCCGGGTCTGGTAATCTCTTCGGACTTCTCCCGGTTCTGGAGGTTGGATGCTCTCCCTGCTGTTCTGGTTTGCCTGTGACGTGGGCGTTGGTGATGAACCGATCATCGAACCTGAGACAGAAGATACCGACACTCCCTCTGACGGTGATGAGGAAGCGGATGACGGGCCGGCGGGCTTCGTACCCACCGCGTTCACGATGATGGCTTCGGTCGGCATCGATCCAATACAGCGGACCTTGCATCGCTTTACGATTGATGGCAGCGAGGTGGCGCCCTGGGTCATGCTCTATCTGGTCGAAGATGACTCTGACACTGTCTGTGAGGTCTACTTCTCGATGGAGGTGCCGGAGCTGGTCCCCCTACAAGCGTGGTCATGGGAAGACGCGACAGAGGAAGCGGGCGGCCAGGTCATCGAGCACCTCGGCTTCTATGTGCCCGACGACGCCCGCATCCTGGTGTCTCCGGGCTGCGAAGAGTGGAACCCCGACGTCTATGGGGAGCTGACCGACGTCTTGTTCCCCCATCAGTGGGGCGTCGGCCTGGGTGAGATCCGGGTGGACGTGGAAGAGCGCGTCAACACAGCCGACTGGGCAGACTCAACCTATCGAGAGCTGTATGACCAGAACGCCCTGTTCGGCGGCAGCTGGTCGGCAGACCTCTGGGAGCCTGCGCGGTGGGCCAGCCATATCGCCTATGCGACCCCGGTAGATGATGAGTGGACGGTGGCCACCACGCCAGAGGGTGATTTTGAGAGCTACCTCAACGCTGCGGATGTGACCGCCATCCCCGGCCAGCTGCCCCAGGGCGTCTACCAGCTGCGTCCCCTGCAGTTCTGGGACTTCGACACCTACTTCGGCGGCTGAGCCGACTCGATCGGTCCACGTCATGAACGGGTTCTGCTAAATTTTGAACCGTTCACTTCATCAAACCATGCGCGTTCGCGCTGGAGATGTGTTCGCGGCGTAGGGATCACCATTGCCAAAAGCGGTGCGCCCAAGGCCAATATGGCGCCCAGTGTGAACACGCCAGCGAAGCCCAGATGCGCCGCCAGCACGCCCGAGAACCCCGCTGAGCCCATGCTTGCGATGACCACAATGCTGGCCTGGAGCGTATAATCGGTGGCGCCCCGGTCGGAGCGGCAGGCGTCCATCATTGCGGTGAACACGGCCGCGGTCGCGCATCCACCGAGGAAGTGTTCGCTGAGCACCGCCGCCCAGATGCCCGATCCGGTCCAGGCGGCGAGCGCATAGCTTCCCAGGGACAACGCCTGCAACACGCCGAAGAGCACCAGCGCCCGGCGGCGTCCCAGCGGCCCGACCAGGGCGCCACCCACGATGGCGCCGACGAGGCCGGCGCTGAACCCGCCGACGCCGAGCAGGACGGCGATGTCGGTGAGGGACCGCCCAGCGTCCACGAGCCAGGGGCGAAGCATCCCCTGGACAAGGTAGTCACCGAGCTTAAACGTGACGAGCACCCCAACCCAGGGGAGCGCCCCGGGCAGCTGCAGCCATGTCCAGCTCAACGCAGATGGCGCCGCGGTCTGGACGTCCTTGCCGACATCACTCAGCAACAATGGCAGTGAGGTGAGCGCCAACAACAACGCCATCGCCGCCGCCGTCAGCGACCAGCCGGTGACGTCATAGATCACCAACAGGAGGGAACCCCCAGCGATCATGCCGATGCGATAGCCGGCGACCTGGAGCCCGTTGCCCCACCCCCGCTCTTCAGGTGCCAGGGTCGCGACCGCGATGCCGTCGGTCGCGATGTCCTGTGTGGCGGCGACCAGATTGGAGAGCAACACCGCTGCGCCCAGAATCATCAGGTCGTGTTCTGGGTTGAGCAACGCCAACATCACCGCGCCGAGGATCGTGACGGCCTGGAGCCCCAACGCCCAGGTTCGCAACGCCGCGCGGCGCTCAACAAACGGGGCCCACAGCGCCTTGAGCGCCCAGGGCGCAGCGAGAACCGCCGTCGCGCCGATGATCTCCAGGCTCACCCCCATCTCGCGCAGCATCGACGGCAGCGCCTGGGTGAAGAAGCCATAGGGAAGCCCCTGGGCCGCATAGAGCGCGGTCAACACCCCGAGCCGCTGAAGACGGTTGGTCTGCATCCGTTTCCTTTTATTGGTTGGTTAACCAATAAAATAATAACCGATCCCCCTCTGTCTCACCAACCCTCGATCGTGGCTGCAATCGGTACAATCCAGCCTGATGACGGCCGCGTCGGTATCCTCATCTGGATCGACCATGCCCGGGAAGTCTGCCGATGGCCCGTGCTTCCACGGCTTCGATCCTGGGTGGGCTCGGTGAAACAGCCACAAGCCGCTATGAGACCGTATATCCGTTGAGGAGGACCCGATGATGCTGGAGACCCTGACCCGCGGCGCGGACGCCATTCGAGCGGTCGGAGAGGTGATGGTCGCCGACGCTTCGCCCGATGTTGTGGTCCTCTACCAGGACATCCAGCGGTCGCTTCGGGTGCCATTCGTCAACTTCATCTTTCGGGCCCTCGCCAACCGGCCGGATTACCTCCGCGACGCGTGGCAGACGATGGCACCAGGGGTGCGGACGCAGGCGTTCGAGGCGCTCACCGACGAGCTGCGGGAGCGGGCGCTCGCGGCGGTGGCGTCGTGGCCTGGGGAGGAAGAGATGGTGTGGCCCGCGGGCGAGGACGGTGAGACGCTTCGCCGGTTCACCGAGACCATTCGATATGTCCTCCCCCAGCTTGTCACGGTGATCACTGCGCTGCACACCGATCGGATCGCCCCTCGTCCCGAAACGCTGCGCAGCGGCGCACGGTCAGAGACGCCGCTGGAGGGAAGCCTGGGGCTCCCGATGCGTGCGGCACAGGGCGCCCCAGGCGCCGTCATCACGCTGTATGAGGACATCAAAGATCATCATGGTCATCCCGGCGTCGCCAGCTACTATCGGGCGCTTGGGTTCTGGCCTGAGGCCCTCCAGCGGGCCTGGGGTATTGTCCGTCCCCATGTGAACACGCCTGGTTTTGTGGACGCGAGGAAGGCGCTGCTCCAGGTCGCAGACGTCGGGGTGGCGCAGCGGTTTGTGGTGCCTCAGCCGGCGATCGCACCTGAATCGCAGATCCGGGACCTGTTGGGATTCTTCCGGTATCGCCTCGCCATTGATCTGCTGTTGGATGTCAGCCTGCTCACGGTGCGAACCCGATAGACAGCTCCTGTCCCGGTTCCAGGGGATGGCAGAAGTTGGTCTTTCGATCTGGGTGGCGTTTTCCGTATAATGGCTGATAATGTCGGCCGCGGTGGAGCACATCGGTGAGATCGAGAGCGCCCTGAGCGGGGTTGGCTCCGCACGTGACGCGTTCGTGGTCGAATCCTGGCAGCGGTGTGTCCATGAACATGGCCTCGACCCTGCACACCCCAGCCCTCCGGTGATCATCCCGGATCGGAAGTTTCGTCAACACCGCGAACAGTCCGAGCGGCTGATCCGGATCGCCCGAAGCGGCATGCAGGAGCTGTTTCGGAAAGTCGCGGGCCAGAATTACGTTCTGCTTCTGTGCGATCGGGCAGGTGTGACCGTGGACTTCTTCGGCGATCTGACCCGGGAAGCGCAGCTACGGCGGGCAGGGCTGTATCTGGGATCGATGTGGACTGAGCACACCGCTGGCACCAACGGGGTCGG
>JBCBLB010000601.1:0-5983 GCA_038520555.1 Myxococcota bacterium | reverse complement strand
TTCGCCACCGCAGAGAACACGACCCGAAACCTGACTCATGAGATGCTGCTCCGGACCGCCACCGCGGCGGCGCCTCGGGTGCTGTTGCTGCCGGACCCCTCGAACATCCGCTCGGCGGCGATGGCGGTGGGCGCCCAGATGCGATGGATCGAGCCCAGCGTGGCGGCCCGGCGGGGGCGACTGGTCCTCGACAAGCGGGTCACCGACATGCTCAAGGACCTCAACATCGGCGAAGGGGGCGCAGACCTGCGCGGCGTGCCCGACTCCGACCTCGCCGCTCCGGCCCGGGTCGACACGAAGTGGGAAGACCTTATCCTCTCTGACACCGTCCAATGGCAGATGGAGCAGGCGATGCTCCACTCCCACTACCGGCTCAACGTCCTCCCGGAACAGACCGGCCGGCACACCGGCTACCGGCTGCTGCTCTCCGGGCTTCCGGGGACGGGGAAGTCCATGGCCGCCGAAGCCCTGGCCACCGCTTTGGATCGGCCCCTCGTCAAGCTCGACCTGTCGACGGTCCTCTCCAAGTGGCTCGGCGAGACCGAGAAGCTGCTCGGACAGGTCTTCGACGTCGCCGAAGCCGCGGGCGCAGTCCTGGTTCTCGACGAGGCGGAGTCCCTGCTGCGACAGCGCAGCAGCGGGCAGAGCGGCGGGGGCGGGATGGGCACCGGTGTCGCCTATATGCTCACCCGGCTCGACCGCTACACCGGCGTCCTCGTCGCCACCACCAACCGCATCGAAGACCTGGACGAAGCCTTCTTCCGGCGGTTCGACGACTACGTCGTCCTCCCCATCCCGGACAAGCCCACCCGGCGGTTCCTCTGGGAGAAAATGCTCAAACTCAACGAGGGCGCGGACGTCGACCTGGACGTCCTCGCCGCGAACTTCCCCATCTCCGGTGGGCTGATCCGCGGCGCGGCCATTCGGGCCAACGGCTGGGCCACCGGGGCCAACACGCCCCTCTCCACCGCCCATGTCCTCGCCTCGCTCGCCCGCGAGCTGGAGAAGAACAACCGCTCCACCAACGAAGTCTACGTCCCCGAGTACCGCGACAAGGTCGAAGAACTCCTCGAAGGGCGCGTCTACGACGACGACGACGGCTGGAACTGATCAACGTCCCAGACAGTGCCGCACCTGCTCTGACACCACCCGATGCCCCTCCGGCGTCAGCTGACGGATGCGGGGGTTGACCACATCCCCTCCCCCTTCACGCGCGCCCTTCAACGCCGCGGTCAGGTCACACGTCACAACCCCGAGCTCATCCAACAGCCTTAGCGTCTGCGTCCGGGGACGCTCCAGCTGGATGTCTTCCGGGCGGATGGAGGTCCCCTTCAGCGACGCGTCGAGGTGCTCGGGGAGCACCTCCAGGACATGGGGAAGAACGGCAACCAGCAGCTCATCGTGGTTGTGAGCGGTTGCGTCCCGCAGCCGCCGGAGGGCGTCACGGGTCTGGGGCAGGATGCGCGTATCGTCGAACCCGCGATGAAACGTCAACAACTCCGCCCGCCACCGTTCACCGGTGGGGCCCAGCCCCCTCCAGGGATACGCCAGATTCCACCACGCGTATAAGGCAGACTTATGAAACAGCTGCCGCTCAAACGGCGAGAACTCAGCATCTTCCTCGGCACCAGCCATCGCTTGATGGACCTGAAGCTGACGATGAAACCGTGAGTTGTCGATGAGATCGGTGCCAACATGGAGCATCACGATGACCTGCTCCAGGTCGATGACCCCGACGTAGCGTTGGTAGCGCCCCAGGGCCTGCCACGTCGAGTCCCCATGAACGCCGGCGTTGATGATGGGCGTCTCCAGGTGCGCGGCGAGCTGGGCGGTCCAGGTCTGCGGTTCATCGACCGTGATGGCCATGGTTCGCTCATCGCCGAGGGCGAGCCAGCGGGCGTCGGGATTGGATTGTCCGCGGGCGCTGCGGTCATCGAAGCGGAGATCGATGACGCAGCCCGGCGCCGCCACGGTCGCGCGCAGGCGGGGCGTCGGCCAGCGGAGAAGATGAGGATCATCGACGAACAAGCCGTCCGGGGCGGACAGAAGCGGATGAAACAGGGCGTCGCCGGCGCCACAGGGGTGGGCGAGCCGGGCCACTCCCTCTCCCACAATGACGAAGAGAGCGAACAGAATGGCCAACGCACCAAGTCCCTTGGCGCCCCATCGCAGCCGGGGAGCAGACATACTCCTCAGGATATCGCGGTCGCTCAGTCCACGGTGACGTAGCGAACCGTGAAGACCAGCTCCATGTCGGTGTGCGCGCAGTCGCCGTTGTCGTTATCGCCGAAGGTGTGCAGCGCGAAGTCGAGCTGCATCTCGCCGTCGAGCACGTCGGTGAACGGCTGCATCGTCTCCGGCGGGAGGAGGACCTCAAAGGGGCCGGACTGCTCGGTGGGCGGGACGACGCAGCTTTCCGGGCCGCCGATGCAGTAATACGGCGCATAGCGCTGGCCGTGGAAGGCCGTGCCCTTCAGGATCTCCCAGTCGTAGAAGTACATCCCATCGGCCTGCTCGAAGATCTCAATGTCGTAGCCGCCACCACCACCGACGAGGATGACCTCATTGAGGGTGAAGGTGAAGTAGTCATCGAACTCCAGATCGTCGGTGTTCGATTCAATGGACAGCTCGCAGAGCTGCTCATACGGCGGCAGATCGATGTATCGGGACTCGCGAACGCGGGCCTGGTTGTAGCCGTTTCGACGTTCGAGGTTGTCGTCTTCTCCCCACGGACAGTCCTGCCGATCGTTGAAGCGGAGCCGCTCCACGCGGGTGTGCCAGGTGCTGTTGTCGCAGTCGACGGGCTCCGGTGGGGGCTCCTCCCAGAACGGGGTCCGCCCGATGGTGGGCGGCTCCGGCACAATGGGATCGCCGGTATCGACCATCAGCGGCCCAGGCTCCACATAGAAGATCGGCTCGCGGACCATCCGGTATTCGTGGCAGGCGACCAGCCCGAGGAGAAAAATCATCATCATCAACCCTCTCTGTCCGAGTGGTTGGATGATCGGATCTGTGTGGGCAAATCTAGGGGTGAACTAAGAAACGCGGAAGATCAATATCCGATCTTCCGCGCCCATTACCAAGCTCAAAGCTTAACTTTTCAGTTCTGACCCTGGCTGTTGTAGTTGGCGGTGTGGGCAACGGCGAGGAGTGCCTGTTGGGCACCCTTCTGGATGGCGTCTTCGGGCCAGGGGCAACCCGCGGTGGGCCGGGGACGGATCTTTTCATCGCCGGAAGCGACGTCGACGATGTTGGGAAGGAGCGGTGCGCCGGGTTCTGCGGGCTTGGCGGTGCGCAGGGTCTCTTCCATCAGCTCGGTGATGCAAATCGGGACGGGATTGTCGAGGACCCCATCTGCGGGCGAAGGCATGCGGTTGTATGCATCCCACAGGGCGAGGGTCCAGAGGTGCGCCTGACTGGGGGCGACGGGGACCCGGTTGCCGGCGTCGCTGACCAGCAGCGCGGCCTGAACGTCGCGGAGGCCCACGGCGTGAGTGGCTGCGGACCAGCGGTCGGCCATCCGCGGATCGGCGTCGGCGGGATTGGCGACGCTGCCCCCCTGAGCCGCGATCAGCGCGGCCTGGAATTCTTCCCCGCCATAGAGGCGGACGACGCGACTGGAGAGCCCGAAGCGGCCGGCGCGGTCGATGCCGTCTTCCACTGCGGCGTATTCTGCGGGACAGACGAGGTCCGGCTCGGGGTGCCAGAGGAGCACATAGGTGGGAAGGTCAGGGACCAGGACGGACGCCAGATCGAGGCAGACCTTTGCCTCGCTGGGGACGCCAGACAGCTCCTGCATCTGGTTGACGATGCTGTCGACGGCGGCTTCATGAACCAGCTTGTCGTAGCTGACGACCTGGTCTTCGCCCATCCGAGAGCCGCCCTCACCCAACGCGATGCCGATGGTCATGGTGGTCTGAAGGGCGGCTTCGACTTCGGCCTTGGCCAACGCCTTGAGATCATTGAGGCGTTGGGCGAGAGCCCGCTGCTGGGCGAGGCATTGGAGCTGGCCTTCCAGGGCGCGTGCGGCGCTCATGTCGGCTTCGGCCATGGCTTCCGCAGCGGCTTCGGCCTGCTCTTCGGCGGCCTTGCGGCCCTGGTACTGCTGGTATGCGAAGTAGGCGCCGCCGCCGACGATGAGCAGGGCGGTGAGGACCAGCGGGATGACCCAGACGGGCACGCCGAGCTTGGTGAACCATGCGCTCAGGCGGGCGAAGACGTACTGGATGTTGACGGTGAGGACGGAGCCGACGGTGTTGTACAGGAAGTACGCCGTGTCGCCGCCGGCGACCGCCTGCTTGTGGCGGACCCCGCCGCCGCCGATGGCCGTGGTCGCGCGCTGGTGAATCTCGGCTTCGAGCTGCAGGGTGAAGGTCACCCGACGCAGGTCGGGCAGGACCACTTCCAACCGCGAGCCGGAGCGCACTTCGGTCCCAGGGGTGACCCGGGAGCGCATATGCGGCCGAACGAGATCGGTGTTCAGGGAGCTGCCGAGCCGCTGCACACGCATGGTGATCGGATCGCCGGTGCCCGGGTCGACGATCTTGACTTCGAAGACCAACGACGCTTCTGGCGGTGGCAGGGCGTCGGCCTTCTGGAGGATCGTGCTTCGGAGACCGCCCGGAGAGGTGGAGGCGTCAGACAGAAGGTAAACGCGGAACATCTCATCGTCGTTCAGCTCCAGAGAGATCTGAACGGGGAGAGAGTCGGGCTCAATACATTGGACGATGTTCGACATGCATCACCGTTGGAAACGATCGGGGCGGACTTCGGCGGTCACGCCGGGCTCAAAGATAGCACCGCCGCCGAGGGCCATCTGCACCCCCAGGTGCAGCGTGGGCTGCAGCGGACGCTGCATCGCCTGCATCAGTCCGGTGAAGTCGGCGTTGGTCAAGTTCGCGCCGGGCAGCAACGTCACCTCAACATCGATCTTGCGGCTGAGATCTTTGACGGCCTGCTGGAGCATTTCCGCGTCATCGCCGCCGAGGGTCTTGGCCATCGCTTTGCAGTAAGGAACGATCTTCCGATCGAAGGGCTGCGGTGGGACCCGAACCACCACCCGACGCCGCATCTGAAGCCCTGCGGTCAGGACGCTGAGGGTCTGCACGGCGACCGGCGCGGTGCTGGTCGCCCGATCCGCGGTCCCCCGAGCCCCTTCCCCGATGACGACGAGGTAGTTCATCCGGATGACGACCGAAGAGGTCCACGACAACGCCGCGAGACGCGCATGGGCGGCGTCCCCGCGCATGGTGACCCACGACATCTCTTCGCCGCTGTCTTTCTGCTTGGTGTACCAGGCCTTCATCGGGTCCGGAAGCTGCTCAATGAGCGGCGCCGGGTGGGGCATCTCCGCCTGGCGACCGTGGCGGCCGGCCCGGGGGAAGTGCTCATAGTGCAGCTTGTTGATGCAGCTGCCGATGTCGATCCACATCGGCGGGACGCCGCTGCTTTTCCGCGACAGGTTCTTGGCCCGGGGGCCAACCAGGGTCTCCGACCGATCGGGCTGAGAGACCTGACTCTCGGCCGGGCCGATCCGGTACGGGAACAACACAAGATGGCTGGCGATGGTCCCTTCCGGCGGGAACGAGCCATACACTTCGGTCGTCTCAATGCCGGCGTCCCGCAACAAGGAACGGGCCCAGGCTTCGAGGCCTTCATGAACAATCGAAGAAACGGCAGAGATATGTTCGAGGGTATTCATGCGCTCACAGCAGGTCAGGCAGCGGCTCTTTGAGCCGGAAGTTGACACGGATTCCCGTGATCAGCGTGTAGCTATCGACCAGATCGAGGAACCGCGTCTCATCGCTGTCGCCGATCAGGGTGAAGCCATACTGACCGCGGACGAAGAAGTTCCCCAGCAAAATGGGGTGGTACGGCGTGAACGAGGACCACGGCGAGAAGCGCCGCCGGATCGAGGGGCCGACCCAGACCTCACCCAGCAGGGTCCCTTCCATCCCGTTGTAGCCGGGGCCAACGAGGAAGC
>JBCBLB010000720.1:0-4765 GCA_038520555.1 Myxococcota bacterium | reverse complement strand
GCGAGCGGCGGGCGCTCGGGCTGTGTACCCTGACCACCGGCGCTGCAATGGTCGCCGCGATCGCATTGCTTCCGATCATCCCCGAAGAACGACTGATTGGGCACCTCGTCGGGCCCGGGCCCGGGAACATCCCGATCTTTCACCTCACCGGCATCCAGATCTCTGCGGATCGGCTGCTCATCTACCTTGCTGCCGTCACCATCCCCGGCGCGGCCTCCGGCGCGGGCTTCCCCATCGCGGCGGCCGCGGCGACGCGCGATCGCGATGGGCTGGGTCTCGGCGTCGGACTCACCGGCGCCGTCGGGATCGGCGCTGCGGTCGGTGTGTCGCTCTGGATGGGCTTCTTGCCCACCTTTGGCCCTGGTACCGTCCACCTGATGGTCCTCCTCGGCGTCTGCGCCATGGCCCTCGGTGCCCTGATCCTGCAGCGGTGGCCGGCCATCCTCCTCGCCGCCGCAGGCGCCGCCGCATGGGCTGTGCCCCCCTGGGCCGGCCTCCAGATCCCCCCCCGAGAGACCGTTCAAGCCTTCGTAGAGACCGCCGCGGGGCCGTCCGCAGTCGCCTCCAATCCGCAGATGACCCACGTCTACACCCACGGAGAGCGGGTCGGCGGCCTCGTCCTGGACCTTGAGTATCCCCTCGCCCTCCATCCCGATCCAAAGCGGGTTTTGGTGATCGCGTTCGGGACCGGCATCAACATCCGAAGCTTCCTCAACGACCCAGCCATTGCCGCGCTGACCTGTGTGGACATCGACCCGGCCCTGCCGAGCCTGGCCGCCCACATCCCCGCCACGGGCTCAGACCTGTTCGACGGAGACCGCGCCCGCTTCGTCAACGCCGACGGCCGGCACCTGCTCCGACAGACCGACCAGCGGTGGGACATCATCTACAACGACGTCGCCACCTATGCGCAGTATGTCGAGCTGGGCACGGTCGAGTTCTTTCAACAGATTCGAGGGCGGCTGGCCCCCGGCGGCGCCGTGACCGTCAAGCTGCATCCCGACACCCTCACCCCCGAGGGGTTGCGGCGGTTCCTGGCGACCTTTTTGACCGTCTTCCCCGACGCCGCCCTGTTTGGACGCAGAAATCCCGTCCCCGTTCTGGTCGGCTTCACCGATGGGATGCCCTCGACGGAGACGCTCCGGCTGCGCGCCGCCGCCATGGCCGACCGGTTCGGCGAGGACGCCGCGCCCCGATTCGCCCAGCATGCCCTGCTCGGCCCCAGCGGCCTCGCCGCCTTCGCAAAAGACGCCACACCGGCAACAGACGATCGCCCCCTGTCGCTCCGAAACGTCCTGGTCGGCCCCCTCAGCCGGCAGACCGCACAGACCAGCGCCCTCCAGCCCCTCGTTCAGGCGGCTCAGAAGGCTGGAACCCCAGTCGTAGCGGAGATCTTCGGTGAACCATTGGCACGCAAGGCCCGATGGGCACCCACCGCCATCCCCATCCCACGACGACGCGGATGGTTCAAGCCTGACAAACCACCCAACCCCGCTCCCCCCCCGCCCAGACAGGAACTCAGACAGGAACTCAGACAGGGTCCCCGCTGATCACCACAGCGCCCAGATCCGCGCCACGCCGTCTGAGTGCCCTGAGGCGAAGAACCCGCCCCCCGGCGCCACCGCCAGCTGCCAGGGATAATCGCCCTCTGCATCCACCTCTCGGGACAGCTGCTTACCGCTTTTGACGTCCCAGACCCGCACGCTCCTATCCTCAGATGTCGAGATCAGCTTCCGGCCGTCCGGAGAAAACTTCAGATCGATGATCCCGCTCTCATGGCCGAGGAAGACCTCTTTGACCAGGCCTTCCGTTTCCCAGAGGTTGATCACCATGTCTTCGCCGCCTGTGGCCACAAAGCGGCCCTGCGGCGACCACGCCACCGCCCGCACCCATCCCTGGTGGCCCGGGAGCTTGCGCACGATCCTGTTGTCTGCAACATCGACGATGACTGCGTAGCCATCGTCAGACGCCGACGCCAACAGCGAGCCACGCGGAGAGAACGCGACCGAACGGACCCAGTCGTCGTGGTGGGCATACGTCATCTTCAGCTGACCGGTGGCGGCGTCCCACAGGTGCACGGTTCGATCGGCGCTCCCCGTCGCCAGCAGGGTCCCATCCGCTGAAAATGAAACCCCGAGCACGATGTCCCCGTGCCCGCTGAGAGTGTGCTGGAGCGCACCCGTCGCGGCGTCCCAGATCCGGGCGGTCTGATCGTCCGAAACGGACGCGATCCGCGCTCCGTCGCGAGACCATGCGACCGCATTGACCGAATTGTCGTGGCCCTTCAGATTGTCGGGGCCCTTCAGATCGAGGCTTCGTTTGTCCTCTTCGAGGTCCCAGATGAACAGCTCACCCGAAGCACCAGAGGTCAGCAGTCGGATGTCGTCGGGCGAGATCGCGACCGCAGCGGGCGGGCCGCCGTCTTCTACGCGAACC
This sequence comes from Myxococcota bacterium, assembly GCA_038520555.1. Classification (GTDB taxonomy): domain Bacteria; phylum Myxococcota_A; class UBA796; order UBA796; family UBA796; genus JBCBLB01. The sequence continues at coordinate 2,329 of JBCBLB010000720.1, read as the reverse complement.
TGGCCGATGCATCGCCCACGGGCGCCCGACAGCCGCGGACGCCACTTCGATGCGCCGCCAGCCAACGGAGAGCCCGCCCCATCGACGCCGTATAGCATCACCCCGCCGCCGCTTCGACCGGCCAACAGCGTCTCTCCTGAGGCGTTGAACGCGAGGGCGTTGAGGCTCGATGCGTCCGTCTGCCCGGCGATCACGGTGCCCAGGTCGGGATCGAGGATCCGAAGCCCGGCAGCGTGGGCCACGATGATCCGGGCGCCGTCGGGGGACCAGGCGACCGCATGGCACGAATGCTCACCCGCGATCACATGGATCGGGTCACCGTCTGCGCTCCAGATGCGCACTTCTCCGCTGGAGTCAGCGCTCACCATGCGCGTTCCGTCCGGAGACCAGCCGACCCCCAGAATGTTGCTCGAGTGACCGGTCAGTTGGCGGATCATCTCACCGGTCTCAGGCATCCACAGCTTCAACTCGCCGCTGCCTGCCCCGGTCAGAAGCCGCTCGCCGTCCGGAGAAAAGCGAAGCGCATAGAGCCAGTTCTCATGGGTGAGGGACGTCAACGTCTGACCGCTGTCGGGGTCCCAGAGGGTCACCTTCCGATCATCTGAACCTGAGGCGATCCGGCCGCTCTCTGCGGCGACATCGACGGCGCGGACCCAGTCGCTGTGCCCCTGGAGGGTGTGGAGCGCGTGGCCGGTCTCGGCATCCCAGACCCGAACGGTGCGATCATCGGAGCCCGTCACGATGATCGGGCGATCCGGCGCCCAGGAGATGCCCCGGATCCAATCGGTGTGCCCAGCCGCACTCCAACGAAGGGTGCCGTCTGGCGAAAAAACACGCAAAATCCGGCCGCCGCCACCCATCGCGAACTGCTCGTCCTGCGGATGTGCGGACACGGCGTAGCATGTGCTGGAGTCTTCGCCTGGTTGAAGTGGGGTCTCCGTAAGCGGCGTCAATGGCCCGATGTTCATTCCACAAGCCCTGGTCTGGTCGGTTTTATTCGAGGTAGCCCATCACCTCTAATTGGCTGCGCGTGTTTTCATCGAGCGGCGCGGTCTGTCCTGGTGCGGTGACCAGCGCCGACTGCTCCGTTCGCCACGCGTCCAGCGCCTGCTCCTGCTCCACCCGCCGCGGTGAGGTCTTCATCGCACGCGAGGCGCGCCAGTCTTTGAAGCGGAACTGACGAACACTGCCCGAGCCATAGTCTTTCACCAGGTGGTAATCCCGCTCAAACAGGGTCGCTTTGTCGACGTCACGGAAGAACGTCTCTGCAAAAACCCTTTCGTGACCGGTGTTATCTGTCTCTCCCCGGATCACCGCGGACTGGTCGCGGCCATCGACCCGGTGCGCCGCCGCTGCACCCAGCAGTCCCAGGACCGTCGGATGGACGTCGATGTTCATCGTGAACCCGTCAACGCGGCGGCCAGCCGGCAGCGATGGATGCTGAACGATCCAGGGGACCCGCAGGGCCGTCTGATACAGGAAATTGCCATGCCCGGGCCCATGGTGGCGGGGGAAAAACAGCCCCTCCCCATGATCCGCAGCGACGACGAACAGCAGGTTGGGGCGGCGGGCCTTCAGCGCGGTATACAGCTCCGCCAGATACAGGTCCAGGTTGTAGGCGGCGGCGTCATATTCGGCCAGACGCGCGGGCTGGCCGTCCGCGAACTGCGCGATGTCGTCGTCGGTCACGTCCCGCGGCGTGTGGGTGGTGATCATCAACAAACGCGCATACAGCCGCTCGTCATCGTCGAGGCCGTCAGCATAGTCGATGACGTGCTCGACGAGATTCGCATCGTAGAGGTAGGTGCCCCCCTCCGCCCAGGCTCGCTCAGGCTCTCGGTAATTCGAAAACCCCTGCGCGAAGCCGAACCTGCGGAGGGCGTTGGGATTGGCGATGGCGCCGACGGTGTGGTACCCCCGCTCGGCGAACACCTCTGCGAGGAGGGTGTGTTCCTCACCCATGACCATCTCCAGGGGGTTGCCTTCCCCTGGAAGATCAACCTGGAGGGCCCGCGGCCACCGGCCCGTGACGATGCTGCCAACCGAGGGACGGGTCCAGGGCGCCTGGCTGAAGTGCATGTCCATGACGACGCCATGTGCACCCAGCTTGTCCAGGAAGGGCGTCGTCTCCCGATCGTGGCCGTACACCGACAGCCGATCCCGGCGAAAGGTACAGATGATGGCAATGACCACGTCCGTATCGTCAAACGACAAGGGCATGGTCGAGTCCATCTGCAGGGCCTGGTCGAGCGATCCCACATCAAGGGGCTTCGGCGGCCGGTACCGACGGTCAAACGCCCACCACAGGCCACCCCCGATCACGGACAGG
>JBCBLB010000277.1:0-11600 GCA_038520555.1 Myxococcota bacterium | reverse complement strand
TGCCAGGGACAGCAGGCTACTTGCAGAGCCGCGCGGGAGCCGCACGGCGCGCTACTGCGCGGTGAAGGACTGGGCGAACTTCGCGGTGCCGGTCTCTGCGTCGGTCGATTCTTCGATGACACGCTGGCGCAGCGCGATGCCTTCATCACCGCTGAGCGCATACGCGCCGCCCTGTGCCGACGGGCGATCCAGATCCGCCTGGATCATCTTCGTCGTATAGAACGCGCGACCGTGGTCGTACTGGAGATGAAGCGGCTGGCCGCAGCCCATCAGCCCCCACAGCAGCAGTGTCGTCATTGAGCTCAGCATGGACGCTCCTTATGGTTGAATCCGCGTCAGCGCTTCGCGGGCACGGACGTGTTCTGGGTTGGCATTGAGCGCAGCGGTATACGCGACTTGCGCATCCTCCAGATCTCCGCGCAATTCTAACCCCACTCCGAGGTTGTAGCGCGCCTCCGCTTCTGGCATCGCTGAGCGGAACACCCGATACCCCTCTTTCGGACGGCCATCTTGAATCAGCGCGAACGCGAGGTTGTTTCGGGTGCGCTCTCGCGTCGCGTCGTGCTTCAAGGCTTCACGAAGCACGACCACCGCTTCACCAGGCTGGTCATTCACCATCAGCGCGAACCCGAGATTGTTCGCATAGTCCGCGTTGGTTTCAGAAAGCTTCTGGGCCCGGGTGAAGCTGTCGATCGCTTCTTCCAGCCGCGCCTGATCCATCTTCAGGATCCCCATCTCATTGTGGGCCGACGCGGAGCGACGTTGGCGGCGAAGGACCTGCGCCAGCAGCAGCTCCGCGTCTTCGTACAGGCCGATGGTGCGCAGCGCCCGGGCTTGAAGGATGTCCAGCTCGGGCGTTCCATATCCCTTCGACTCGACCGCCCGGATCATCTCCAGGGCCGCTTCCGGCTGCTGGTTGTCGATGAGCGCTTCGATCAGTGCGAAACGAGCCCCCTCTGCGCCGTCTTCGGTGGACCATGCCGGCGGCTCTTCCACGGAATCTGCGGCGGCGCTCGGAGGCTGGCGTAAGCTGCACGCCAGCAGCATCACCCACACGCTCATCTCAGTTGCCTGCCATCGCCGGCAGCAGGTCCCGAACGACGTTGATAACGGCGGGGCCGATGAGCACAGTGAACAGCGCGGGGAGGATGAACAGGATCATCGCCACGGTCAGCTTGGGGGAGATCTGGGCGGCTTCTTCTTCGGCCTTGAGCATCCGCTTGCTGCGAACCAACTCGGCATGGACGCGGAGCGCGCTTGCGACCGATGTGCCGAACTTCTCTGCCTGGGTGAGGACGTTCACCAGAGAGCGCACCTCTGCGAGGCCGGTGCGCTGATCGAGGCGCTTGAGGGCTTCGACGCGCGGGATGCCCGCGGACACCTCGTGGTTGACGGTCTGAAGCTCGCGCGCCAGCTCCGGCGCGGCGGGCTCGATCTCTTTGGCGACACGCTGGAACGCGGCGTCGGTCCCCAGCCCGGCCTCAACGCTACTCACCAACAGGTCGAGCGCGTCCGGGAAGGGACGAAGCAGCGCCTTGTGGCGGGCGCCCAGACGGTTGTCGATGTAGCCAGCGGGCAGATAATAGCCCAACGTCGCAAGCACAAGGACCGCGAGGACGATGAACAGCGGGGACTCCAAGCCGAGGATCGGCGTCACGATCAGCGGCAACGCGATGGCAAGCCCTGCGCGAAGGGCGCTGTAGGTCTCCAGGTTGTTTCGGGAGCGGAAACCCGCCTGGGAAAGCTTGAGCCGGAGCTGGTTCTGCTCTTCCTCAGAGTCGGGCGCTGCGAGGTTGCCCAGGTTGCTGGTCACCGAGCGCAGCTGCTCGTTTCCCGCCAGAAGCCCGGTGTCGTTGTTGTTGTCCGTCAAGTCGGCCAGCCGATCGACCGCGGAGCGTTCCGGGTTGACGAACAGCTGGATGCCGTACGCCACGCCCAGCACCGTAATGAAAACAGCAACCGCGATGAACACCAGAATCATCGGAGACATGGCTCAGACCTCAACCCGAGAGAGGTAATACATCGAGAGCACGCCGGTGCTGAAGCAGCCCACCGCGAACATCAGCATCATCCGCCCCAGCGGGTCGGTCAAAAACGGCGACAGGTAGTCCGGCTTGATGACCATCAGCAGAATCGCGACCAGAAACGGCATGGCCCCAAGGATCATCGCAGAGATCTTCGCTTCTGCAGTCAGCGCGCTGACCTTTCGCTCGAAGACGAACCGGGCCCGGATGGTGCCGGAGATGTTGTTCAGGATCTCGATGAGGTTGCCGCCTGTGTCCCGCTGAAGGACCACCGATGAGACGAACAGCCGCAGGTCGAAGTTCCGTGGGTTGCGCTTGCACAGATCCGACAAGCACTCCCGGAAATCCCGACCCAGGTTGTGCTCTTCATGGACCCGGCCGAACTCATGGGCGATCGGCGGCGGCATCTCCATCGCGCACATCCGCATCGCATCGGAGAGGCCGTGGCCGGCTTGTAGGGAGCGGGCGACCAGATCCAGGCCGTCGGGCAGCTGCTCGGAGATCTGGCGGGCGCGCTTCTCTGCGCGGGAGCTGAGGATCACCAGCGGGATCGCGCCAAGGATGATGCCGATGATGCCGACCGGGCCACGAAGAATCAACGTTGTGGTGAACATCCCGATGACCGCCATCGCCGCGCTCCAGCCCAGCAGCTGGCTCATCGTCCACTCAGAGCCAGACTCTTTGAGCAGACCTTCGAGTTGGTCGCCCAGGCTGCCGAGCATCTCGGCCCAGGCGTCCGCGCCCTGATCGACGAACAGGGTGTTCGTCGGCTCATCGGAGACCGTGCCCAGTCGCCGCGCCAGCTCCCGTGCCTTCTGCTCCTGTCGGGAGCGCCAACTCCAATACAGAAGGTTGGTCGCAGTCAAGACGCCGGCGAACACCAACGCAGAGACCAGGATGATGAGCATCGTATTCATGACTCAGACCTCCATACGGAAGCGGAACAGCTCAGGAGAGAGATGGATGCCATGCTGCTTCAAACGGGACGTGAACTTCGGGCGCGTCCCTGTAGCCACGAAGGCACCGCGGATTTTGCCCTGATCGTCCATCGTCTTCTGTTCGAATCGGAAGATATCCTGGGTGGTCACGATCGAGCCTTCCATCCCGATGACTTCCGTGACCGCGAGCAGCCGCCGGGTCCCATCAGACAAACGATCCAGCTGAATGACCACGTCCAACGCGCGGGCCATCATCTCTCGGATGGTCTTATCGGTCAGGTTCGGCATGCCCATCCCGATCATCGTCTCCAGGCGGGCCAGGGCGTCACGGGTCGTGTTCGAGTGGACCGTACCCAGCGAGCCCTCGTGACCGGTGTTCATCGCCTGAAGCATATCGATGGCTTCCGAGCCGCGAATCTCACCAAGGATGATTCGGTCAGGACGCATTCGCAGCGCGTTCTTGACCAGATCACGCGCGGTCACCTCACCCTTGCCTTCAAGGTTGGGCGGCCGCGTCTCCAGACGAACGACGTGTGGCTGCTGCAGCTGCAGCTCCGCCGCATCCTCAATCGTAATGATCCGCTCACCCTGTGGAATGAACGATGTCATGACGTTGAGGAACGTCGTCTTTCCTGAACCCGTCCCGCCGCTGATGACCATGTTCAGCGCCGCCTTGACGCATCCGCGGAGCACCTGCATGATCGGCTTGGGGACCGAACCATATGCGATCAGGTCGTCTGCGGTGATCGGCACGGTGCCGAACCGACGGATCGAGACCGCAGCTCCATCCAGCGCCAGCGGTGGAATGATCGCGTTGAACCGAGAGCCGTCCTGAAGACGCGCGTCGACCATCGGGTTGGTCTCGTCGACCCGTCGACCCACCGCGCTGACGATCCGGTCGATGATCTGCATCAAATGCCGATCATCGTTGAACTTGATGTCGACTTTCTGCAGCCGGCCTTTCCGCTCGACGTAGATCGTGTCCGGGCCGTTGATCAGAATGTCGGAGACCTGCGGATCGCGGAGCAGCGCCTCCAGCGGGCCAAGCCCCAGGATGTCGTCGAGGATCTCTTCGACCAGCCGCTCGCGTTCGAGGCGGTTGAGGGGCAACGAGCGGGTCTCGACCAGCTGTGTGAGCATGACCCGGAGCTGACGGCCCAGCTCGTCCCGTGGCGTCTTGCCCACCTTCTCATAATCAATCTGTTCGATGATCTCGCTATGAAGCTGCTTCTTGATCTTCTCAAATTCGGCGGAGTCGGTCTGGGTGCCGGCGCGGTACTTCTGCTGTGCGCCGCGGACGCGATCGATGAGACGTGATGACATGGAAAACCCTCCTACCGAATTCTATCTGAACAACCAGCCAAAGGGTCCACCCTTCACCTCTTCCATCTCTACCTGCTCCGCCCCTTCGGTGATCAGGCTCACCGCGGCGGTGATGTCCTGTGTGACCGGAGCGGTCTTCTTGATCTCCTGAAGGAGCTTTCCATACGTGACGGCCTGACGACAGGTCTCTTCATCCTTATGGATGCGTGCGGCGATTGGGATCTTCAGGTTCTTTTCGATGTCCCGATCGCTGACCTCTGCGTTCTTCTCCCACTGGTTGAGCACCAGCCGGATGACGTCCTTCTCAATGCTTTGCTGGTTCAGCAGCTGAAGACGGCGCCACGCGTTCTTGACCGAGACCACGTCCGGCATACACATCAGGAGGATCCGGTCTGCCGCGCTCGTGGCGGTCATCGTCGCGGTGTCCAGGTGACTGCCGCAGTCGACGAGGACATACTGGTACGCCTCCGCGGCGGTCCCCAGGATGCGGACGATGTCTTCCTGACGGGACTCTTCGTAGTACACCAGCTCAGTCGGCTGAGAGAGGATGTGGACCTTGCTCTCTGGGTGAATCGACACGCTGCCGCGGAACATCCGCGGATCGATGCGGTGGACGTTGGAGAGCAGATCCTGGATCGAGCTGTTCGGCTTGAGATCCATAAACGCGGCGATGTCGCCCATCGAGAAGTCGAAGTCGGCGATACAGACCCGGTGAAGCGCCGACAACGCCGCCGCCAGGTTGACGGTCATCAGGGTGGTGCCGCTTCCGCCCTTGGCCCCGATGAGGGCGATGACTTCGCCCAGATCTTCGCCGTGTTCGCTTCCGTAGGCGGCGTCATGGACGGCCTGACGGAGCAGCGGTGCGTCATCGGGCAGCACGACGTATTCCCGGTAGCCCGCCCGCATCGCAGAGCGGATGCGTTCGGGATCCGTCTGCTCAGAGATCGCGACCAGCTGAACCCCGGGAAGCTCACTGCTCAGCCGCGGACCGAGCTCGACCGCAGACTCAAAGTTCTGGTCGAAGCCCATGATGATGACGTTCGGGCGGGTCTTCTGGACGACCTGCTCGGCGTTGAGGTAGGGCGTGGATTGGGTCGGGAGCACGGCCTCTGTGCCCAGACATTCCCGAATCAGCCCCATACCAGTATTGTTGACGCCGATAACGACGACGCTGGCGGCCCCTCGAGTTTGGTTGCGATATCGCATCCGTGGTCTCCTTCAGCGCTCCAGGCCCATCGGCCCGGTGGGCTCAGCCGTCTTGCTGCCGACCTTGCTATGCGCGCCGAACAAAAATAGCTCGATGTCGGTGGGGTTGAAATTGATGCTCTTGCCTGGTGGCAGAGGAACCTCTTCAGGGGCCATCGGACGAACCAGCTTCGGCGTGACGAAGATCATCAGCTCAGACTCATCGCGAGAGTGCAACACGTTCCGGAACAACATACCGAGGACCGGGATGTCACCGAGAATCGGCAGTCGCTGAACCGTCGAGCGGCTGTTTTCAGACAGAAGACCCGCCATCGCGAAGGTTTTGCCGCTCTCGATCCGAAGGTGAGAGCTGCTCTTCCGAGAGACGAACGCGGGGATCTCGATGCCGGTCAGGCGGACAGAGTTCGACACATCCAGGTCGCTGACTTCGAAGTAGACCCGAACATCGATCACCTGCTCCCCCAGAACCGTCGGAATGAACGTCAGACGGATCCCATACTCTTTATATGTAATGCCCACCTGGCCGGCGTTCTGGGCAGCCGGGACCGGGATCTCACCGCCAGAGAGGAACTCTGCCTGCTGACCAGACAGCGCCGTCAGCGTCGGCTGCGCCAGGATCTGGGAGACGCCGCTCTCTTCCAGGACAGAGAGGACCGCGGAGAGGTTGAGCGGGTCCGCGAAGATGCCGGCGATGTTGAACGTTCCGCCGCCCGCTGCGTTGACCGTGCCGACCCCCTGCTGGTTCCCGATCCCGATCTCGTTGGAAGCGGTAACAACCGTCGTGGTCGCGACGCTCCCTGGAGACTGGAGGCCGATACCCAGGATGCTGTCCCCCCACAGCGCGTTGATGCCCAGCTGCCGAAGGCCAGAGCGGCTGATCTCAGCGAACAGGACTTCAAGCTGGACCTGATGATCGCCGCCGACGCTCATCAGGTTGACGAAGTCTTCATCGTACAGCCGAGCGACCGCGGCGATCTGCTCGAGGTGCTGGACGCTGTCCACCATCCCATCGAGGACCAGGCGGCCGTTGACCGGGTATGCGCTCGGTGCGCTGCCCCCAGCGACGATCCCATCGATCCGCTGAAGCAGCTCGCTGAGATCCTGCTGAACCACCACGCGAAGCTCGAGCGGGCGAGAAGGGTTGTCTGCGAAGATCACCAACAGGTTCGTCGTCCCGAGCTCGAGGCCCTTGACGCGGAATTGCTGCGGGGACAGCCCCTCGACATCGATCACCGCTGGATCTCCCAGGATGACCTGCTTGACCGGGCGGCGGCGGTCAAAGATGAGCGAGTGACCCCGCTCGATCCGGAGCACTTCAGGTTCACCATCTGCGGTCTGGGCCTGTACAGGCGCAGCGGTGAAGACACTCAACATCAGCGTCAGCAAACAGGCCCACAGCGTCTTCCAACTCATCCTACTTCCTCAGCTCAGTGGAAACCGATCAACGATGATCAACGACGATCGCTTGTCTTATTGCCCTGCGAATCGTATCGGACCTGGGTGCTCGAGTCGCCGATGATCTCCATGGTGAAGGTATCCTTCGGCTTGCTGGTCGCTCTACTCGTCGCGCCCACCGTGCGGCTCCCACCACGTCTGGTCGGCGGCGCTTTCGTCGAGTCTGCCCCGATCAAATCCGCAGAGGTGAGCGTGTCGCCGTCGTTGGTGATCTGCTGGGTGATGTCGATGTCGTTGCGCAGGACGATGTGGATGTCACCCCGAGAGGACGCGAGCGCGAGCTTCTCTGCTTCTTCCAGCGTCACCTCGAAGGTGACTGACGGGCGGGAGCGGCGACCGCTCTTCCGCTGCTCTTCGGCTTCGGCGTTCGTGCGAGAGGCGCCGGCCAGAGAGCTGCCCACAGCCAGGACCCGGATGCCCTGAAGGATCGTCTTCGTCTCCCACTTCGCCTTGCCGCTGTCCAGCTCAGGGCGAATGGTGACGATGATGTCCACGTAGTTGCCCGGCTGGAGCATCCCCGCAAGGCCCGACTCGATGTCGGTCTCCACCGTCATCGCGCGCTTACCGGTCGCGATGATCGCGTTCAGACCGATGCCCGCTTCGCGCTGGGCGAGGCGCTCAGCACGGACCGCTTCGTTGGCCAGGATGCGCTCCTTCGGGACCCGACGGATCAGGTCCGTCGTCAATTCAAACGTCAGCTCCATCGGGATCATGTCCGGTGCAACATCACGGACGATGATGTCTTCTTCCGTGATCGGCAGACCGATATACAGGTCACGCTTCGCCACCACCACCTGGACAGTCTCTTCAGGCTTCTGCGCTTCGACCAGCTCCTGGCGGGAGCGCTCCAGCATCCGCAAAACCAGCGCAGCCGTCAGGCCTGCGATGACCAGTGAGCCAACCAGGAACAGGATCGCCTTCGTCCGGCCACCGGTCTGTTGTCGCGCCATGGTCTCTCCATTCTGGGTTACCGGCGAGCGGCTCGCCGTAGAGTAGAAATGAGTGTCTCAGATATCGGTTGCCTTGCGTAATAACCGAGCGATAAATCCAATCAGGCCGGAGCCTTCCCCACTGAAAGGCAATCGGAAGCGTGGGGCGATCAACTGGCGGTCGATCAACTGGACGCTTCGAATAGAGAGATCACACCATAGAAGTATAGAAGGAGACCGACCACCATCGACACCGCGTAGGGCAGACCCCGAAACGTTGTCTCTCGGCCCAGGTTCTTCATGAATCGACGATAAATCATCGTGCATACCGCCATCATGCCATGCGCTATGCTGGAGAGCAGTGTCAGTTCGATTACACCAACCCAGCCCAGAAATGCCCCACACACCATCGTCAGCTTGACATCGCCGCCGCCCATCACGCGCATCGCGAACGGAACGATCAGCAGAACCAGACCAACCAGCGCACCCAAAATAGCAGAACCCAGGCCGGCGAGTCCGCCAGCCTGGGTTTGAAGCGCTGCACCAACCAGCAGCCCGATAATGACCAGAGCGTTCGGGATGCGCCGAAGCGCGACATCCCATACCGCAGCCAGTATGAGCACAAGCCAGAGGATAGGCGCTGAAGGGTCGGTCATGGCCAACCCTTAACCCCTTAGATCACAGGGGGTTCGCGTTGGTGACGCGGCTGCCGACGTCGCTGAACAGGTTGTCCAGGCCGGTGCCCAGAGCGGTCAGGGCGGTGATGATGGCAACAGCGACGAGAGCGGCGATCAGGCCGTACTCGATTGCGGTTGCACCGGATTCGTCGTTTGCGAGGCGCTTGATGAGGTCCATGTTGATCTCCGTGGGAGTAGAGGTTGTCACTTTTGCCATCAATGGCGTCAGTGGTGCATCGGGCATTGCCGATGTTTCGCTTGGAGGGCTTTTTTCCCGCCCCCCACGCTTTTGAATCTACGATGTCCCTTCCGGTTGATCAAGGAAGTTTTTGCGCGCTAGCGAAAAATTTTTTCGATCCGAAAAATTTTCATCAAGAAGATCTTATTCAAAACTTAAATATCCTCAAAGTCCTGAAAACCTACGGATCTCTTACCTCCGAAGAACTCTTCCAGGCGCTCCCCACATGCCATCCCCCGCCATCCCTCCAGCGCCTGCGCGCCCTCACGAACCAAACGTCGACGCCATCGCTCTGGGAGAAGCAACCCTGGATGGATCCCGAGGCGGCCACCCTCGCGCCTGGTCCATGCATCCAACAACACCACCTGCGCCAGTTGTGCGCTGTTCAGCGGCGGACCCTCCTCATCTTGAGCGCGCGCATTCTTGATTTGAACCAGCAGATCCTCGCCATGATGTTTCAAAAAGCCGCGATGGAGTCGGCGGTTCTCTCGGAGCTGCCGCATCCGGGTCGGCTTCTGTCTGCTGATGCCGATGAGCAGCGAATTGGACAGGACAAAGTGTGGTGGTTTTTCGGTCTGGCGCGCAATTTTTTCCCGCCACTCCAACAGCGCGGCCAGGATGGTTCGTTCCGTCGGGCTCAGGCGGCCCGCGACGCCCCAGGTGCGCCATTCATCGCGAACGGGCGGTGGGTTGAGTGTTTCATCCAACAGCTCTGCGCTCGCCTGCCACGCCCACTCCAAGCGCCCCTCTGCTTGGAGTGCCTCCTGCAGGGCGTTGACGAGGGGGAACAGGATCAGCGCATCCTCCGCAGCATACTGGCGCTGTTGTCGAGAGAGCGGACGCGAAGACCAGTCGGACAGGGTGCTGCCTTTGTCGATGTCCAGGCTCAGAAAACGTTCCACCAGACGAGACAGCCGATCGGGAAAATGGTGTCCGAGGAGACCCGCTGCGGGTTGGGTGTCGAAAATTTTTCGCGGTCGGGCCTGGAGCGTCGTGTCCAGAATTTCCAGATCATGGCGGCCGCCATGCATCAACCAGACCTTGTCAGAGAGCGCCGGTCCCAGCGATGCCAGATCGATGGTCTGCGGGTCGGCGAGCCAGACCGTATTCCGGTCGGTGGCCAGCTGGAGCAGCATCAGCTCCGGTCGGTACCGCCGCTCTGCATGGAATTCAGTGTCCAGGGCGATCTGGTCTACATCTTCGAGCGCTTGAATGAGTTCGTTGAGGCTCTGTGGGGTGTTGACCATATGAAGTCGGGTCTGTTGGTCGATGACGCCCAAGAAGCTCTCCAGCAGGAAAAGTCAGCGCTGCGCGTGATACAGCAGGACCATCGATGATACCAGAGAGGGCGGCATCGTTCGAATGATGACTCCGAAAGATCACCTCATCCATCGAATGCGCGCCTACCTCAACGAGCGCTTCCCGCCGCTGTCCTACACGATCCTCGTCACGCTCTTCTTCGGCAGCGGGGTTCTGTTTGCGCGCGCGCTTTCCTCCGATCTTCCCTCGCTGTCGCCAGTTGTTGCGCTCGGCGCTGGGGTGGTGTGGCTGGTGTTCTTTCATCTTCGCGTCTTTGATGAGCACAAGGATCACGAACAGGACGCGCAGGCCCATCCCGATCGCCTGTTGTCGCGGGGCGTGGTCACCCTCCCGCTGCTTGCACGGCTCGCGGGTCTGGCCCTTCTTGCTGAGGCCAGCGCATCTGCGGTGATCGGTCCTCGGGCCTTGTTGTGGTGGGCGCTCACCGCAGGATTCACCGTCGCGATGCGGTTCGAGTTCGGCGTCGGGGCCTTTCTCAATCGGCATCTGCTGTTGTACGCGGTGACCCACAACCCCGTCGTTGGTCTGCTCGCGATGTACGCGTGGGCCTGCTCTGGTGCGGACTTCAGCGTTGAGTTGTTGTGGTTCGTGGGCGCCGCCTCGTTGGCATCTCTCGCCTTTGAGATCGGACGAAAGACCCGACAGCCAGAAGAAGAGATCGAGGGTGTCGACAGCTACTCGTCGGTGTATGGGCGGAACAACGTCAGCATCGTCCTCCGGCTGATCATGGTCGCCGGGGTCATCTGCGCTGGAAGCGCGGTCAGCGTCGTGGTGACGGATGGCCCACAGCTGTGGGGCGCCGTCGGCGCGCTCGCCGTTAGCCTGGGCGTGGGGATGTCGTCAGCGAGAAACAGCCAGTCGGCGAAGCGGGTTGAGCTGGGAAGCACCATCTTTCTGCTCGGTCTTCTGCTGGCGATGGGGATCGCGTCCTGGTAAAAAGAACATCTTGATAATCGGGGTTGAATCATGGTGATTTTGCAGAGTGCCCTGGAGAAGGGCCCTCCTCAGGCGCCCATCGGGGGCAAAGCGGAAGGGCTGACGCGCCTGCTCCAGGCCGGGGCAGATGTCCCGCCGTTTTTTGTTCTTCCGCCCGATGAACCCATAGACGCCGCCGTGGACGCCTGGAGAGCCGCGGGGTGGAGCCGATGCGCGGTTCGTTCCTCTGCCATCGGCGAGGACGGGGATCGTCACAGCTTCGCTGGGATGTATGAGACCATCCTCGGCGTCCGTACCGAAGCCGGCCTCCGTGATGCCATCGACCGGTGCCGGCGAAGCGCAGATGCCGAGCGGGTTCAGCGGTATCTCGAAGAGAACCGCCTCTCCCCGACGCCCGTCGCGGTCATCGTGCAGCAGATCGTCGATGGCGACGCGAGCGGGGTGGTGTTCTCGACCGATCCCATGGACCCCGAACGTGCCCTGATTTCAGCAGCGTGGGGGCTGGGGGAGTCGGTCGTCTCCGGGCTCGTCTCAGCAGACACCTTGAAGGTGTC
>JBCBLB010000074.1:0-20884 GCA_038520555.1 Myxococcota bacterium | reverse complement strand
CGCGGTGTTGCTCCGGAAGATCGACCGGGACACGTCCAACGCGGAGAAGTTGCGGGCGAGAAGGGCGCCGCCCTGGGAGCCAGCGTTGTTCTCAAACAGACAGTCGGTGCAAGACAACGCGCCATCGCTCTCGAAGGTGATGGGGGTCGCCATGTTGTCGATGAATGTCCAGGAGGACAGCGCCACGGTGCTGCTATCATCGGCCTCGATGACCTTCATCGTCGCGCCGGTGACCGTAACCTCGCTCCCCTCCAGGCGCGCCGTACCGGACAGCAGCCCCAGCTGGTCCACCTGTAGCGTGACCGATGAGAGCGTCAGGGCGTCATCGCCTTCCAGGTTTGGGGCGAACAACGATGCTTCCGCGGACCCGCCAGACCATGTGGCGGACTGCATCTCGAAGAAGACCACCCCCACCGCAGAGACGTCGACCGCTTCGAAGGCGACATCCGCTTCCGGCATGTAGACGAGGTACCCGATGTCTTCAAACCCGGAGCCTGTCGCAGACAGCGACACCGGAAGGTTCTCGCCGCCGGCAAACACCCGCCTGGCGAAGGCCCTGCCGTAGCTGGACAGCTCCACATTCGACAGCGACAGCGAAGCACCGTTCGCCAGCAAGAAACCGTTGGGACCGTCATATGCGCCGTTGGGACCAGTAAACGTGCTGTCCGAGATCGTGACCGTCGAGCCCGTGATTTCGCCCAGGTTCCCCACGGTCGATGCCGTCAACCCTTCAATCTGCGCGTCACCACGCAAACTGAAGGCCATCGTGCTTCCCGATGCGAGCTGGGCATCCCCATGACCAGTGATCGTGTTGTTCAGACCGTCGGCCTGGACAATCCCGGCATGAATCGGTGCGCCGCACAGGTGCAGGGTGCCATCCTCGACCAACGACAGGCTCCCGGGAGCGGTCGCGTCGGTGGAGAGCTGGTCGGACCAGTCTGTGAGCGTTCCATCGACAGCGGCGAAGGCGGCAGCTGGCTGGTTGGTCTCCAGGCCGTCGCAGTCGCTGTCGATGCCATCGCACAGCTCCGGCGCTCCGGGGTAGACCGTTTCGTCCGTGTCATCGCAATCATCATCTGCGATGACACCATCTCCGTCCGCGTCCACCACCGGAGCGTCCCCGGTGTCAGGATCCTCGCCAGTGTCGGTGTCGGTGTCTGAGTTGGCATCGGGGTCAGGGGGGGTGCTGGGATCTTCTTCGGTGTCTTTGTCTCCACAGGCGAACAACGAGAGAAAAAGCACCGTGTAGCCGAATCGCATGATGAGCCTCCATGATGAGGAACACGTAGCGAGCAGCAGAAACCGTGTGACCCTGCGTGGTTCTCTCAGCGGGATGCCCAACCACGACATGAGACGGTCTGTAGGACCGCTTGACCCAGCCCGATCCCCCACCACACAGGGTGTGCGGTGGGGAGATGCGTCAGCTGCGGATGAAGTCGAGGACGTCGCGGTTGAATCGTTCAGCCTGGAGCTGGGCGAGGCCGTGGCCGGCGCCGTCGTAGACCAGGAGCCGGGCATCGCGGACGATCTCAGCCGCGAGCTGGCCCGAGGCCCCGATGGGGACGATCTGGTCGTCGCCGCCGTGGATGATCAGGGTGGGGCGATCGATGGCCTGCAGGTCGGCGGTGTAGTCAACCTCAGAGAACTCGCGGATGCAGTCGTACTGCCCCTTGACGCCGCCGGACATGCCCAGCTGCCAGAAGCTGGCGCGCAGGCCGGGCCGCTCCTCGACGCCCTCTCGGTTGAAGCCGTAGAACGCCGTCGGCAGGTCCCAGAAGAACTGCGCCCGGTTGGTCGCCGTGCCCGCGCGGATGTTGTCGAAGACCGCCATCGGCGTGCCGTTGGGGTTGGCGTCCGTCTGGAGCATCAGCGGCGGCACCGCGCCGACCAGCACCACCTTTGCCACCCGGTCGTTGCCGTGGCGGCCGATGTAGTGCGCCACCTCTCCCCCGCCGGTCGAGTGGCCCACCAGGATCGCGTCCACGACCGCGAGGTGCTCCAGCAGCTCTGCCAGATCGTCGGCGTAGTGGTCCATGTCGTTGCCGTCCCACGGCTGCGAGGAGCGGCCGTGCCCCCGCCGGTCGTGTGCGATGACCCGGTACCCCTGCTGCCCGAAGAACAGCATCTGCGCGTCCCAGGCGTCCGATGAGAGCGGCCAACCGTGGGAGAAGACGATGGGCTGGCCGGCGCCCCAGTCCTTGTAGGAGATCTCGGTGCCGTCGCGGGTGGTGAAGGTGTTCATCTTGCCTGTCCTTGTCTGTCGGGTGGTGCGCCCGTGACGGGCGCGGCTGAAAGAGCCCCCGCCCAGGCCGCCGAGGCTCCTGAGGGTCGAGGGCGGTGTCTGAGGCCAGCGCGGCCTCGAATCCCATTAAGTCGTACACGATTATATTGTGCACGATACTTAAGCCCACCCCAAACCCAGGTCAATCGCGATTGATTAAATCGTGCGCGATATATTCTCCACAGGAGAACCCACGTAACCCCTAAACCGCTCGATCAAGCCGATCCGCTCGACGACTTCCTGTGCTTCGAGGCCTACTCGCTCACGCACGCCTTCAACCGACTGTACCGGACCCTGCTCGCGGATTTGGGGCTGACCTACCCGCAGTACCTGGTGATGACCCTGCTATGGCGGGCAGAGGGGTCGGTGACCATGAAGTCGGTCGATGGGACCCTGGGGTTGGCCTCCAACACGCTGACGCCGCTGCTCAAGCGCCTCGACGCCCTGAGCCTGCTCCAGCGCTCGCGGGATCCCGACGACGAGCGGGTGGTCCGACTGGAGCTGACCGCGAAGGGGCGGGCGATGGGGGCGCGGGCGGCGCATATCCCCCAGTGCGTGGCCGACGCCACCGGCCTGGCGCCGGACGAGCTGACAGCGCTCATCGACACCCTGCGCACGGTGCGCGACCGCATTATCACGACGTAGGTGCCACACAGCGGCTCACCCTCCGCAGACGGTAACCTTGATGGCAGAGAGCATCGGTGGGCAGACGCTGAGCCCGGAACCCGCGACCCAGAGCGGCGCAAAGACGCACTACAACACCTGCTGCGCCTGGGATTCGGTGGGCTCTACGGTCGAGAGAACTGCGATGATGTCCGGTTCGGATGTGGTCCAGGGGAACCAGGGACTGGAGGGCAGCCGTCCGGCGCAGGTTGTCGCAGAGGCCTGGCTGTCATCGAAGTCCTCCTGTTCGTTCATAAAGCCGACCTGTGTGGCGTCTCCGCCCCGCGCGCTGCCCGACTCGTCCGCGTTGCCCGCGATGTTGGCATCGATCAGCTGCACATGGGTGGTCGTGATCGCGGCGAGGCTCGCCGGATCCGTGTCCGGACCCACCGACCATCGCAGATCGGACCCGGCCTCGATACGGTACCAGCCTGGAGCGAGCGCGTCTGCGGTGGCGGGGGACTTGACCCCGCCGATGATCTCGGGGCTTCCCGTCTCGCCGACCCGGGCGACGCCATAGCCCTCGACGGCATGGACCACGCTGGAGTGCCCGGCGCCGGTGTATGTGCCCTGGCTGTTGGTCTTGAGCGCCTGCTGGATGTCTCCGGGCAGCCGATCCTCCAGCTCCACCTCGGTCCCCCCGAAGAGGACGGCCACCGCGCCTGCGCCGAACAGGTCATCCTCTGACGCCTCTCGACCGACGAACGTGCCGGCGCTCACATAGAGGAAGTCCTCGGCCTCGTCCCCCTGCCCGACCGCTGTGGCCCGATCCGAACCCGCCGAGATCTCCTCGACTTCGTTCGAATCGTTGTCCTGTACGGCCATCAGCGCATCGGTCGCCTCTTTGAGGGTCCCGACCACCATCCAGGCCTCGACGAACGTAGAAGCGCCTTTATCCTCATAGGCGACCTTCTTGCCGGTGCCCGGATCGCGCCACACCTCGTTGAGGTCGTAGCCGGCCGCAGCGACCGCCGCCGTCGTGAACTCGCTGCACCACAGCGCGTCCAGATCGTCGATCTCGCCGCTCTTCAGCTCATCCCAGATCTCATCAAAGGTATGGTCCCGGGCCACCTCTTTGGCGTGCCCTGCGGTGCTGGTGTCGGCGAGATCGATAGCCTCATCGAGCACATCCGTCTTCCCGGACTCGACCGCGTCATCGTGCGCCTTCTCCTCCTCCGTGGGCTCCTCTTTGCCACTGTCGACGTCCCCGCCGTGTTCTTCCTCTTCGCCCCACAGGTCGCCCCACCAGTCCTGCGCCGAGTCCCAGGTGTCCTCGATACCGTCCCAGACCTCTCCCGCGGCGTCCTTGAGGTCCTCCCACAGCTCGGGGATCAGCTCGACGACGGAGCCGCTGTCTTCTTCCCCTCCAGGCGGCTGAAGATCGGGGAGCGGAAGCTCGGGGGCGAGCTCGGCGCGCTTCTCCTGGTAGATGGCATCGAGCCGCGCCCAGGCCTCGGGCTGTCCCTGCTCAGTGACCGAGAAGCCGAGCGCCTTCTCCTTGCCCTCCGGGGTCTCGACGCAGGTGAAGTGGCCATCGGTCTCCGGGCGCCAGAAGTAGCCGCCCCCATCATCGAACGGCTCCACAACCACGACGGGTAGGCTCTCCAGATCCACCGGCGCTTCTTCCTCGGCGGTGCCTCCGTTGAGGCCAAGGAATTCGAGGGCGCCGGAGTTACCCATCAGCTGCTGGAGGGGATCGAGAGACCGCTCGAAGAACGAGGAATCGACGTCTTCGGTCTGCGTGCGCTGTGCCTGCTGCTTCATCTGCGCGCTCCTTCGGGGACGCAGATCTCGTATGAAGCAACCGACCGGGGAAAAGTCTCAACCTGGTCGCAACCCCTGTGAGAGGAAGGCGGCGGCCGGTTTAAAGGTCAAACCCAATGGCACTGAATCCAGAGATGCCCTCTAAAATGGGATGAGCCGACTCATTGAGAGCCATAATGTCGACGCGGTCGCCCGTCACGAAGCCTGCCCTCCATGCGTGATCGGGGATCCCACGCTGCATTGCTTTCTGGGGGTTGCTTTCTGGGTTTGGGGCGAGATCGCTGGTCACTCCGACTGTGCGTCGCTTTCGTTGACGGGGCTCCTCGACTTGCCCCTCCCAGCTCGTTCTGGTCCAGGAGGGGATCAGGCGCCGTCTCCTTCTGCGGGCGACTCGTCGGTCTGCAGGAGCAGGACGCTGAAGTCGGGGCTGAACCGCCAGCCGTCCTGGGCGCGCTCCAGCACCTCGCGCATGCCCTCCTTCCGGAGACGAGAGAGCGTGACGGCGAGGCGGTTCTTCGCCGCGCTGGGGGTGATGCGCTCGTTGGGCCAGCCAGCAGTGATGAGGTCGTCCGGTGTGCAGAAGCTTCCCGGTTTGTTCTGGGCCTGCTGGGCGAGCCGGGCGAGGACGCGGGTGACCGTGGAGTAGCGCGCCACGCTCACCCGCGGCTTGCCGGGCAGACGAAACCACATCCCCTCGGGGCCGACCAGCAAGACCTCACCGGGCTGGCGCATGAGCTGCTCCAGCAGCCGGATCACCAGCCGGGCCTCGGTCGAGATGTCGACCAGCGGAGGCGCGCCGGTGAGGGCTGCGCGCCGTCGCCCCAGGGCGCTGGCGCGATCGCCGACCTGCCACTCCAGGAACGCTCGCCACAGCGCGACGATCCGGGGGGTGTAGCTGTCCCCGTGTGGGAGCGCCTGCTCCGCGAGGGTGTGGTAGCGCCGCGCGTCGTCGAGCGCGCCGCGCAGCGCCGCGATGCCGCTGCGACGGGCGAGGTTGACCGCGCGTCGCGAGGGCACCTGATCTCCGAGCGCCTCCAGCGCCTCCTGGCAGCGGGTGTCCGCAGCGTCCAGGTGGCCCTCCAGGACCTCCAGCGCGGCCTGGTTGGCGCGGATGCTCGCCAGCTGCTTGCGCTGGCTCAGGCCCGGATCGGTCGCGGCGTGGTACTCCAACGCGCGCTGGAGGGTGGCGCGAGCGGCGGGCATGTCTCCCTTGAGCATCAGCGAAAGGCCCAGGTTGGATGACATCAGGCTCATCACACCGGGGATATTCAGCGCAGCCCCCTCCGCGAGCGCCGTCTGGATGTGCATTTGTGCTTCATCCAGACGGCCGCAGCTTTCGTGCCAGACCGCGAAATTGCTGAGGCAGGAGACGCGCAGGTAGTGCATCTCCTGCTCCTTGAGCAGCCGGAGCGCATCGACAAATGCGTCCCCATCAGGCGTGTTCTTTCGCACCTGGAAGCGATGAAAGGCGAGGTCAAAGGTCGCCCAGGCGACCCACCGAGGGCGCGCCGGGTCGCCCGCCGCCAGGCCAGCCTCGATGGCCTCCAGCGCCTGCTCCTTCTGGCCGAGCATGCTGTGGGCGCGGGCCGCACAGTACCCCTTGATGACGGGGGACAGCGCCTCTCCCTCCGCATCGAGGGCGGCGAGGAGTGCCCGCGGCGACTCAGCTGACAGCGCCCAGCCGAAGAAGAACCACTCCTCGTGGTGGTACCGGCCGGTCTCGTACAGCGCCGGCCACAGCCCCGATCGCACCCAGCCGTGTTGAGCGCGCCCGGTGAACCGCTGCTCCAGCTGCTCGCGCATCTCCCCGGCGAACCAGGCGAAGTAAGGCGACGCGTCCCCTGCCCGCCAGCTCCGGACGCGGTCCATGAGCACCGTGGGCAGCTGGTAGTGTCCCGGCCGGACCACCGTCACCCAGCCCGCGGTGACCAGGCGCTCGACGCTGGAGGCCCGGCCGCACCACACCAGCCCCTCCCACCGCGCCGCGCCTGGCAGCCGGCTGAGCAGCGCCAGCGTCTCCTGCTCGTCTCGGCCCAGGGCATCGTAGGCGGTCCGCAGCGCCGGCCACTCCGGCGACGGGTCGAGCAGGATCGCCGCGATGGACTCCCCCGGCCACCGCCGGGCGGTGGCGATGATGGCGGTGGGGTTGCCGCTCAGCCGCTTGACCAGCGCGCGCACTTTCGGCAACGCGGCGGCCTCCGGGGCGTGCCGAAGGAACAGCCTGACGCTCTCCTCCTCCGGCAGCGGCGGCAGCTCCAGGAAGGTCCAGCCCGATCCGGGGCGCGGCCCGGTGGCGATGACCGGTCCCCCGGTCGGCAGATCTGCTCGGCAGAGGCCCGCCGGAGCGTCGTCGATACACAGCAGCACCCCCGCGGACACAGTCTGGAGCGCGTCCAGCCGCTCACGCTGCGCCCAGAGCACGTGATCCGACCAGCGCGCGGCGATTTGTTGGAGGGTGTGGCTCCGGCCGCTGCCGGGAGCGCCCCGGATCCAGACACCCTCCCCCTCAGCGAGCAGACTCAGCGCAGCTTCCACGGTCATGTCGCTTACAATAGCGTGCCTCTCGTGTTTATGCGGGGAGGAATTACGACGCCCACACCCGCCAGACAGAGCCCCACCGCCAAAGTACGCTTTGACTGCTTCGCGGCCGTCTCCATCATCCAGGTCGCCTTCCCCCTCGAAGCAGCAGAGATGGTCATCGGCCCCGCTCAAACGAACGGGGCGGGGTGAAGCGGGCAGAAGTGCCCTCGTCAGCGCAAGCACACGACAAGACATCGACGGATGATCAGGAACGATTAGGGGAAGACGCGGTGCCGGACCTTCAGTCGGTTTTCAGTCACCATGTCCAGGATAGATCGCATGCAAGGCCACTACTCTACTGAGATCCGCATCCCGCAGAGCCCTTCGAGTGTCGGGGTGTATCAGCTCCAGATCGACGAACATGGACAGTTCGTCTTGTTGTGTCGGATGTTGATGGACACCCCAGAAGACCGGGATTGGCGCGCAGAATGGAGCGTGGTGGAAGGCTCCGTCACCACCGATGGGGAGCAGCTGCGATTCACCATTGCCCGCGGACAAAGAGAGGTTCGATCCTCTGCCTGGAGCGGACGAGGGGCAGAGGACTATCATCCGACCGATGTGTTTCATGGCACCCTGACCCCAGACGGCATCTCGATTCAGTACTTTGGCCAGATCGACCTGCGCCAGGGGGCCCCCCGCGAGATGGTGCGGGCGCTGATCGTGCCCGACTACATCTTCTCCTGATCGGTTACTTACCGATAACTTTTCACGTTTAATCATCTTTTTTTGGCTTTTTATTCACCAACCCGTGAACTTCGACTGAGGGACGCCGGGCTCGCCGAGACGGCTGGGCTCGACTTCACAGCACGTCTGCGGGGATGGGGCTCGTTGTTTTGTTGACATCAGAACCTCTTCGACATCCGCTACCGCTGGTAGATTGCTCCGGGAAACCATGGGAGGGAAGGCCGCCTTGCAACCGACGATGGAGGACCAGGCCACCCACCTGGCGAGCGAGCTGGTTCGTTACTGGAGGGCGGAGCGGTCTCAGTTCGAGCTCTCGCTTGACCTCGGCTTCAGCTCCAATGTGGTCGGGAACTGGGAGTCTGGCCGGAGCGCATGCACGGTGCTCTCCGCCCTGCGGATGGCCGAGCTGCGCCATCCGGGTGCGCTGCGCCTCGTCCTGCAGGCCATTCCGACGACGTGGCCGGACGGGCTCAGGCTCGACACCCGCCCCGGCGTGGCGTTGCTGCTGGACCGGCTGATGCACGGCATCAGCCTTCAGTATGTGACCTCCAACAGCCAGCTCTCGAGACACAAGGTGGGTCGCTGGCTCAGGGGGGATGCCGAGCCACGGCTACATGAGTTCGTACAGCTGTTGATGGTCACCCATGACCTTGTGGAGGTGTTCAGCCTGTTGGCGCCGGGGCTGAACATGCCAGACGAGCTCCCCATTGAGGTCTCCGCCACCGAGGCCGAGACCATGTTCGGTTTGAGGACGAGCCGCTACCTCGCGCTTCCCGAACACGACGATGAGGCTCTGGCAGCCCTGGTGGGACACCCCCCCGAGGACATCCGGCGGGAGCTGGCTCACCTGGAGCGCCTCAAGGCCATCCACCGCGTTGATGGTCGATACGCGTTCCAGATCCCGGTACAGCTCTCGCGCCGGACTCCCGGGAGCGCGCATCAGCAGATTGCCGCCCGGCTGGCGCGGCATACGCCGCGCGTTTCCCGCGGTCTCCTCCTCGTCCTCTCTCCGGAGGACCTCCAAGAGGTCGAGGACATGCTCAAGCGATACGTGCGGGAGCTTCGCCACGTCAGGGCGGACGAGCGCCTCCCCGACGAGGACCGGTCGTACGTGACCTGGGTATCGCTCACGATGGCACCGATCGGCTCCGATGACCTTCCGTAGCACCGACCCCGGACCGACCCCGAACCGACCCCGATGGTTGGCCGAACACGCCCGTACGCGGCGAGTACGTGGTCGAACTCGACGGGGAAGCCACCGGCGCCGTCTGCGGGGATGGCAGCAACTACCGGTTCTGGGTCCAGCTGGCGCCGGCCGGCTACGATCTGGACGATCTCTTCGTGCAGTCCGAAGGGGGCGGCGCCTGCCTCATCAATGAGTGCGAAGCGGATGTCCGCAAGATCATCAACCAGGCGAGCCGCGGGGGTTGTCCGAGCTCCAGATGTCGAATTGCAAAGCGAGTAAAATTGTCGAAGAAGGCGGAATCAAGACCAGCGAACTGACATCGACCCTCAACCGGGACGGGCACCCTGGCCCAGGAGATCTGGAACGGCGCGCTCCGGTCGACCGACTGCCGCATGCGCGATCCCATGATCAACCCGCGCCAGTCGAACCTGCACTTCTTCCTTCCCCTGGCGAGCCACCACAACATCCCTGCGTCGGCGGCGTTCTTCGAGACCAACGAGAGCTGGCTCGACTGGCACAACGACTTCGAGGAAGACCTCTCCGTCGAGGACCGAGTGGACACCGGCACCGAGCTCGGACCGCTCACGCGCGAGCCGTTCCCGTGCGCTCTGTGAGTCGGGTGAGCCATCCGCGAAGCCTGGAGGCTCCCGATCCAGCGATGGGGGATCACGATGGAGGTCGTCGGCGAAGTCCTCCAGATTGACGAGGATAAGGGACTGTCTGGCCTGGACCGCTTTATCTGAGTGGAAAGGCGCATTCTGGGCAGTACCCAACTGTTTTTGGGGACATTTTGTCTGATCGATGTGGGTACCCGCACCACAATGGGATTAAAAAAACATATGTCTCCCCCACTTACAAACTTGATCGATAACACGGACAACCAGAGCACCCTCCCTCTGGATCCCACCCCCATGACCGGCGACACCGAGCTGGGGCTGGACAGCGGGGGCTCCCTCGACCTGCTCAGCTTCGATCCGCTCGCCGGGATCGGGACCGACGATGACGATGACCGTGGGAAAGAGCCCCTCGAGAAGCTGACCCGGAAGACCATGGCCCCGGCCCGGGCCAACCCCTTGACGGAGCAACTCCGCGAAGCGATCGACAAAGACGGCGATCCCAAGACGCTCAGCAAGCTTGAGAAGGTCACCAGAAAGATCCCCGATGAAGATCTCGCGCCGATCCTCGACGACACCAACCCGGTCGGGAAGAAGGTCGACAAGACTCTCCTGGTCGAGGTTGGGCCGATCAAGAAGGACAAGATCAAGGGGGCCTTCGACGTCGCCGTCCGCCCGGACGAGTCTCCCAGGACCGACACCGACGTTGGGAAGACGGACCTCGACACCGCGCCGACGGCGTACGATGACGCGTCCGCGGGTTTCAAGCTGTGCACGAGCACACAGGCGTGGATCCGCGATCCGGACAAAAACTTCAAGGAGACCGGTGCCAGCATCCCGCCCAACACCCTGTGCAAGGTGCTGGAGACCAGCGGGAAGCGAAGCAGGCTGCAGTACACCATCATGGGGCAGACGGTCGAGGTCTGGACCAACACCAGCAATCTCAAGACCGTCAAGACCGACGACCTGGACGGTTTGTTGGAGAGCGCCCGCGAGCGCGCCAGGATCAAGTCCGGGTATTTCTGTACCGCGAAGGCCGCCACGCTGTATGACAAGGACTTCAACAAGATCGGGACGGTGCCGGCTGGCGCGCTGGGCAAGGCCTCTGCGGTTTACCGGCCCAACAGTAAGAGCACCGACTACTTCGACATCACCGTCACCGATGGGGGGAAAGCGGTCTCCGGCTACATCGCGGTCAGCGCGACGGTTGGGCAGTCGATTTTGTCGAAGGACGACTTCCAGAAGCGCAAGGCCCAGCGAATCGAGGACCTCTCCAGCCAACCCGGCGAGTACACCGTCGACGAGATGAAGGCCTCGCTGTCGGGCGAGGACGAGGTTGGCGACGACGAGATCGTCAAATACCGTGAGGAACGCCGAGCGGCGATGGCGGATCAGCCTGGCGACGCGATCCACACTCACAAGATCGACGCCGCGCAGGCGTTCCCGGCCTATCAGCCGGTGCTCGGGGCCCACAGCGACGTGCTCGAGACCGTCTCGACGACCATGGTCAAGCAGCTCAACGATGCGGTCTTCGCCAGCCCCGGCCAGGAGACCGCCCCCGACCAGGGGGTTTCCATCACACCCGAGCGGGTGATGGCGATCCAGCAGGATTTGCTCAACCGATACGCCGCGACCTATTGGATGGAGGACTACCACAACCAGCTGGTTGCGTACTGGTCTCCGAAGATCGTCAAGTTCATCCCGATGGAGGACGAGAACGGCCTGGTCGGCAAGATGCGCAAGAACCCGGAGTGGAAGAAGCTGCGGAAGGCCCAGCGGAAGCAGCGTCTGCAGGAGTGGAACATCGTCGAGGGGCTCCACAAGATCATTCAGTGGAAGCAGAAGCAGGCGTCGCGGCTCGACGAAGTCGAGTGGATGCTCAATCAGAAAGATACCATCGCGTCGTATATCCAGAGCAGCCGAAACAACATCTCGTTCACCCTCACCCCGCGGCTGCCCGTTGAGCCCGCCGACGCGCCGGCCCTGCCTGACGTCGACACCCTCGATGGGTACGTTGACGTTCTGACCCCGCACATGTCGGTGCTTGGCTCGGCCGGGTTCTCCGTCGATGCAGAAGAGAAGAACGGCCTGTTCTCCGCCGATGTGGTCAACAAGACCCTCATCGACACCGTCCTGCCTGCTGTGGTCGAGTACACCGACGAGGGTGCGACCGCGAAGCAGCTGGCCAGAGACATGGGCCTGTCGGTTGATTGGGCGATGTCGTGGGATAGCGGAGCCGCGGTCGCCAGGGGCAAAGAGAGCGAGGCCGGCGTCTCGGGCTTCTTGACGGTGTTGGGGATTCCAGGCATCCAAGAGCTGGAGATGCCCATGTACGACAGCATGGTCGGCGGCTCGGTGATCCGGAAGCTGCACCTTGGCGATCGGCTGCCGTGGACGGGCAACGTCCAGATGAGCGGCCGCGAGCCCTGGGTCGAGATCGATCTGGGCGACGATGAAGGGACAACCGGCTGGGTGCAGGCCCGCTATACCAACTCGGCGGCGGTCAGCACGGAGATCGTCGAGCGGCAGTCCCAGGAGGCGGCCGACCGGACCCGTCTGGAGAGCTCGGCGCTGGATATCAGCGCCAGGCCGGATGACAAGGCAGCGTTCGCCGATACCCCCGCCGGGTTGTCGGCGCGCGGGTTTCTGGTGCTGCGCGACGCGGGTGCTGGGACCGCCTACAGCGACGCCTTCGCTACCGCAGGCGATGCGCTGCAGACGCCGGCCTGGGAGCTTCTGGTCGAGGTCGGGCCCCAGGGCGACGCCCGACGGGAGATCTACCACCAGGGCAAGATCCTGTACATCGACGATTCCGCGGTCCGCGAGCCGACCGACGTCGACCTGTTGATGAACACGACGAAGCTGTCGCTGGAGCAGGTCCGCCAGGTTCGCGCCGCGCTGCTCGCCGAGCCGTATACCCGCGAGAAGGGCCGGCAGGCCGCCTACTATGAGCGACTCCAATCGCTGGCGCCCAAGGACACCGGCGATTCTACCGCGCTGGAATACACGGATTTGCTGACCGCGGTCGCAGCGACCCTGCTCAGCATGGGGATCGATAACCCCAGCCCCGAGCACAGCTTCGCTGACACCATCGAGATCATCCGGATCGAAAAGGGCATCGCTCCGGGAAACATCAGCGCGCTGGTTGGGCTGCTGGGCACGACCGCTGCGCCGATCACTGCCGACCAGGTCGCTGGTGCGCTGCACACCGGGCTGTCGATCGCCTGCACCGATGGCACGACCGCCTGGCGGGTCGTTGGGGTCACCCCCGATGGGTCGCTGAAGCTGGCCGGTCCCGGCGGTGACAAGGTGGTGAGTGTCTCTGATCTTGGCGCCCTGCAGCTGACTGCGATTCAGGTTCCCCAGAAGATTGATGGGAACCCCACCGCCCTCGCCCTGGCGCAGGAGGGCGTGTTGATGGACAGCGAGACCCTCAGCGCGAGCTGGACCGACATCGACGCCCGGACCTCGGTCGGCGTCAGCGGCTGGTACCTCAACACCGTCGGCAAGGAGGGCGGCGATCGCGGCGCGACGGCCAAGGCGCTCAAGGAGAAGCTGCCCACCGCCAGTGACGCTGCCGCGTACGCCTCCAGCTCCAAAGACAAGGTCCTGGCGATCATCGATCGGTTGCTCGGGCAGGCGGCCGGCGAGCCGGGCACCATCCCGCCCGGCTACCTCGGCGCGCGCGCCTTCTTTGACGCCTGGCTGGACGCAGCCTCCGGCCGTGACGATGTCGCGGACATCAAAGAGCACGTCCACACCGCCCTGCGCAAGAACCTCAAGACCCACGTCGACCGCCTGGCCAACAAGGACCCGGCGTCGGTGGTGACCCTGTTCTCTGTCATGGACGGCCAGCGGGACCTGATGGGCGAGCCCGTGGTCAACGAGGGCCTGCGCGACGCGCTGAAGCGCGCGCTCGTGGTCGCCTCGTCCGTCCCCGACGTCGAGGAGACCACGACGAAGAACGACGCGTCGGAGTCGGGTAAGCCGTTCAACCTGTTCAGCAAGCTGTTGGGGGACGCATGGCCGGACCTGAATGTCAGAGGCGGATCCGGGACCGGAGCGGTCACTCCCGATGGTGCGATCACCATTCAGAAAGGCCTGCTGACCGCCGATGGCGAGGGCACCGATGACTACATCCACTGGCCCGGCGGCAGCTCGGGCGTGACCCTGGGCAAGGGCTACGACCTCGGCAGCCGCTCCGCAAAATCGGTCATCGCCGACCTGGTCGGTGCGGGCATGACCAAGCCGCTCGCCACGAAGATCTCGAAGGGCGCAGGGCTGAAGGGCAGCAAGGCCAAAGCCTTCGTGACCACCAACAAGTCGAACATCGGCAAAATCCCGATGTCGGTCCAGGCTGAGCTGTTGATGACCGAGCTCGTCAAGACGACCAAGAAGGCCAGGTCCCGAGCCACCAACACCAAAGCCGATTCGCTCAACGCGGCCAGCCGCAACGACAACGGCGCGTCGATCATGAGTGAGATCCAGTGGAACAGCCTGCACCCCGCGATGGTCGAGTTCCTGACCGACCTGACCTACCAGGGCGGGTACTACGGCTACGACCGGATCAAACAGATCAACACCCGGCTCAAGAAGCACGACGGCGACCACCTCGCGCAGTTTAAGGCCGTTCGGGAGTTGTTCCTCCGAAAAGACGACAAAGACAGCTACATGGACAAGTACTCCGCCCGACTCAAGGAAGGGCGCGAGAGCGGAGATTACTCCGTATCCTTCGGCGACGCCGAGGTTGAGTACCAGAACTTCTTCCGCCGCAACTCGGTCCGGCTGGCCTTCCTCAACCACGTCATCACGGCAATGGAGTCCGGGAAGGGCGTGGTGATGGTCGACGGCGACGGGAACACGAAGGCGACCAAGACCAAGACCAAGACCTCAAGCGATCGTCCGCTGGTGTTACAGCCCGACAACGACAAACAGACCAAGACCAAGACTGAGACTGAGACCGCTGACCCGCTGCCGGAGATCACCAAGACCGCCGAGCAGCTGTGGGCTGAGGCCAACGCCGTCCCGTTCAGCGCGGTGTACGGTGGCGAGCTGCGGGGCAAGATGGACACGGCCTATGATCGAGCCGGGGCCGCAGCGCTGCGCGCCGAGCTGGCGGCGTCCGAGGAGCTGGCCAACGTCTGGGCGAAGGGCAGCCCTGGCAGCGGCCTGACCGGTCTTTGGCAGGCCAAGCGGCTGGCCGATGCGATGGGCCGGACCAGCCTGGCCGATAAGGTCGACCTGTTCTTCATCGAGCTGGAGGATGCGGTCTGCCACACGCGGGTCGACTCCGACGCTGGGGCGACCTATTACGGCGAGCGGGACTATGATGAGCAGCTGGCGAAGCAGTGGCTGGATGAGATGTACGAGGCGTATGACGCGATGCCGGTCAAGCTCAAGCTCAAGGGCGGGCGCGAGGTGACCGTCCACCTTCGGGCCAACTACCGGAACTTCAGCGCGGCCTATATCGAAAAGCGCGGTGACTACTATGGTGTCCGAAAGGCCGCCCATGAGAACTACGGCAAGCCTGGCGAGAGCGCGACGTCAGCCTACTATAGCCACAAGGAAGACGTCTTCAAGGACGGCCTGACCAACGACGGCGTCCAGCACGACGACTTGTTCTACCACGCGTGGTTGGGCAAGGCGAAGCCCGAGGACCTGTACAAGAACGTGCAGGATGCGGTGGACACCGACACCAAGCTCCACAAGACGCTGGCCGGGTTCACCGATGAGAACGAAGCCGAACAGTACATGCAGAAGTGGATGCACTATAAGCTGGGCCTGGACTGCATCGGCTTCGCCTGGAACGCGATTAATGGTAGCGGGATGTTCGAGGACTTTACCCCGGTCATCTACGGCGACAACGGGTTCACCGGCGGCGGTGTGACCGGCGACCTCAAGAAAAAGAAGACCTTCGCCTGTAGCGGCTTTATGCAGACCGCCAAGCAGCTCAAGGACCCCGACCAGTGGCGAACGCTCGATGTGCTGTGCTCACCGAGCCACATCATCGTCATCTACGACGTCCAGAGCCCCGGCGAGTTCCCGGGTTCAGCGGGGACCGACCGCTACCTGCTGGAGACGATGGAGTCCCACGGCGGCGAGGCCGACACCGCCGGCCTGGACCGCCGTAAGGTCCTGTGGGACGGCTCAGCCAAGGCGTTCTACTATAGCGATGACAACGGCACGAAGGGTTCGAAAATCTCGGGCGGGAACTACAACGTGTACCGCGCCCAGAACAGCGATGCGACCAATCAGTACCTGGCCAACCGCGGTTGACGGTGCCCGCTCCGCGTAAGCGGGAATTTCTGGATCGCGGTCGTCGAAGCCGGGGCAGAACAGAACGGCGACAACACCCGCGCTTGCGCTCGGTCAGGCGCTCGATGGAGACGTTGCGCTCGATAGCTGCGGTCGGCGATCGGCCGCGGCCATTCCCCTCTGCGCACAAGCTCGGCCACAGAATCGGCCAAGCCCTTGCTGGAACCTGACGGCATCTCAGAAGTCGGCGCCGATGAACAGATAGACCGCGCCGGCCCTGTTGTCCTCTCCGCTTGCGGTGATGAGAACATCCGCGTTCCCATCGCCGTCCATGTCACCTGCCGCTCCCACGAAATCACCAGCCGCGTTGCCGACCGCCGCCCCGGTCAGCTTCGCATCCGCCGCGGAGAGGTCGATCTCTCCAGAGACGGGTCCCAGCACCAGATACGCCGCCCCGGCGTTGCTGCCCCCGCGATCATCCCCAACGGCACCGAGGAGGAGATCATCGTTCCCGTCGCCATTGACATCTCCTGCGCCGCTGACAGAGCCTCCCAAGATCTCGTACGCCTCCTCGCCGATGAACTTCGCGTCCGCTGCAGAGAGGTCGATCTCTCCAGAGACGGGTCCCAGCACCAGATACGCCGCCCCAGCAGAAGTGGCCCCGCTGTCATCACCATGAGCGCTGATAAGAATATCGTCGTTCCCGTCACCGTTGACATCCCCTACACCGCTGACAGTGTCGCCCACATTATCGTACGCCTCCTCGCCGATGAGCTTCGCGTCCGCTGCAGAGAGGTCGATCTCTCCAGAGACGGGCCCCATCAGGAGGTACGCTGCCCCGGCAGAGGTCCCCCCGCTGTCCTCACCAGAGGCGCCGATGAGGAGGTCCATATGCCCATCTCCATCCACATCACCGGCACCGCTGAGGGAGACACCGACAGTATCACCAGAAGCCTCACCGATGAACTTCGCGTCCGCCGTGGAGAGGTCGATCGCTCCAGAGACGGGTCCCAGCACCAGATACGCCGCCCCAGCAGAAGAGCCCCCGCTGTCCTCACCAGGGGCGCCGATGAAGAGGTCGTCGTTCCCGTCACCGTCGATATCACCGGCACAGCCGACCGCTCTCCCCACATTATCGTACGCCTCCTCGCCGATGAGCTTCGCGTCCGCTGCAGAGAGGTCGATCTCTCCAGAGACGGGCCCCATCAGGAGGTACCCTGCCCCGGCAGAGTCCCCTCCGCTGTCCTCACCAGAGGCGCCGATGAAGAGGTCGTCGTTCCCGTCACCGTCGACATCCCCCGCGCTGAGCTTCGCCCCAGCATAGTCGAATGCGGCCTCACCGATGAGCTTTGCATCCGCTGCAGAGAGGTCGATCTCTCCAGAGACGGGCCCCAGCACCAGATACGCCGCCCCGGCAGAGGTCCCCCCGCTGTCCTCACCGAAGGCGCCGATGAAGAGGTCGTCGTTCCCGTCACCGTCGACATCCCCCGCGCGGCTCCCCCATGCCAGCATAGTCGTATGCGGCCTCACCGATGATGGAAGCGCGGCTCTCGCGGAGTGAGATCTCGCCACCGTTCCTGCCGTTGCAGTTGTTGTCGATGTTGTCTCCGAACACCTCGGGCGCGCCCGGGTAGCTGTCGCTCAGCGTGTCCAGGCAGTCCGTACCCGCGATGATCGCACCAGCAGCGGCTTCGTCACCGTAGCCGTCGCCATCCGCGTCGCGCATGCAGTCTGTGGCAGAGTCGTTGAACGCCGCGCCGGGGTAGGTCACCGCAGAGGCATCGTCGCAGTCACCGTCCGGTGCAGAGCGGGTCGCCTCCCCGTCCTCGGCCGAGCACTCCAGATCAATCAGCGACACAACCGTCGAGACCGCGTCCGCACGGTAGCCGTCGCCGTCCGCGTCGACGAAGCACAGCTCCCGCCCGTCGCAATCGTTGTCCAGATTGTCGCCGACGACCTCATTCGCGGAGGGGTTGATAGACGCCGCCAACACCTCAGCGGTGGGATCATCGGCGCAGTCCGAGCCCGGGGAGACCCCCCAGGGAGGGCTCGAATCGCCGTAGTCATCGCCATCCAGATCGAGATAGCAGCCCTGGGGATTGAGCGACTCCCTGGGCGCCGCGCCGGGGTGGGTGACCGAAGAGCCGTCGTCGCAGTCGGTGCCGTCGATGACATAGCCGCTCGGCGCATCGCAGGCTGTGGTCGTGGTGTCCGGGTCGCCGTAGCCATCCCCGTCGCTGTCGAGGTACCACGTGACCGCATCGATCACGTCTTCGTCGATGGTTCCGTCACAGTCGTTGTCCTCGTCGTCACACAGCTCGTCGGCGTCGGGGTGCGAGTTCGGCTCGCGATCATCGCAGTCTCCACCGATGGTGACGTAGCCAACCGGGATGATGCAGTCCGAGGTGCTCGTCGAACCGCCATAACCGTCGTTGTCAGCATCAAAGTAGAGCGTGATCGGCGCGTCACAGGAGAACGACACGTCAAAACCAGACGTGTCTGTCTCGACAACCAGATCGCAGCCGATCATCGTCAGGAGGAGGGGAAACAGGGACGTTCGCATGGTGGTCTTCCTCGGAAGTGGGTGCAGTAGACGCATGAGTCCGTCATCGCTGATTGCGATCAGGGCAAGAATCGATCCACCAAAGAGCCAGCCATTCCACAGCTTCAACCATTTCGTAACAAGAAGCGCACGCCCAGCGCCCCGGGCGCGCCCCAGGCGCTCTGGCGTTTCCGTATCGGTCCTGGGACGATACGCCGCGGGGGTGCCGATCATGTCCTTGTAGGGCCAGCGCACTGCGGGGATAGTTCCCGTGGGCGAGGTTGCGGGCTCACCCTGCTTCTCTCAAGACCCTCTGGAAGAGCTGCAGCAGCAGCTGCTGCTGCTGCTCTTCCATCTCGCGGCGCGCCACCAGGTTGTTATCGAGATGAGCTTCGATGGCCAGGATCGTCCGCCGGACCGCACGACTCGCGCTGCGATCGGTCAACCCGTCGGTCACCGCGGCTGGCGGGTCCGGCAACAGGGCGACACAGGCCGCGGCGAAGTCACGGGCCCCCCTGGCGGCGCGCTGCCGATCGTCGGTCGCTGCGAGCAGCAGCTCGTAGGCGCAGCGCGGCCAATGAACCCTCCTCAGCGCCCGGATCAGGGCTGCGGTTCCCAGGACGTGGCGCAGCCCGATCAGCTGGCGGAGCCGCGCCGGATCCGTCACCTCATCGACGGCGCCGCCCCGAAAGAGGACCGACGCCCCGGTCACGCCGATCATCTCAACGCGCGCGTCCCACGCTGGCGCATCCATCAAGAAGGAGCGGACCTGCCGGAGGATCTGGCGGTGCCACCACGTATCGTCGTCGTAGGGGACGAGATGCGTGAGGACGTCCGGATAGGGAACCTCTCGCAGTTGCAGATTGATGAGGGTTTTCTTCCACGCTTTTGTCACACCGCGCAACGGGAACCCCAGCCGACTCCGGAGGTATTCAGGATCGCGACGATCCTGGAAGGGTCTCCGCTGTCCCTGAGCGATCGCGCGGATCTGCGCCAACGGCGCCGCGATCGCGGCCAACGCCTCTGGGGAGTCGCGGAGCACATGGTGGACCAACCGAACCGACAGCAGGCGCGCGGTCCGATCCGCGACGTCATCATCCGCTGAGGCGGCCCAGAACAGCTCCTGAATCCCGCCCATCCAGCGATACCGGTTGAGTTTTCCGATGACCACTTCCAGCCCGACGAGCCGCCCCAGCTCGCAGGCCTGGTGGAGCGCAGCGGGGTGGCGAACCGCACGGACGACGTCCTCCTGCTCAATCTGGAGAGCGGCTTCGATCAACTCTTCGAGTCGCTGCGCTTCCTGGGAACGCCTCACGGGGAGAGTTTACAACACGGCGCACCAATTCACCGAGCTGGGCTGAACCGGCACAGAACACACGGTGCTCTGAATCTTTGAGCGAGGTCGGCCATCGGCCCCATGCGCGCCTGCCTCAGGGCAGCGGCGAGGGTGTCAGCCCGGCGTCGCGCCTTTTCTACACGGGGCGCTACAGAAGCCCTCGCCGCATCGCAGTACTTCTTCAGCACCCGCCAGGAAGACAACAACCTGGAAGGCGTCTCTCACCCCTCTCGACATTCACAAAGGGATGACACGTGCCCGCTGCAAACACAGCCAAACATATGGCGTATCTCAAGACGCAGGCCAAGAAAGCGAAGCGAGCGACTGTCGAGTCGCCCTACACCTTCTTCATGGTCCTCAACCGCACAACAAAAGATGCGATTCTTCACGTCGAGCAGAAGCAGGCCCCCACCAAATTCAAGTCACCGGCTGTCATCCAACAGCGCCTCAAGAAGGCGAAGGCGCTCGACCCGACGAAGTATGAAGACTTCTTCAAGAGCCTCAAGGCGCTGGTCTCCTGTGCAGGTACGGTCGTCTACAACGCGGAGAGTCAGGCGCTGATTTTCACACAGACCGTCAACTCGGGCAAAGGCTCCAAAAGCGATCTCCAGAAGGCCCTCAAGGGGTTCCGCTTCATCTCAGCAGAGATCGCGGATCCGCCAGAGCCGGTCGACCCGCCCACGGTGGATTCAGCGGTAGACGCCCAACAGGCGGCGCTGCGCGCGAAGTCGGACGAGCTGTTCCGCGACGGCGTCATGAGCGCAGAGGCGCTGGAGCAGGGCTTCTACGACACCCTCGACTCGATCGACGACCTGGTCGACATCGCTGGGGCGCTGCGGGAGGAGCTGGAGGACTGCAGCGACCCGGCGCGGCGTGCAGCGCTGGAGGCGCGCCTCGCCGTGCTCGACGCGGTGATCGAAAAAATCGACGCCTGGGATGATGAGTCCGCCCACCATGCCGATGATGCCGTCCTCATCAT
>JBCBLB010000706.1:0-4912 GCA_038520555.1 Myxococcota bacterium | reverse complement strand
TCGGTCACCCCATCGGCGCCGGTGATGCGAACCACATCCCCCCCCCCCCGCATCGGCGCTTGATACTCAACCGACCAGCGCGACGGAGAGGTCGAGATCGGTCGGTTCTGGATCTGACCGTGGTCGGCCTGAACAGAGGGCGGCGCCTCAGCGTGGATCTGGATCGTCCCGATCTCTCCGGGGAGCAGATCTGTCCCTTCCAGGACAGCCTGTGGGGGGGCGGCAACAGATGGACGGGTGACAAGCCCGTAGAGCATCAAGGAGAGCGTGATCGCGGCCGCTACCGGCGCCCCTCGTTCCATCGGAACTCCCCCACCTGCGCGGCAGGAGGCAACGTGTCCAGCTCTACCTTAACCTGCTTTGTCTGCGGTCGTCCGTTCGCATCGTCTGCCGTCACATCGATGATGTTGAGTCCTTCGATGAGCGGGATGGAGAGCAGAAAGCGCCCTTCCGCGTCTGCGCGGCCGACCCGTTCGCGGTCGTCGCAGCGCAGGCGGATGCGCGCATACGGCGCCGTACGGCCCTGGACCCGATACTCATCGTCGGCCGTGAGGATGACATCGTTCTCTCTGCGGACCACAGCCTGCTCGGGCCACTGGAGCTTGAGGAGGAGGTCGATGGGGATGTCCTGTGTGACGGAGGCCCGCCCGGGGGCGCCGCGGAGCTGCTGCCCTGCGGTGAGCACGTCGTCGCCATCGAACCCCTGGAGGCTCAGCTCACCGCGGATTGAGGTCACGACCAGCCCCCCATCCGCGTCTGCAGCCACCGAGAAGTCCGCATCATCTGCCCTCACCGCGCGTCCGCGGTTAGTCACGCTCAGCCCGGGGCTCGCCGGAGAGACGACGGCGCGGACCCGTCCCTCCTCCAGCTCGACGCGGACGCCGGTGGGATCGACGCCCACAACGCGGATGGTGGACTCGGCTTCCAGACTGAGGCGGGTATGGTCCCCGACGGTCAGGTCGGCATGACTGGCCGCGCCGACCTTCAGGGTGTCTCTGGGGTGAAGCGTCATCCCGGCCCCGGCCACCGTCTGTTGCCCCACCGCGTCTGTGCGGACTACCTGGCCATCGGTCGACATGACCACAAGCGCGATCCCATCGTCTGCCCCAAACAGGATCCGATACCCCACAAACCCCACGATCAAAATGAGCAGCGCGGCGAGGAGGATCTGAAACTGCTCACGGACCATCCCAGCCCTCCTCACGGGAGGCGTCTGGGAGCCACAGCTGCCAGACCAGCGGCAGCTGGTCGGGGCGCGGCTCCTGGAGGGCGCCCCCGTGGAGATGGAGGATCTGTCGGGCCGACCACAGCCCCATCCCCGATGCCATCCAATCATCGCCGCCGAGGGTCTTCGCGCCCCGTGCGGTCATCGACAGCCCCACCCGACGCTGGGCGGGATCGGACAGCGCGGCGATGTCCAGCGCGCCGCCTTCGGTATACAGCGCGCGGAGCGCGGTGAGCAGCGCAGCGAACGCGCGACCGAGCGCAGCACGGTCGCCCCGAACGATCATCCTGGGCAGCGCGGTGAGGTTCACTTCGACGCCTCGTTGGCGGAGTGGGCTGCCGACCAGCGCCAGCACGCCGTTGAGAATTCCGCCCAACTCTATCACGGTCCACGCCTCTGGCTGTTCATGACTTCCCGCGGTGAACTGCCGGAGGTGGGTCAGGATCTCGCGGCACCGCTGCGCCTGCTCTTCGATGGCCGCCAGCATGGCCTGCTCGGGCTGTTGGACCCGCAGCAGCTGGGTCATCCCCAGAATGCCGGTCATCGGATTGTTCAGCTCATGCGCCAGCCCCGCGCCCAGCTCACCGACCGCCGCCATCCGCGCCGTCCGCACCAGCCGCTCCTGAGACTGACGCAGCTGCCGGGTGCGCTCCTCGACCCGCTGCTGCAGCTCTTCGTTAAAGGCCTCGATCTCGGCACGCTGCGCCTCGATCTTCGTCGCGTTCTGGGCCAGCGAGCGGCTCATGTCGTTGAACGCCCGGTTGAGATCGGCGATCTCATCCCGGTTTTTGCTGCCCAGCGGGACCTGCTGCCCCAGATCCCCCCGACCGACCTGTTGCGCGGCGTCCTTCAAGCGGACGATGGGCGTCGAGATCTGGCGCGCCACCATCACGCCCGTCACAAACACCAGCACGATCGCGACAGCGACGACATAGCTGACCTGGAGACGGATGCGCCGGATGGGGACCGAGACCACCTCAAGCGGAGCCGCCGCGATGACCGTCCACCCCACCCGTGGCACCGGCGCGCTCGCTGCCAACACGGCGATCCCGTCGTCTGTGGTGTACTCGACGTCACGCAGCCCACCCGAGACCTGATGAAAGACCCGGGTGAGGATCAGCGCAGGCTGAGAGGAGTAGATGATGGCCCCCTCAGCATCGAGCAGGGTGATCTCAGCGGCGGGGGAGATGCGCTCTTCGAGCTGTCTCTGAAGCTCCTGAAGAGACAGCTCGACGCTGACGATGTCATCGCTGCCCCTCGCGGGAAGGGTGACGGGGATGACCGGTGGAGCGTCCGGGCCAGCGCCGGGCGGCCGGTAGGGTGCGCCGACCTGAAAGCCTGCGTTTTTGGGGAGAGCATCCACAATCTCCAGAAACCGGTTCAGCCGCTCGGTGCTGATCGTGGCGCGACCGGGGAAGTTCGGGCTCGGCCCGCTCAAGTAGGCGGCATCGCTGCGATCGGCGGCGCGGTCCGAGAGCTGCACGATGGTCGCCTGCGGGGTCTGCTGGTACCACAGCCGCACCAGCCCCTGCCGCCGGGCCGCATCGAGCGAAGCGACCGAAAACGAGCTCGCCTGAGACGCGAGCAGGGTGAACCGCCCGTTGAGCCAGATGTCCAGCGCATCGGCGAGGTTGTCGACAGTCTGGTGTTGCGCCTCAGAGACCTGCTGCCGCTGCAGATCCGCGGCGGTGTTGACCATAAACCCACCGAGGACGATGAGCGGCACGAGCGTCGCGGTGCTGATGAGCAGGCTGAGGCGAACGGAGAGCTTCAACGGGACTCAGGACTGGGTGGGGATCTTGAGATGAAACCGGGTGCCGTCGCCCGGCTCACTCTCGACGGTGATCGTACCCCGATACTTGGTGAGGATCCGGTAGACCACATTCAGCCCAAGCCCGGTCCCTTTCCCAGGGGGCTTGGTGGTGTAGAACGGATCGAAGATCACCGACACCTTGTCGGCATCGATACCCGGCCCGTTGTCTGCGATCTCTGCCCAGACGTGGTCTTCGCTCACCCCCGATGAGATCTTCACCCATCCGCCCGGGCCACCGCCGAATCGCTCGCTGACGGCTTCTGCCGCGTTTTTGATGAGGTTGACGAACACCTGCTGGACCTCATTGGTCCGGGCAAGCACATAGACCTGCTCTTCCAGGGCGGTCTCGAAGCGGACCCCGTCCACCGGCGCGCTCCGCTTCACCAGCAGCAGCGCGTCTTCGATGATGCGCGGCATCTCAACGGTGGTGAGGTACTCGTTCGAGGCGGCTCGCGAGTAGCTCGACAGCTCGACGACGATGTCTCGGATGTTTCGGCAATACTCGACGATGTCGCTGGCGTATTCCTGGATGAGGCTGATGTCCTGCTCGTCGACGATCGCCTCTGCCAGGCCCATGATGCCAAACAGGGGACTCGAGATCTCATGGGCGATGCCCGCGGCGAGCGTGCCAATCCCGGCAAGCTTCTCCGACTGAATCAGCTCGGCCTGCAGCTCATGGGCTTCCGAAAGCGCCGCCTCCAGCGCCTCGTTTTTCTCCTTCAGGTGCCGGAGCAGCCGCTGGTTTTCACGGGTCATTCGCTGCTTGTCGAGCGCCTGCTTGACCTTGTTTCGGATGTCGAAGACGTTGTTGAGCGGCTTCAAGATATAGTCGAAGGCGTCGAGTTCGAGCGCGCTGAGCGCAGTCTCCAGCGAGGCGTAGCCGGTGATGATGATCACTTCGGTGAGCGGATCGCGCGCCTTGGCGCGCTGGAGAAGCTCCATCCCAGAGACATCCGGAAGGTTCTTGTCTGTGAGCAAGAGATCGCAGCCCTGCTCTTCGAGAATGCGCAGCGCGTCGCTGCCTGTTGACGCGGTGGTGATCCGATAGGGCTCTGGCTCGAAGACCGCCTTGAGGATCTGGAGGATGACCGGCTCGTCGTCGACGATGAGCAGGTGTTTTGCGGGGGCGGTTTTCGGGGCGGAGGTATCTGAACCCATCGACTCTCTCGTGAAGCGCCAGAGAGGGTCGTTATACCAGCCGCGGACCCGCTCTTGCGTATCAGGTATCTTGGTGTTGTGCCGATACGACAGACAGGTCATCTTTATGTCGCCCTCCTCCCTCGGAGCCTCGATGCGTTCTCTCCTCGCGCTCGCACTGCTCACCGCCTGCGGCCCCAAGAACAACAACGGCAACGAAGGCGTCGCTGATCTCGTCAGCAACGTCAATGAGCGCCCCACAGAAGACGGGCTCACCGAACAGAGCATCGACATCAACAAAGATGGCGCGCCGGACGTCTTCAACTACTACCGGGGCGAAGGCCGGATGCTCGTCCGCAAAGACGTCGACCTCAACTGGGACGGACGCGTCGACATCCGCACCTGGTTCGACGCCGCCGGTGAGATGGAGAAGGAAGAGATGGACGGCGACTTCGACGGAAACTTCGACTGGGTCGACCTCTACCAGTCTGGAAAGCGCGTCCTCAGCAAGGTCGACACCGACTACGACGGCCAATACGATCTCTATAAGATCTTCGAGTCGGGCAAGGTCCGCCGCAAAGAGCGCGACACCGACGGCGATGGCAACATCGACTTCTGGGAGTACCTCGATGAGACCGGTCAGGTCGTCAAGACCGGCCGGGACATCGACGGCGACGGGGTCATGGACGTCCGCGAAGACTGAACCGTTCAGGTAAGGGGGCTGTCACCGTCTTTCT
>JBCBLB010000813.1:0-3963 GCA_038520555.1 Myxococcota bacterium | reverse complement strand
CCTTGGCGCGTCACCGTCTGCCCACACCCCGACCCCAAAGAACAACCTGCCCGCTGAGGTCGATGCGTTCATCGGCCGGGAAGCTGCGCTGCGGACGTTGTCTGAGAGCCTCAATGAGAGCCGGTTGGTCAGCATCCTCGGTACAGCCGGGATGGGAAAGACCCGGCTGGCCCTTCAGTTCGGTCAGCGGCATCTGTTGGAGTATCCGGGCGGCGTGTTCTTTTGCGATCTGTCAGAGGTGAAGACGCTGGAAGGCATCCTCTTCGCCGTCTCCAAGGCGATGGATGTGCCCCTGGGAAAGGGCGACCCCCTCAAACAGCTCGGGCATGCCATCGCCGGTCACCGCCAGTGTCTGTTCATCTTCGATAACTTCGAACAGCTCACGGAATTCGCGTCGCAGACGATCAAGCAGTGGTTGGAGCGGAGCGCGCAGGCACGGTTCGTCGTGACGAGTCGGGTGCTGCTGGGGCTGAGCGGGGAGTTCCCCCTCCGCCTCGTCCCGCTCGACGAGGACGAGGGGGTGACGCTGTTCGTGGAGCGTGCGGTCAGGAAGAAGCGGGGCTTCACGCTCACAGCTCAAAACCGCGGGGCCGTCCATCAGCTGGTGCGGCTCCTTGATGGGCTTCCCCTGGCGATCGAGCTTGCAACCTGCAGAATTAAGGTGATGCGTCCACAGCAGATCCTCAAACGGATGAACCAGCGTTTCAAGCTGCTCTCGGCCGGAAATCGAAACACCGCACGGCGACAGGCGACCCTGAGGGCAGCCATCGACTGGTCGTGGGAACTGTTGGAAGACTGGGAGCAGGCGGCGTTCGCCCAGTGTGCGGTCTTTGAGGACGGCTTCACCCTGGAAGCGGCCGAAGCGGTCATCGATCTTGATGCCTTCGATGGAGCCAGCCCTCTGGATGCACCGGAAAGGCCGGCGCCATGGCCGATGGACGCCGTGCAGTCGCTGGTGGATAAGAGCCTGCTTCGCCCCCTGGGGGAGAACCGGCGCGGAGAGATGCGGTTTGGAATGCTGATGAGCATTCACGACTATGCAAAAGAGAAACTCGGCAGAATGAACGACGCCGCCGTCGCCTCCATTCGCCGGCGACACGCGTCGTTCTTCGCACGGTTTGGAGCGGAAGGTACACCGGATGCGCTGATGAGATTCGATGGCGTATCGCGGTGGTGGGCGCTGCGGTTGGAGATGGACAACCTGATCGCTGCCCATCGCTTCGCCCTCGATACAGGAGACGTCGACGACGCGATCTCCCTCGCGCTCGCGTTATCTGTTATCGCCCAGAACCAACATCCATCGGTGGCCATTTCCGCGCTCAATGAGACCCTCAACCTCGGTGGCATTCAGGCGGCATCCCGACGCGCAACGGTCCATCGAAAGTTGGGCTGGCTCCTGAGGATACGGGGCCACACGAAGCAGGCTCTGGTACAGTATGCCCAGGCGCTCTCGATTCATCGTGAGGTCGGAAATCGAGATGGGGAGAGCAGGGTGATGGACAATCTGGGCACCCTGTATATGGAACAGGGGCAGATGAAGCAGGCGCTGGTGCACTATACCCAGGCGCTTTCCATCCATCGTGAGATCGGAAATCGGTTTGATGAGGGAAATATCCTGAACAATATGGGAATCTTATATAAAAGACTGGGTCAGGTAGAGCAGGCAATGAAACACTATATCCAGGCGCTCTCGATTCATCGTGAGGTCGGAAATCGACGCAGTGAGGGCATGTTACTGGGCAACCTGGGCGCCCTCTATGGTTCGCAGGGGCAGCTGGCAGAGGCGAAGGCGTATTACACTCAAGCGCTTTCGATTCATCGCGAGGTTGGGAATCGGCACAGTGAAGGCAATATTCTGGGGAATCTGGGCATCCTGTACAAGAATCATGGTCAGTTGGAGCGGGCACTGGCACATTATACCCAGGCGCTCTCGATTCATCGTGAGGTCGGAAATCGGCGCAGTGAAGGCGCTGAGCTGACCAGGCTGGGCACCCTGCGCATGGTGCTGGGGCAGACGGCGCAGGCGCAGGCGGCCTATACCCAGGCGCTGGAGATCGTCCGTGATGCCGGAGATCGGTTCGGGGAAGGGCACTTGTTGTGCAACCTGGGCACTCTTCAGATGCA
The DNA here is from genome assembly GCA_038520555.1 of Myxococcota bacterium. GTDB lineage: Bacteria > Myxococcota_A > UBA796 > UBA796 > UBA796 > JBCBLB01. Next base: position 1,839 of record JBCBLB010000813.1, on the reverse strand, counting down.
GAAAGGGCAGCTGTCGGAAGCGCAGGCGTACCATACCCAGGCGCTGTCCATCCATCGCGAAGTCGGAGATCGGCGCAATGAAGGGGTTGTGCTCGGAGAGTTGGGGATGCTGGAGGTGCTGGAGGGAAAGACCCGGGCCGGTCTGAGGCGGCTGGAGCAGGGCGAGGCGCTGCTCCGTGAGGCCAACGCCCTCTTGCTGCTGGGCATCCTGCTCTGCTATCGCGCTCACGCAGAGCATCTCGCCAACCATCCTGACGCTGCGGCCACCGCTCTACGCGAAGCGAAACAGATCGCAGACGACCTCAACGTCGGCAGTGACTCTGAGCTGGGGAAGAAAATCCCCAAGACTCAGGCCATCCTCGATAAACCAGTACCGTCAACGAGTATATGACAAGCAACCCCCATCCACAGGAGATCACGATGTCAATCCACTATATGGAAATCGTCACGAACGACCTCGATGCGTTGTGTGCGTCCTATGAGAACGTATATGGCCTGTCGTTCGGCGCGCCAGAGCCCGACATGGGGCACGCCCGTCTGGCGACGCAGTCGGACGGGAGCGTGCTCGGGATCCGCAAGCCGCTCGCGGGGCATGAGCAGCCGACGTTGCGCACGTATATTGAGGTCGCCGACATCGAGAACGCCGCGAATGCGGCTGAGGCCGCCGGGGCGATGATCGCCTATCCGCCGACACGGCAGGGTGACCACGGCATGTTCGCGATCTATATCCAGGGTGACGTCCAGCACGGGCTCTGGCAGCGGTAGGTCAGGAGCGCTCAGACGAAAGGCGACACACCCGGTCAACGCGATGCCATGGTCCAGAACATTCACATTGCCCGATCGAGGAGATCTTCTCTATCGAGCCGTCCGTTTCTGTTCACTGCGCTGTTGAAGCAGCGCCGCGATCCATGCGGCCTGCGTCGGGTTGAGGGCGTCGAAGAGGTGGAGCACCCCACCGTTGGCTTCGATCCGGACACGGCCGGAGGTGGCCCGAGCACCGGTGATGGCCTCCAGGGGCATCTCAAGCGTCTCTAACTCATCGTTAAAGAACGCGGAATGCTGCGTCACCCGAAGGTGGTCAGTCGCCTCCCACGCGTTGGCTGTAGAATGGGTGTAGCGGTTCTTCCGGAGGTTACTCAACAACACCGGCAGCAGGGCGAGGGAGAGTACACTCTGAAGAACGAAGATCAGCACGTGCATGTCTTGAGAGAGGTTCGGCCACCTGTTGTTGAGGCTGATCTGTACCAGAACGGTCAGCGCAACGACGAGCACGATGATCAAGATAAAATCGCCCATCGCCTCGGTATAGTGCGGTGAAAAAAGCCGGGCAGCGGAGCGCCGATGGCGAGGGTGACGCTCCACCGCTCGTTGACGCGCGAGCTCGGGAAGATGAACCCGGATCTCGTTGAAGTCAACGATGACATCGATGCCTTTGGGTGGGCGCTCCAGTTCAGATCTGTCCATCGGCGAAGCCTCCCGGGATCCGGATCAGGGATGGTACGGCCTGGCTTCGCATTTTCCTGCGTCGCGAAGCCGAAGAACGCGTCGGAGAGGTCTGGCGTTTTCGATCATCACCCGTCGAGCCGTCTTTGACGTGCCGAACGGTCGGCAAATACGGCTTATGGTATCCTCTGCTTTTGGGATATCTTGATCGCTATTGCAAGTGATTTGCGATATTGGGTCTTGCTCATTCGGAAAAACTGAAATGGAGTTTTCATGGATGCAACTCTTCCTGTGACCGTGCTCTCCGGCTTCCTTGGTGCGGGGAAGACGACCCTGCTCAATCATGTGCTCTCAAACCGTGAGGGGCTTCGGGTCGCGGTCATCGTCAATGACATG
>JBCBLB010000912.1:0-3032 GCA_038520555.1 Myxococcota bacterium | reverse complement strand
TCGGTGCAAGACGTCATCGATGCCTGGCGCCTGCGTCATATAGCTCTCCAACCACGACACCCGCGAGGCGTCCGAGAGCCTGGGATGCGCCAACCACAGACGCAGAGCGATGGTACGCCCGACTGGATGTCTACACAGACGGCTGGCAGTGGGACGCCGCGCGTGCGCGTCTGCGGCTGTGGTTGGCGCATCCCAGGCTCTCGGACGCCTCGCGGGTGTCGTGGTTGGAGAGCTATATGACGCAGGCGCCAGGCATCGATGACGTCTTGCACCGACGCGGGGTGCGATGGCTGGTATCGGTCGGGGCATGCGATGCAGCGAAGCGTCAGGTGGCGCGGTTGGATGGGCCTGTGGAAGATGTCCATTCGGCGGAGCCGGCGTTGCTGCTTGTGCTCCAACAAGCGCTCCGGGATTGCGCGCCCTGAACCTTTTGGTCGGGTAGAGCGGATCGAAATTGGTTGGGCATGGTTTTGAATGGACGTTACAGTCAATCCGCTTCGTTGATAACGATTCTCAATATCGCTATCAATTAAGAATCGATGTTGTAAACAGTGGGAGGGGACGAAGATGAACAAGGCGATGGGGAAGGCTCAGGCGACTTCCTGGGGTGTGCTCGTGCTCGCTGCCGGGCTGATCGCCGTTCAGCCGATGGGGTGCCTGGACGTCGATGAGCCGCAGGAGCTCGACGCAGAAGGCACCGGCGACTATCTCGCGGATCTCGGCTCCGTGGTCATCGTACCGACCGTCGACGCTTTCCTGGTTGAGGTCGATGCATTGGATTCGACCTTGCAAGATCTTCAGGCGGATCCCAGCACCCTCTCTGCCGCTCAGGCGCAGTGGCGGACCACGATGGCGGCCTGGCAGGAGCTTGAGGTGATGCAGATCGGGCCGGCGGCCTCGTCGCTCACGGATCTCGCTGGTGAAGACCTTCGCGATGAGATCTACTCGTGGCCCACCATCAACGCGTGCCGGGTCGACCAGGAGACTGTCGCAGAAGGATGGGAAAACGCGGACTTTTTCGAGACGCGGCTGGTCAACAGCTACGGCCTGGACGCCATCGAGCACCTGCTGTTCGCCCCGCTTGAGAACGCCTGCCCCGGTCAGATCGACATCAACTCGGACGGCACCTGGGACGCGCTGGGGGATGTCGGGGTGGCGGACCACCGGGCTCGCTACGCCGTGGCCCTGATCGCGAACATCCGCACGCAGGGTGAGGCGATTCGCGACGTCTGGGCGGTTGACGGCCAGGACTTCTCTGCGACGATCGCTGCGGACGATGGCGGCCCTTATGGCAGCCGCCAGGAAGCCCTCAACGCGATCTATGATGCGATGTTCTATCTGGAGAAGATCACCAAGGACCGCAAGCTCGCCCAGCCGATCGGCTTGCGGGATTGCTCTGAGCAGCAGTGTCCGGAAGATGTTGAGGGGCTGATCAGTGGAAGCGGTCTGGCATCGATTGAGGCCAACCTGATCGGCTTCGAGTTGCTGTTCACGGGCGGTGACGGGGCGGGGATGGATGACCTGCTGATCGAAGTCGGTGAGGAAGCCCTCTCTGAAGAGATCCTGACCAACCTCGCGGCGGCGCAGGCGCAGGCGGCCAGCATGGAAGGCCCGCTCGATGTCGCCATTGTGGAGCGCCCGGAAGAGGTCCAGGCCCTCCATGACTCGATCAAGGCGGTCGCCGACATTTTGAAGGGCGATATGGCCACCGTGTTGCTTCTGCAGATCCCCGACGAAGCCGCGGGCGACAACGACTGAGGCTGAGATGGACCTCGCTCCTCTGATGAGCGCTCTGCTTGAACCGCTGCTATCCCCGGAGAGCAGGACCTTCTGGGGAAGCCTCCTCGGCGCCGCCGTCGTCTCGGCGGCGTTCTGTGTATGGTCTCGTCCCAGATCGTGGACACGCCAGGGGGTCTTTGATGTGCTCCGCCATCCTTCCACGCGGCTGGATGTGCAGCTGTACCTTGGCCGCCAGCTGATCAGCGGGCTGTGGCTGGCGCCCGGCCTTGTCAGCGGTTGGTGGCTTGCGACCCGGCTGGTGCGGACGATGGATGCGTGTCTTGGAACGCCCGATCCGCTTGGATGGTCCACAGGTCTGGTGACCGTGCTGTACAGCATGGCGCTTTTTGTGGTCTGGGATCTGAGTCGCTTTGCCGCTCACTGGTTGATGCACAACGTGTCGTTTTTATGGGCCTTTCATCAGGTCCACCACTCGGCAGAGGTGATGACGCCCCTGACGTTTCACCGCATCCACCCTGTGGAGTCCCTCGTGTACCAGGTCCGGGGTGCCGTCGCGACGGCGCTGGTGACTGCGCCGTTCTTCTGGTTGTTTCGGGCGGACGCCGTCTCCCTGACGTTGTTGGGCGTGCCGGCCCTTGGGCTGATCCTCAATATGCTGTTCGGCAACCTGCGCCATAGCCATGTTTGGCTGCGCTTCCCCGCCGCCGTCGAGCAGTGGTTCATCAGCCCCGCCCAGCACCAGATCCACCATAGCGCCCAGCCCGAGCACTTCAACCGGAACTACGGGACCTGGCTGGCGGTCTGGGACCGGGTGGCTGGAACCCTGGAGATCGCCGGGGATACGCCACCTGCGGTGTTTGGCGTCCCTGCTGAGGAGCGAAACCACGGCGATGACCTGCTGTCTGCATGGTTCGGGCCGCTCCGCGCCATCGGGGTTCGTTCGGGTGTGCTCGCCGCCGCGGTGGTGTTGCTCCTCTCTGGCGTCGCGCTCGCCCAGAACGGCGATGAGATTGGCGATGAGATTGGCGATGAGATTGGTGATGAGGATGGTGAAGAAGACGGGTCGATGATCATCTATGGTGAGGATGGCACCCCCCGCGTCGCCGGCTCTGCCCATCAGGTCGACGAAGAGACCTTGGAACAGTTCGAGTACGACGACATCGAACGGATCCTTCTGTCGGTGCCTGGCGTCACCGTACGGGGCGAGGATGGCTTCGGGCTTCGGCCGAACATCGGCATCCGCGGCGCCAACTCGGACCGCTCCGCGAAGGTGACGCTGACCGAGGATGGTG
>JBCBLB010000298.1:0-11083 GCA_038520555.1 Myxococcota bacterium | reverse complement strand
TTGTATCGGATGGGTGACTTTTATGAGCTGTTCTTTCAGGACGCGGTGGAAGCAGCGCAGGTCCTTGAGTTGACGCTCACCAGTCGCAACAAAAACGATCCTGAGCCCATCCCGATGGCGGGTGTTCCACATCATGCGCTGAACAGCTACCTCGGGCGGCTTGTCGCGTCTGGTCACAAGGTGGCCATCGCTGAGCAGAAGGTTGATGAGAGCAACCCCAAGCTGATGACCCGTGAGCTGGTGAGGGTCGTAACCCCTGGGGTCCCCTGGGAGGAGGGCGGCAGCGTTGAGGCCCGGATGAGCTGTTGGCTCGCCGGTCTCCATGGGACCCCTCGAACCATCTTTGGTCTGGCTTTCCTGGACATCACCACCGGTGAGCTTCGGATGACAGAGGTGGATGATCTGGATGAGGCGGTGGCGGAGCTGACGCGGATGGAGCCCCGTGAGTTGGTGATCAGCCCGATGCTCACGGAATCTCCTGAGCTTGCAGTCCTTCTCCCGTCCCTCGCACATACCGCGCCGGAGATCTCCTGGTTTGATGCGGACGCTGGGCAACGGGCGCTGTGCCAGGTCCTTGGAACCAGCGATCTCATGGGATTCGGTGCCCATGAGATGACCACCGCAGTCGGCGCAGCGGGGGCGTTGATTTCCTATGTTCGGGATACCGCGCGGGTCTCGTTGGAACACGTCAACAATTTGACGCCGTACTCGGTCTCCGGGCATATGGTTCTGGATGAAGCGACCCGGCGGAACCTGGAGATTTTGCGGCCGATGCGGGGCTCTGGGCGGAAGGGGACGCTGCTCTGGCTGTTGGATCGCAGCTGCACGGCGATGGGCGGGCGCCTGCTCCGAGAGTGGTTGAGCCGTCCGCGGGTAGACGTCCACGCCATCCGACGACGACAGGATGCCATTGAGGCGCTTTGGGACAGCCGGCTCCGCCGGGTCATTCGTGAAAGCCTCCGCGAAGTCTCTGACCTGGAGCGCCTGGCCAGCCGGGTCGGTCAGGGCTCGGCCAACGCTCGGGACCTTGGCGCGTTGGCCATATCCCTGGTCGCGCTGCCGGGGGTGTTTCAGCAGCTCGCCACAACAAAAGCCTTCGAAGCCCAGCTCCCCAAAGATCTGGTTCAGGAGGTCGCGGTCGAGATCAAGCGGTGGTTGACCGAAGAGCCGCCGACCTCGTTGACTGAGGGGGGGCTGATTCGCAAGGGGGTTCACGAAGAACTCGATCGGCTCAAGCATCTCGCACGGGACGGCCGCAAAGAGATGGCGCTGATGGAGTCTCGCCTCAAGGAGAGCACCGGCATCAGCAGCTTGAAGATCAAACACAACAAGGTCTTTGGGTACTTCTTGGAGGTCACCCATGCCAATCGGTCCAAAGTCCCCAAAGCCTGGATTCGGAAGCAGACCCTCTCCAACGCTGAGCGGTTCATCACGCCTGAGCTCAAAGAGTTCGAAGATCAGGTCCTGGGCGCGGATGAGCGAAGCCGCGCGTTGGAGTATGAGCTGTTTCGTGAGCTGCGTGATCGTGTGGCGATGCACGTGCCACGAATCCAGCGTCTGGCACATGCGGTCGCCTACGCTGACGTCATCGCCGCCCTGGCTGAAGTCGCGGTAGAGAACCGCTATGTGCGACCGGTGGTTCATCCCGGCGATGACTTGAAGATCATCGCCGGGCGGCATCCCGTCGTAGAGGCGATGACAGGCGATGAGAGCTTCGTGCCCAACGACGTGGTCATGGATGAGAACCGGCGGCTGGTGATCCTCACCGGGCCGAACATGGCTGGGAAGTCCACGGTGATGCGTCAGGTCGCGCTGATGGCGCTGATGGCGCAGATCGGCAGCTTCGTTCCCGCGCGAGAGGCCCGCATCGGCGTCTGCGATCGCATCTTCGTGCGGGTGGGGGCGAGCGACGATCTGGCTCGTGGGCGTTCGACGTTTATGGTCGAGATGAGCGAGACAGCCCTCATCCTCAACCAGGCGACCTCTCGCTCGCTTATCCTCCTCGACGAAATTGGCCGCGGCACCGCGACCTACGACGGACTCGCCATCGCGTGGGCCGTCGCAGAGGCGGTCCATGACCGCCTCCGTGCGCGGACCATCTTCGCCACCCACTATCATGAACTTACCTACCTCGGGGACACCCGACCACGAGCATGCAACCAACACATTGCCGTTTCAGAGTGGAAAAACCAGATTATCTTCCTCCGCACCCTCAGGGAAGGGGGGGCGTCGAAGAGCTATGGGATCCAGTGTGCACGCCTCGCAGGGATGCCCGAACCCGTTGTGGCCCGTGCGCAAGGGCTGCTTGAGAAGCTCGAAGAGCAGGCACGCTCCGAAGATGGGGAGGTCCAGTCCATCAACGTTCGGCAGCTCGACCTCTTCGGACGCGCGGTCTCCGACGAGCCAACGGAAACGAGCCCCGATGAGATGGGGGACATGGAACCGATCGAGGAAGAGGAGCCAGTCGATCTCATTCGAAAAATGGTGTCTGAGATGAATCCCGATGAACTCTCGCCACGTCAGGCGCTTGATCTGTTGTACCAACTCCAAGATGCGCTGGTGCTCGAATCTGTTGAGGTTGGGTAGTGTTGAGCGGGTGGGGGGTCGGGGCCGCCATTCTTGCTTCTCTTGCTTCGGCCTACGCTGGCGAACTGACCGGTGTGCGCGCCTTTACAGCGCCTGGGCATACTCGACTTTTGATCTTGTATTCGGGCGATGAGCCGAAGGTGCTCTCTCGTGCCCTTCCTTCCATTGGGGGCGAGCCGCCCAAAGGCATCATCACCCTCAACGGCGCGACGCCTGGAGATGTTCATGGCGGAGATATCAACGAACACGGTCTGATCTCAATGAACATCTCCCAAAACAAGAACGGGACCCAGATGACCGTGATGCTCGAAGAGCCCAGAACGGTTCGAGTGACCAGGATGGGAAGGGGCGCAATCGTCGTCGACGTTGTGGGAGAGGGGAGGGAAAACGATCAGCTCCCGTCGCAGAGACAACTCCGCGCATGGCTCGATGGGGTTCAGCTCGGATCCTCACAACGCATCCCGAAAGAACGGCCTCTTATCGTGGTGGATGCCGGTCATGGAGGATGGGATCATGGCGCTGTGGGGGTCACGGGCACAAGAGAAGCGGACGTTGCACTCCAGATCGCCAGACGCGTCGTCGACAAAATGGGCGAGGATCTGGACGTCGACATCTTGATGACGCGGGAGGATGACGAATTTATTTCGTTACAGCAGCGCTCCCTTATGGCCAATCAAGCAGATGCGGACCTGTTTTTATCCATTCATGCAAACGCGGCGCTGAACCAATTTCACCGTGGAATTGAGACCTACTCCATGAACACCGCCAGCGACGAAGGGGCGGCCAGAGTCGCGAGAAGGGAGAACGTCCTCGCGTTCACCGCCGACGGGGAGAATGACTTCCTCCGGGGGCGGATGATGAGCGATGGAACCAATCGACTCTCAAGAGATCTTGCACACGACGTGCAGGCTCGGATGATTCAGTCATTAAAACAAGAGTATGGCGATGAGGCTGTCCGGGACCTGGGAACGAAGACCGCGCTGTTTTATGTCCTCGTTTCCACCCGAATGCCTGCCATCCTGGTCGAAACCAGCTTCGTCTCAAATCCTCAAGAGGAACGACAGCTCCGGTGCGCACACTTTCAGGATGCCCTGGCACAAGCAATTGTTGACGCAGTCGGAGACTGGCTGAAAGATCAACAATGAAAAACGCAGCAGCGATGGCCGTTGGACATTTTGAGATCCTTGATTTTACATAATGCATGTTGTATATATTAGAGCAGTATCATGGAGGAGAGGTGGCAGCTTCACCGTTGGAATTGGCGTTGGAAGGGTACCTGGCGTTTTGTCGGGTAGAGAAGGGTCTCGCGGAGCTGACGGTTGACGCTTACCAGCGCGATCTCGTAGGTCTCATCGCATATTTACGCGATCGGCATCGGGCGACGAAGCCGGTACAGGTGAGCGCGGGTGAGCTGGCGCTGTGGATGGGCTGGTTAGAGGGGCGTGGCCTTTCAAAGCGAAGCATTGCTCGGCACCGTGTCGCAATGCGTCAGTTCTTCAAATTCATGTTTGAAGAAAGCATTATTCCAGAGAACCCATCTCTGGAGATTGATGGCCCACAGGTAGGCCGTCCGATTCCTGAGGTGATTAGTGAGAAAGAAGTTGAGGCGCTCCTGTCGGCTCCCAACCGGGACAGCCGGATCGGCCTTCGAGACAGCGCGATGCTCGAACTTCTTTATGCGACGGGGCTTCGTGTGACTGAACTGGTCATGCTGAAGCGAGAGTGCTGGCATGATGGCTGGCTGGTTGTACCGGGGAAAGGTGGCAAGGAGCGTCTGATCCCATATGGCGACATCGCCGGGGCCCTGGTCGGGGATTACCTCCGCGAACGTCTCCACCAGGATCATCCATATGTCTTCTTAAGCACCCATGGAAAGCCCATGACACGACAGAACTTCTGGGATCGGGTCAAAAAGTACGCGAAACAGGCGGGAATCAAGAAAAATATTTCACCGCATACTGTGAGACATGCCTTCGCCACTCATTTGCTGATGCATGGAGCCGATCTTCGGGCAGTCCAGGTGATGCTTGGCCACACAGACATCACGACGACAGAGATCTATACCCATATTGCACAGGAACGGCTGCGCCGAATCCACGCTGAGCACCATCCCAGGGGAACCTGAGAGATGACTCAAGCGTGTGATTTGTACTGGAACCTATTACTTTACATAATATATCTTATCGGAACACATTCATCAGATCGAACCGCATGGGTTCAGCGTTCTGGTTTGCTGCCCCCGAAGCCTCTTCCAACGTTCAGACGAGACGACGTGCTGATGAGCCGCTTGATGAGCTGCTAACAGTTGTCACTATTGGTGTGCCGGGCGCTGTTTTAGCGGGCTTCAAAATGTCCGGTTCGTCTTGGGTCAGCGCCGCCGGAGATTGTGTGGTTGTGGCTTCCGACCAGATTGAGTCCCCCAAAGAACATGTTGGGTTCTTCGAAGCGGGTCAAGTCTTCGAAGACATCGTCGAGTTGGTCGTTCAGATTTTCGGGTCGGTCGAAGAGTTCGACGAACGTCTTCCCTTGTTGAGCATGGCACCGTGGTGCAGCGGCTGCCTGTGCTGGGGTCATGTTGTGATCGACGAGATAGACGATGGCATGGAGGATAGCGGATCGAATACGCGAGGAGCCAGCGGACCCCATGATGAACCGTTGTCCGTTGTCTTTTTCGACGATGGTTGGGCAGCACATGGTCATCAACCGCTGTCCAGGCGTGCGCTGGATGTCCGTTGGGTTGACGTCTTCTTCACCGAGAAAGTTGTTGAGGATCACGCCTGATTCTCCGGCGACGATCCCGGATGTTTCGCCGAGCGACGTGGTGATTCCGACGAAATCGCCGTTGTGGTCGACGACAGAGATGTGTGTGGTGTGCCCGGCGGACTCTGGTGGTTCAGGGATGACCGTCGATAAGAAGGCTTCTCCGTCTTCATCGGGCGCGATGGCCGTCATGAAGCCATCGATGAAGCCGGGCTGAAACAGCGCGGACTTCATCCGATGACTGTTTGAGGTGGACGCGCGCTGTAGCGCAGCGGCGAGAAGTCGCACCTGATCGATCCCGAACGCGGGCGGCATGGGGCCATGATCTTCCAGCTCTCGAAGAGACTGCAGGACGAGCATCCCGGCGACGCTGGGGGGCGGCGGGACCCAGATTGTGGCATCCCGATAGCGGTATCGGAGCGGCCTGACGAACCTGGGCTCGTAGCTGGCGAGGTCGTGTTCTGTGAGCAGGCTCCTGTCGCCGAGGGCGCCGACGATGGCCTGTGGAAATGGACCGCTGCGAAGCATGGCATCGCCGCGTTCTCCGAGTGCGCGCAAGGTGTTCGCGAGGTTTGGGTTGTGGATCCGATCACCGGGCTCTGGCAGGCGCCCGTGCGGCGCGAGCAGCTTGATCAGATCGGGCGAGCGGCTCAGGATCGGCCAGAGGAACTGCAGAATCAGGGCGATCCCGGGCTGCAGGACGACACCGTCCTCTGCGAGCGTGGCGGCTTCCATCACAACGCGGCGCAGCGGGAGCCGGCCATGGCGCTCGTGCAGCGCGACGAGGCCATAGGAGAGCGAAGGGACGGCGACCGAAGCCGGTCCGATGTGGAAGGGCTGAACGGTGGGTCCGTAATCAATGAGGACCTGGTCCATGGTGAGGCCGCTCGGGTGTGTTTGTCGTCCGAGCCCGGGCATGTTGGTGAAGGCGTCCATCATGATCACCTGACCATCGATGTGTGCAGCTGCAATCCCCGCACCGGCGAGGCCGGTGAGGACCGGCTCAGCGACGCCTGCGGCGAGCATGGCGCCGACGGCTGCGTCGACGGCGTTCCCGCCCGCGTCGAGAAGATTCAGTCCTGCCCTTGCGGTGTACGGGTTTCCAGCGGCGATCGCGCCGCGAAGAGGCTTCATCTCGGGTCTTCTCCCCTCTCCTGCCGGTTTAAAACCATCGTGGAATACGGATGGTCACCGGTCCATAGATCCGCGCCTGGCACCCGAGCCGATCGCCGGCCTGGGCGCTCTCGAATCCGAGGACCATCGTCTCCCGCCCATCGGGTGCGCTCAGGTGCTCTGCGCCGGAGACCACTTCGACCCGGCAGGTTCCACAGGATGCCATGCCGCCACAATAGTGCGTCAGATCGACGTCGGCCGCCCGCGCTGCCAGCAGGACGGTCGCGCCGGGGGAGACGGTGATGGGATCGGCCCCCTCAAAGGTGATGACCGAGGGCCGTGCCGGGTCGGGCTGTGGGCGGAACCGGTCGAGGATTCGTCGTGCGAGCCGGCTGAGCCTGGGGCGGATGCCTGGAGCGGTCTTATCCTGTTGGTCTGACATGGAGATTTCACCCTTCAGGAGGGCGAACATCGCCCGATCACTCGTAACACCCCTGTCGAAGACGTCGATGGACTTCAGGATGTGATGGACGGTCTGATTGGGGGTCTTTAAACTTGAGTTAAGGCATAGAAAGAGGCTGGAATTCCGACGTGAAGCCACGCTCCCCAAGAAATCGACGAAACCATACACTCTCCCGGGGCATCGTACTGCTGGGAATGAGCCTGCTGGTTCATGGACTCTTCCTCGGCACCCTGGCGCCCTTCTGGGACCAGATCACCTACATAAAACCAAAACCAAACCGCTCGATTCCGGTGACCTTGATGATCACCGAACCCGAAGCGCCGGTGGAAGAGCCCGAAGAGAAAGAACCCGACGTTGAAGGCCAGATCGTCGATACACCACCGACGCCCGACCAGGAAGAACCCGAAGAAGCGGACTACCTCGCAGAGACCAACCGCACGGTTGAAGAAGAGACCCGGACACAGGAGTACCGGATCAACCCCGAAGTCCTCGCTGAGACCTTCAGCCGGGATGACCAGCTCCAGTTTGAGGATGTCCAGGATCTCAACGTTGAAGATCCATCGACCGGCGCCCAGGTCGGGCAGGAAGCCTTTGACCCCGACCGGAACGGTCGGTTTGCAAACATCCGATCGGACTTCACCATCACCAACAAAGATGGGATGCAGAAGCCCGTCCCCGCCTCCTCCACAGAAGCACGACGGGCAGGCGCGCCCAACAACGACCTGCTCAACGAAGAGATCGGGGATGCGACCCGGCTCAACACCCGCGAGTTCCTGTATGCCGGCTATATCCAACGCATCCGGCGGCTGGTCAACTTCTACTGGAACCAGAACGTCCAGAATATTCCGCGCTCTGAGCCCCTGGTGAAACCCAGCTACACCACCGCCGTGGATGTGGTCCTCGACAGCAAAGGCGCCCTCGAATCCATCGAGATCAACCATGAGAGCGGATCCGATGTGGTCGACAACTGCATCGTGGATGCGTTCCGAATCGCTGGCCCCTTCCCCAACCCGCCAGAAGGGCTCATCGAAGATGACGGACGGGTATACCTGCCCAATTTCCGGTTTACCCTGGAGATCGGACAGGCACGCGCACCGTTTATGGGCGTCGATCCCCGATCCGATGTTCGCTTCCCCGGAATCCTGAAGACCAACCGCTGAACTCTGCCGCTACTCTTCTGCGGGATTCGGGCGCTCGCTGGGGGAGAAGCTCCAGTACCAGGCGTGCTCGTTGTCGGGATCCAGGGTGCTCGCCTTCCGGAAAATGCTCCGCGCTTCGCTATGCAGCTTCTTGAGCATGTCTGGGGGGCCGAAGATGATCTCATCGGAGTCTGCGCGCTGTCGAAGCGACTCCCCGAGGTGGTCATAGGCCAGGGCGAGCAGGACGTTCTCAGGGATGTCATCGGTCCACTGGCCGCCGGTCTCCAGGATGCGGATGGCTTCGCGGGCGTGCTCCTCTGCTTCATCGGTCTGCCCGGTGCTCAGCAGCAGGTGCGACAGCTCCATCCGGGGCTCGGCCAGCCGCGGCTCCACCTTGAGGATGCCCCGCAAGAGCTCCGCGGCGGAGTCCACGTCGCCGTCTCGGCGTGCTTGAAGCGCCTGGGTGAACCGCGCCTGGAGGCTCGCGACGCGCGCATCTTCTTCTTCGCTGGAGATGATGTTGTTCTGGTCAGTCATGACCAGAGGCCTATCACGGGATCCGATTGGCGACCGTCACCCGTGCCACGCAGTCGTCCCCGTCTGCGTTCCATGCGGCGTCGAGCGTGGTGGTGGTCAGGGTGTAGGTCCCGTTCTCGACCACACGACCCGTGCGGTCCCGACCATCCCAGACGATCGCTTCTGTCGTCGTGTCCATCGTGACGAAGTCAGTGCGTACGGGTTCCCCCTCGTCATCGACGATGTCGACCCGCCAGAGTGTGTTGGACGTGTCCGCCTTCACGGTCAAGATGACGTCATCTGCTTCCTTTCCGTTGCCATCGTCGCCGTCTGGGCGGAACGTGTCCACGCTGAGCAGGCAGCTGGTTACGTCCGCCGTGCGCAGGGCCACTTCACCAAAGTCCAGCGAGAACGCGGCGGGAAGGAGGGCTCCCGGTGGGGTGAGGCGGTTGCCATCCACATCCGTCAGCGAAGACCCCAACTCAAGGGTCCAGCTCCCATCATCGCCCCGCCCAAGCGCATCCAGGGTGATGGTCAACACGTCTTTGTCCAACAGGCGGCGGCTGTCCTGTTCAAGGCCGTTTGGATCGAGAACAGAGACCGCGTCTGCGGTGACCGTCTCTTCGTTGAGCGGTTCACTGAACCAGACGTTGATGGTTTGGAACGAACCATCAAACTGACCAACGGGAGAGAGGCCGGTCACATACGGTGCCACAGCGTCGTCCGCGATGGTCGCCACAACATCACCGAACGCCGCACCGTCTGGACGACCCACCGTCACCCGCCCCGCGTCCCCATAGGGTTGCTCGCCCACGATCCACGACAGCTGCCCGATGCCTTTCTCATTGAGGGTGATCCCGAGGCCGGAACCCGACGTCTTCAACGACGTCGAGGCAGAGGCCAGACGGCCGATGTCGGCGCGAACCTGAACCTTCGCGTCTGCGGCGGGGTTGCCGTTGCAATCCTTCGCCGTGATGGTGAGATCGGTCTCCCCAGAGGTGGTGGTGGTGTTCGCATTCAGGGCATCGTCTTCGATGACGACATCGATGGGACCCGCGACGTCTCCATCATCAACAGAGACATACACCCGAACCGTGTCACGGCTTGCGCAGCCATCCGCGTCTACACCGATGGCCTCAACGGTGAAGCCCCCCTCTGACTCCCAGCGCTGGCTCCATCCGTCCACGTCTCCCCGAACATAGCGGTCGGGACCGGTGCGGTAGTGCCAACGCGTCAACGCATCCCCGGATGCGTCCTCACTACCATCTACGTTGAAGGGGAGCGCGTCGGTCTCTCCAAGAGACTCACTCAAACACACCGTGCGTTCAACCGCGCCGTCGCTCTTCAGCGTTACGATCGGGGGAGCAGCACAGTCTTCATCAATAACATCGATGAACGCGCTCTCACCTGTCACCTCGCCGAAGACCGCCTGGAGGCGATCATCAACGCCGGGCGTGTCGAAGGCAAAGAGGGCGACCTCATCAATGTCATCGATGACGATGGCATCGCCCAGATCGCGTCGCGATTGGAGGGTGACGCGCCCATCGAAGTCATCGTAGAGGTTTCCATAGGCGTCGGTCGCGGTCAGCGCTACCTCTACGGTACCATCCGACGGTGCCCATGCCCGGCTGGTGACCACATCAAAGCCGGCCAGCGGGCCATGATCAACCTCAAAGACCCGGCTGCGACCCCGCTCAGTGCCGTCCGCGGTCACGGTCAGCATGTTGTCCGGAACAACCGTCGTAAACAGCATGGAGAGTGACTGAAAGCCGGTCTCAAACACCTCAAAGTCTTCGGTCACCTCTGAGTAGCTGTCCGACAGCCGCATGGTGACGCCGTCCCGGTACGGGTTGCCCCAACGATCCATCACCGAGACCGTCACCGAGACCGTCTCACCGGCGATGATCGTGTCGGGAACGCCAGAGATCGTCGCGCTATCGAGGACCCCGTTGACGACGGTGAACGGAACCGAGTCGATCGGGCCGACCCCCTCAACCATCACATCGATGATCTGATCCTCACCCGCTGTACGGATCACACAGGCATAGCTGGCTCGGCCGAGGGCCCCGCTCTCAATCGAGCAGAGGATCTCTTCCCCTCCCCGACGGAATATCGGCGCCTCCTCCCCACTGATCGGGATCTCGACGGGGTTGCCGTAGGCATCCGTCAGATACAGGGTGAAGTTCCGGCTCTGGTCCGCCGTGTTGATGCCAGCGTCAGACGTATCGGTCATCAGCTCACCCTTCGCCGCCTCGCCCGGAAGGATGTCAAACGCAGAAGAGATGACCGACAGATCCCGGTCCGGGAGGTTGAGCAGCGCTTCGATCTGGACATCTTCACCCGCACGAAGCGGATACACGTTGCAGCTGATCTTGCCGTACGCCCACCCACCGTCGCAGTCAATATCCCCCAACGGCGCCCCGTCACGGCGATCGCGGAACACCAGAGCGGTCTCAAAGTCCTGAATCAGGTTCCCATACGGATCGGTCAGCTCCATATCCATCGG
>JBCBLB010000587.1:0-6289 GCA_038520555.1 Myxococcota bacterium | reverse complement strand
GACGCGACGGAGCCGGAATCTGAACAGACGTGCTACGAATCGGTCGGCACCTGTGAGTCCTGCTCGGCCTACGCCGGCACCAGCGCATCTGGAACGTTCGGCGTCGACATGACCGAGACCCCTTGCGGAGAGACCTGGGAAGCCCTCGCCCGGACCCGCACCTACACGGTCGAAAACAACGCGCTGTCTGGCAGCTGGTCCAGCACAGATGCCGAGACCTATGACTGGTCGATGAGCGGAGACCAGCAGGTCGAGTATGTCGTCGAACGCAACCGGCCGGCCGATCTCGTCTATGATGCGTCGTGGACGCTGGCGCAGCTCGATGCCACGACGGTCGATGGAGCGCTCGACAGCTTCTCGATCTCGTCGACCTACACCAACTACGCCGACGTAACGAGCACGCTTGAGATATCCGGATCCGCAGCGTACGCAGAGGGAACCCTGACTGTCGAAGGCGAAGGCGAAGACGAACGCGTCGAGTGTGACGTGTCCCGGGAAGACGAGACCGTGACCATCATCTGCGAGTAACCCCACACCGCTTCGCAGGGTTGGGCAAGGTCACGCGCGAAAGCGGACTACGTTTCAACCCCATCGGGAGGCCCCATGCTACAACGAGTCACACTGCTTCTCTCTGGCGTCATCCTCGCGTGTGGTGGTGAAAAATCCACCGCATCCAAAGCCGAAGGCGACACCGCTACCGAAGGCGACACCGCTACCGAAGGCGACACCGCTACCGAAGGCGACACCGCTACCGAAACCGAAGCCCTGGCAGACTCTGCTGAGCCCGACGCAGACCTCCGAGGACCGCGCCACCTGCCTGCGATCCAGGGCACCTGTCCGGAGATGGTGGAGTCAGAAGAGGCGCTGTTCCTGGGCAAGCGGGTCCAGCTCTGGCTCGACGACGACGCAGCGAGCCTGGGCGATGGTCCGCTCTACCTGTACTGGCCGGCGTCGCTGGCGCCATCCTCAGAGGCGCAGCTCAACGCCGCTCCGCTCATCGAGCAGGCACGCGCCCAGGGCGGGATGGTGGCGTCCTTCCATGACGAAGACTGCCCGGGCTGCACGATCTCAAGCGGCATCCCCTGGTGGTACGTCGAAGACATGAACACCGCCGACGAAGTGGTCGCCTGTGCCATCGAACATGTCGGCATCGACCCGTCTCGAATCCATGTCCTCGGCACCAGCGCGGGCGGCGTCCACACCAGCCTGATGCTGTTCGAACGCAGCAACTACATCGCCTCAGTGGCCACCTACTCCGGCGGCCTCGTCCCCAATCAGGACCTCGTGATGCAGGACCCGAATAACCTCATCCCCGCCATGATCATTCACGCCGAGAACGACTTCATGCTCCCCATGAGCGATGCGTTCGAAGAGCGCCTCGACGACATGGGACACTTCAACGTCCGCTGCCCTCATGGTGGCGGGCATGGCATCAACCCCACCTTCGGAGATACCGTCCAGGCCTTCTTCGACGCCCACCCCTACGGGGTGGAGTCCCCATGGACCGATGGGCTACCCGAACTCCATGAGAGCTGCGCGTTGTAATCATCCATCCAGCCTCTGCAGACACAGAACACTGACGCCAACAACACATCGTCCAGAATCGGGCTCCCTGAATCCAGAACGGTCGGTTCCAGCGGTCAGGGCGAGATCACGATCGTCTGCAGCGCGGCGTTCGGGATCTCTGCGCCGATCGTTCGGTCACCGAGCTGCACCTGATAGACGACCGCCGCGCCGCTGTCATTGAAGACATGGACCGCGGTCGAACCGTCGGGGTTCTCGATCGCGGTGGCCTCAAGGCCGTCTGGCCCCTCCACGGCCGCCCCGACGACCACGCCGCCCGGCCGGCTGAACCGGGAGAACTGCTGGAGAACATAGAAGATGGGCGTGTAGTAGACCGTGTCTGTCTCCCCGTCGACCAGGACCGGGGCGAGGCAGAAATTCCGGACATGGTTGGGGCCACCGCGCTTGTTGAGCACGATGTTCCAGTCCACCCACCCTGACAGCCAGTGCCCGGTTCCGACGACGAGATCGCGCGCGTAGCGCATCGCGGGGGCATACTTCGGATGGTCGACCTCGCGGTCGTTCGCCCAGTCCCACCCCCAGTCGGTCGCGTCCTTCTGCCAGTACCACGGATCGTTCTGCCACCAGATGTACATCTCCTCGCAGCCACACGGCGGGGAGAGGCAGACCCCCTCACAAGACGCAGGGTTGGCCAGGCTGTCCGCGGTTCCCTCACTCTGAATGATGACCTTGTCCGGATACTTCGCGTGCTGTGCATCGAGGACGTCTTCATAGACGCGGAACGTGCTGTTGTACCAGTGCACCGCCGTCCCGAACACCGCAGGGGCGACCGTCGGATCGCCCAGGATGACCGAGGTATACTGGTCCATCTCTTTGCGGTTCTGATCGAAGATCAGCACCCGTGTATCCAACGAAGCGGCCTGGAACGCCGTCGAGATCGCCGAGACGACCGAGCGCTGCTGCACAGGGGACATGTCCATGCTCTCCCACGAGCCGCCGTTGCCCTGGGGCTCGTTGACCGGGGTGATGGCCCAGATCGGGATCCCTTCCGCCCGATATGCCTCGATATATGCCACCAGATAGTTCGCGAAGGTCTCGATGTGTTCCTCAAGCAGCGTCCCGCCCCTTCGCGCCGATGTGTCGTAGAACTGGTTGTTGTCCTTCATCCACGGCGGGGCGGTCCACGGCGAGGCGATCAGGTCGAAGTCCGCACCCGGCGCCGCCCGGGCGTCCTTGATCAGCGCCAGGAGCCCGTTCTTGCGATCCGCTTCGATCGAAAACCCCGACAGCGATGGATCCGCTTCGGGGGCATAGGTGTAGGTGGACTCCGAAAAGTCCGAGCTGGCGATGTGGGTGCGGGAGAGCCCATAGCGCGCCCCGTTTTCGCCAAAGTAGGCGTCCAGTACCGCCCGACGTTTCTGGGGCGAGAGCTCCGCGAGCGCAGCGGCAGAGGCCTGGGTCAGTGAGCCCCCCACTCCATAGAAGACCTGCCGTTTCTGATCCGATAAAATCGCAATCGTTGCGGCGGGCGTCGCTTCTGACACCCCCATCTCTCGCATCTGATCGCCTGCGCTGGAGGTCAGATAGACCCGCACCGCGGCCGGTGTGGGCGTGGGAGCAGGAGCGCTCTGCCGAGAACAGGACAACAGCACGATGAGAGCAAACAAACCGGACTCCGTTTAGCGAGGACGAAACAGGTTGACACGATAAGGCGAACCCAGGGGTTCACGTCCAGCGCAGGGCACCTTCGGAGCACCGAACCGGCTCAACAGTAGATGGACCATATCAGAGGTCTGCATCCGATGGTGTGCCCTCATTTCCAGTGCGCAGAGTGAAAACCAGGGTTCAAGAGCACGCACAGCCATCCGATGCGAACAGAAGACTCATCCAGTATTCGACGAGTGCATGTGATCCGATCCGGACCAGACCCCACGCTGAAGAGACCATGGCGCCTTCTCTCTGCCGCGTCCACAGTCCTGTTGGTCGGGCTGCCGGGGGTGCTGGTGCTGCTCACAGGTGACAGCCCGCGCATCTCTTTCGCCGTGTTGGTCGTCGCCACGGCGTGCTGTGCAGGCATCCTCCGATCGATCGGCCGGACACAGGCGCACGCGGTCCAGGACCCGCTGGTGCAGACTCCGGCCGAAGCACACAAGCAGACCACCGTGTTGGCGGATACAGAGCACGCGCTCGCCAGGGCCAACTTCCTCGCCATCATGAACCATGAGATCCGCACGCCGATGAACGGCATCATTGGGATCGGGGAGCTGCTGACCGAGGACGTGTGCGGAGAAGAGGGCGCGTCCATGGTTCAGATGCTCCAGGCCTGCTCCACGACGCTGCTACGCGTCATCGATGACATGTTTGAATATTCACAGTTAGAGGCGGGAAAGCTGCAACTGAACCCCCAGCCTTTCGATGTGTTCCGGCTCTCAGAGGAGCTGGCCGATTCGTTTGCTCCGCAGTCGCATGCAAAAGGCGTCGAGCTGATCTGTGCGATTCAGGACGCCCTCCCTGAGCGAATGATCGGTGACCCCGAGCGCCTTCGACAGGTGCTGTCGCACCTGCTTTCGAACGCGGTCAAGTTCACCCGCGCCGGGGAGATCACGCTGGACATCCAGGTCCAGCACAGCGCCGCGTCGCAAGCACAGCTCCGATTCGCGGTCTCAGATACCGGGATCGGCATCGCCGCCGACCAGCTCGACCAGATCTTCCACAGCTATCGCCAGGCCGATCCCGCGATCCCGCGGAAGTTCGGAGGGGCTGGCCTGGGGCTGCGTATCTCCAGTCGGTTGGTTGCGCTGATGGGGAGCACGCTCTGTGTGGAGAGCACCCCGGGCGAGGGCAGCACCTTCTCCTTTACGATCTCCGCCCAGGTCGCGCGGGTCCCTCCCCAACCAGACAGATCGATTCTGCAGGGGATGCGGGTTCTCTATGTGGGGAGGAGCGAACGGGGCCGGTCGCACATGCGAGCGCTCCTGCAGCGCCTGGGCGCCACCGTCCAGCTTGAAGAGAACGCGATGGCAGGGTTGCAGCGCGCGCTTTTGGCGGACGGGTCCGCCCAACACCTGGATCTGATCATCGTCGACCGTCACCTGGCGGGCATCGACGGCCTGCAGCTGGCCCGGATGTTGTGGAGCCAACCCGAGACCGCAGCGATCCCGGTGCTGATGACGGCGCCGCAGAACGACCAGCCCACGCCTGAAGCGCTGTCGGCGGCAGGTGTGCGGGGGTTGCTGACGCGACCGTTGTTGAAACGGCGGCTGTGCCAGAGCCTGGCGGACCTGATCGGATGCGCCCTGCCTGAGGGAGCGGCGGCGCCGATCCCCGCGGCCGTCGCATCGGGCGGACAGAAGCGGCTGCTGCTGGCAGACGACAACGAGATCAACCAGGCCATCATCCGCCGTCAGGTGCAGAAGCTGGGCTACGACGTGCATGTGGTGGCCCATGGCCGAGCGGCTGTGGAGCGGTTCTTCCAGCACCGCTACGACGCCGTGCTGATGGACTGCCAGATGCCCGAGATGTCCGGCTATGAGGCGGCCGCCGAGATCCGCCGCCGCGAGCCCGCAAATCAGCGCGTCCCGATCATCGCCCTGACCGCGGATGTCCTGTCCGGCGTTCGAGAGCGGTGTATCGACGCCGGGATGGATGACTATCTCTCGAAGCCGGTTCGTATCGCGATGTTGGAGAAGACCTTAAACGACTGGTGCGTTGTCCAGGAGCGCGTCGCATGATGCCCGAACATGGAGCGACTCTGATGAGCATTCGCCCGAGCAGGTCCTCTCGCCCAAAGGTCCTCTATGTCAACGCACAGCTCCGGAATCGAACGGCGTTCCACGCCAGCATGAGACGCTACGCAGACATCAAGACGGCCGACGCCGGAGAGGAGGCGTTCGCCCTCCTCCAAACCGAGGAATTCCCGATCGTCATCAGCGATCAGCAGATGGAGGGGGGGGCCGGAACGGAGCTGCTGATCCAGGTCCGCCAGATGTGTCCGGACGCCATCCGGATTCTGTTGGCGGCACACGCCGACTTCTCGATGGTGATCGACGCCATCAACGCAGGCCATATCTCACGCTTCATCCGCAAGCCGTGGGACCGGGAAGAGATGCGAGCCATCCTGGAGGACGCCCATCGCCAGTATTGGGAGGCCCGAGAACACCAGGAGCTGGTCGCACAGTTTGCCCAACAGGCTCGCGCCGCGGTGGTTGGCAAGATGACTGTGGGGATCTCCGAAGACCTGCAGACCCACGCCAATCAGCTCGCCGCGGCCCGAGGGCTCCTCCGTTCTCTGCAGCGCCAACACCCTGAGCTCGCGACGGTGCTGGATGGCATCGACGGCATCGAGAAAATGGCCCAGACGTTGCTCCAGCACCGTGCCCTGCTGGAGACCACGACGCCCTGACATCCCCTCGAAGCCGCGAACCGTTCTGAAGGAAGTCGATGCGTTCCTCCAACGCCAGACCGTGAGTTGGGAGGTCGTGTTTGCAGAAGCGTGTTGAACAAAGGAGGGCGCGAATGCATCGGTTCGCCGTGGTGTAACGGATTTGTGACGCTCCAGGCCTACCCTGGCGATCCTCTTCAAGGAGCGACGCATGGGCGGAAAGCAGCAACAGGGGCAGACATCCTCCACACCCCAACGACCACAGAATGCGCCATCGGTCGCGGAGAACGATCCCCAGACGCTTTACGGGAACCAATTCCTGCAGGAACAGATGGCTCAAGCCAACGGGGGGAGCGCGGCTGCGGAGCCCTTCATCCCAGAGGT
>JBCBLB010000668.1:0-5290 GCA_038520555.1 Myxococcota bacterium | reverse complement strand
GACCGGGTAAAACGATGAAAACCCGCCCTCCCAGCCTTCGCTGCGTGCAGCCTCTCGGGACAGGACGCCGTACCGCTCCAACATCAGCCACGCCCGCGCCGCCAGCCGCTCCGTCGGCGACGGCGGATGCATCACAAGCGCCTCGACGGGAGACCACCGCCCGCCGCTCACCCGCGCCTTTCGGCGAGACAGGTTGGCGAGCGGCTGGAAGGTGTCGTTGGTGATCCGGCCGTCCCAGACCAGATCCCACAGCGCCTCCTGAAGATCCTGGAGCGATGGCCGGCCCACCGCGCCCTGGATCGAGGCGGTGAAGGACGCGCCCCGTTGCTGAAGATGATCGAGGATCTTCCGGTGCAGCGTATCCGACTGTTCCCACGGCGGAGGCGTCTCGACCAGAAACGGGACGCGCTCTCGACGGTATAGGGCGACCTTGCCATCGCGCTTGCCGAGCGCGCCTCGCCCCAACCAGACGATCACCCCCATCGCACCAAGTTCATCGAGCATTCGAGGGTGGAACCCCCGCACCCGCCGGGGCAGGATCTCGCCGATGAGCGACGACCAGGGCAGCGGGACCCCTTCGAGCTGATCGATGACCTCTTCCAGCCGCGCGGTCCCCGGCCGCGGCGCAGTCAGCCCGTGCCAGCGGATCAAGAACCGGGCGAGCACCTCGGCATCGACCGGGGCGACCTGATCCCGGAGCCTGGCGAGGGTGCGCCGTCGGATGCGGCGGAGGATGTCCGGATCGCACCACTCCGGCCGATCGCCGCCGGGCAACAACTCGCCATGAACCAGCCGATCGCGCGCCGCCAGTCCCCGGAGCACCACATCGACCTGGGCGATGGTCAGCCGGTACCGGGCGGCCAGGTTTTCCGAGAGGAACGGCCCGCGCGAGGCGGCATAGCGCAAAAACAGCCGCTCCAGGGGGCGTTCGACCGGCTCCATCAGGCGCCTGGGCATCCCCGGCGGCGGCGCGGCGCCCAACGCATCACGGAACAGGGCCGCGTCCTCGACGACCACGTACCGCTCCTCATTTCCGATGCGCATCTTCACGATTCGCCGATCATCGAGCAGCTGCTTGATCCAGGGCGCCGGATCCGCTTCGCACCGCAGGGCGATCTCATCGATCCGAAGGTCCCCCAGCCGCCGCAGCCAGTCCGAGAGCTGATCGGGGTTGCGGGCCTTTCGGCTGTCCGCGACGCCCTGGAGTTCCATCTCCAGGTCCTCGATGATGTCCAGGTCGAGGAGGCTCCGAAGCTCGGCCTGGCCGAGCAGCTCGCTGAGCAGCCGCCGATCGAGGGACAGCGCCTGGGCTTTGCGCTCTGCGGTGGGGCTGTCGCCTTCGTAGAGGTAGGTGGTCACATAGGCGAACGCCAGTGACCGTGCGAACGGCGAGGCCATCCGCGTCTCCACCTCCGTCACGCGGACCTCTCGCCGCTGGATGGCCCGAAGCAGGTTCTTCAGCCCAGGCAGGTCAAAGACGTCCTGCAACAGCTCCCGATACGTCTCCAATACGATGGGGAAGGAGGGGAACTTTTCGACCGCGCCGAGCAGGTTCTGGGCCCGCAGCCGCTGGGCCCACAGCGGGTTGCGGCGCCGAGTGGTTCGCCGCGGCAAGAGCAGCGCCCGGGCCGCGTTCTCTCGAAAGTGGGTGGCGAACAGCGGCGTCGAGGACAGCTGGCTGAGCAGCCGCTCCTCGATGTCATCGGGATCCGGCAGCAACAGCGTGACATCCGGCGGCGCCTCGGCCGCTTCGTCCAGGCGCACCACGACGCCGTCGTCGGTCCATAGCGTCTGCACCACATGACCGCTTCGTTCACTGAGGATCGACTCGATCGCCGTCGCCCACGGCGCGTGCACCCGCTGGCCGAACGGAGAGAGGATACACACCCGCCAGTCTCCCAGCTCATCGCGGAACCGCTCGATGACGATCTCACGGTCGGTGGGCAGCGCGCCGGTCGCGTCCTTCTGATCGTCGAGGTAGTCGAGCAGGTTTCGGATGGCGAAGGGGTCCAACGCCCCCTCTCCGGTGAGCATGACCTCCGCATCTTCGCGGGTCATGCCGTCGAGTTCGCGGAGGAACGCTCCCATCGCCCGCCCGAGGTCGACCGGTCGCCCCGGCCCAGCGCCCCGCCAGAACGGCAGCCGGCCGGGCTCCCCGGGGGCGGGCTCGACGATGACGCGATCTCGCTTGATCTCAGTGATCCGCCAGGTGCTGGCTCCGAGGATAAACGTCTGTCCAGGTCGGCTTTCAAGGACCATCTCTTCATACAGCTCACCGATCCGTGGCCCCTCCTGGCCGAGCTGAACCATATACGTGCCCCGGTCGGGGATGGTCCCAGCGTTGAGGAGGGTGAGGGTTGCCGCGTCACGGCGGGCGGTCAAGGTGTCTGCGGTCCGATCCCAGACGAGCCGCGGCTTCAGCTCGCGAAAGTCTTCGGCGGGGTAGCGGCCGGCGAGCATCTCCAGGGTGGCGTTGAGGGCGTCCCGGCTCAGCTCAGAGAACGGAAACGTCTTCTTGAGCAGCTGATGGACTTCGGCGACCGTGGGGGTCTCATGGACACACATCGCCACGAGCTGCTGGGCGAGGACGTCGAGGCAGTTGGTGGGGATGGCGACGGGCTCGACATAGCCGGCCTTCATCTGCCGAGCGACCGCTGCGGCGGCCAGAAGATCGCCTTTAAACTTGGGGAAAATGCGGCCGACGCTCACCTCACCGACGGCGTGGCCGGCCCGACCGATCCGCTGCATCCCGCTGGCCACCGATGGCGGCGCCGCGATCTGCACCACCAGGTCTACGGCGCCCATGTCCACCCCCAGCTCGAGCGAGCTGGTCGCCACGATCGCCTTGAGGTGTCCGGCCTTCAGCGCCTCTTCGATCTCCTGACGTTGCTCCCGGGAGACGCTGCCATGGTGCGCCCGAACCGGCGGCTCATCATCGGGGTTGAGCATGAGCCGATCGTTGAGCCGCTGACACAGCCGCTCACACAACCCCCGGCTGTTGACGAAGACGATGGTGCTCTTGTGGTCGCGAATGAGATCGACGACTTCTTCATGAATCGCCCCCCAGATCCCCGCGTCACCGCTCTTGTCGCCGCGATGCGTCGAGGACTGCTCCATGCTGGGTCGGGCGAGCAGCTCGCCGGGAGCGGGCTGGACGAAGTCGGCCGCGGTCTGCCGGCGGAAGGATCGGTCATCCTGGGCGATCAGGGCGCCGCCGACGGATTCCCGTCGCCCCTGCTTCGGCTTGGACATGTTGGGGACGGGCACGACCACCCGCAGGTCCATCTCTGCGGGAGCAGACGCATCGACGATCTCTACCGGCCGGTCGCCGCCGAGGTACTTCGCGATGGCCGACAGCGGACGCTGGGTGGCGGACAGCCCGATGCGTTGCGGATCGGCGTCTGCAAGCTGGGCGAGGCGCTCCAGCGTAACGGCGAGGTGCACGCCCCGCTTGGTCCCGGCGACGGCGTGGATCTCATCGATGATGATGGTGTCCACGGTGCGGAGGTTCTCGCGGGCCTTGCTGCCCAGAAGCAAAAACAGCGACTCAGGCGTGGTGACCAGAATGTCATCGGGGTGCTTCTTCTGACGCCGCCGCTCCTTCTGAGAGGTGTCCCCGGTCCGCACCGAGACGTCGGGCCGCCGGACCGACACCCCCATCCGCTCTGCAGATCGTTGAATCCCGATCAGTGGCAGGTGCAGGTTCCGCTCCACGTCATAGGCGAGCGCCTTGATCGGAGAGATATAGACGACCCGGGTGCCAGGCTCCGCGTCATGATCCATCCGACACAGCCGATCGAGGCAGGACAAGAAGGCGGCGAGGGTCTTGCCAGAGCCGGTGGGGGCGAGCATCAGGGTGTTCTTCCCCGCGCCGATGAGTGGCCAGCCGCGCCGCTGTACGTCGGTGGGGCCGGCAAAGGCGCGAGAGAACCAGTCGGCGGTCGACGGAGAGAAGAGGTCGCTCATATCCTGCATCCCTGTTCAGATAACGCCCTCGCCGCGCCCTCCCAACGCGGCGCGTGTTACTCCTCATCCGTTCTGAGGAGGCCTCGTGCAGATCGACTGGATCGACCAGCTCATCGCCAGCTACCCACAGCTCCCCCTGCTCGATGCGCGTCTGGAGGGCAGCGCAGATCGGGACGGATACCGCTACACCTTCCGATTCCCCGAAGACTACGTCGGCGCGGTCCTCATCCTCCGGGCCGTCGATGACGACAACGGCTACCACATCACCTTCGCCCGGGGCTTCGAGGACGACCAGGGACGGTTCTACTGCTCCCAGCACATCACCCGGTCCGAGTTGTCGGTCTTCATTCCTTTTGGCGTCGTTCACCCCAACCGCGACGGCTCTCTCCAGCTTGAGGCGACCGTCATCGCGTTGCCGACGGACGGACAGGCGTCGCTGCTGGGCCAGGGCATCTTCGGATGTCCCTGGCAGCAAGGAACCTTTCAACGAATGCAATTCTGGCGGCCGCTGATCGGGCTGTGCATGGCGCTCGCCCGGGCAAGCGGCGCCCTCACCCGAGAACGGGTCAGCGTCGTCCGACAGCAGCTCACCCAACGCCTCCAGCCGGACCGAAACGAACTACAGCAGCTCAAGGCGGTGATGAAGCAAGAACCCTCGGCCGGCATCGCGGCGTTGCTTCGGGATCATCAGGTGCGGGCACCCGACTTCGACGCCGGCGATCTGTTCGGAATCCTCGCCAAGATCGCCCACGCCGACAACGACATCTCCCAGGAAGAGGTCGACACCCTGAAAGACATCGCCGTCCAGCTCGGCGCCAACGACGAGCGATGGAACGAGCTGCGCGACTATTACGGCCTGATGACCCGGGCAGACGCCCTCGGTGAGCACCTTGAGGTGCTCAAGTTGGAGCCCCACTTTACGAAGAAGGACATTGAAAAGGCTTTCCGAAAGCGCCTGAAGCTATATCATCCCGACAAATACACCCACCTGCCGCCGGAATTCCAGCAGGTCGCCCACGAGATGACCCAGAAGCTCAACGACGCCCGGCAGGCCCTGCTGGACAGCTTGTAGGAAAACAGAAAACCCGCCGCGACGAGCGCAACGGGTTTAAGTGTCTCCGTACAGGTCCTGGGACGAAAAGCCGCGTGGTGGTCGGAGAAGCGTTCGGGGGCGCCGGTACGTCCCCCACCGCCGCCGATGACCACGTCTGCGGGGTCGGTCCAGATCGGCGGCGGTGGGGGACGTACCGGCGCCCCCGAACGCTTCTCCGACCACCACGCGGCTTTTCGTCCCAGGACCTGTACGGAGACACTTAAACCCGTT
>JBCBLB010000192.1:0-14311 GCA_038520555.1 Myxococcota bacterium | reverse complement strand
TGTGGCCCCGTGCGCCCCGGATGATGCCAAGGTTGCCCAGCACGTCGCCCTCACCGCGTCGGTACCCGATCGATCGAAAGATACGAAGGGCGTCTTGATAGTACGCCTCGGCGGTGACCAGCTGGCCCTGAAGCCTGCAGCAGACGCCCAGGCCGAGCAGCGTCTCCCCCTCTCCACGCGAATTGGTGAGGTCTCGGAAGATGCGGAGAGCATGCATATAATGTTCTTCCGCGCTCTGGTTTCGGCCCATATGCTGATGGATTCTTCCCAGGCGAAAGCGGATATCAGCATGATGCTGAGGGTTGGACGCCAGCTGAGGCATCGAGAGCGTATCGTTGAGTGTGGCCAGCACGACATCCGGCTGTTGACGCTCGGCGATGGCGAACAGCGCCAGGGCGATCGGGACGGCGTCTTCGACCGCGCCTGCCTGCACCGCCGAGCGAAGGGCGGCGAGGAGGTTGTCCACCTCAGCTCTCAGCGCCCACCACTGTGACGTTTCCCAGGATCGATGAAGAGAATCCAACGACTCTGCTTCACCGAACCGGGCGTAGATCGACCGGTGCCGCTGACGAAGCGACCGGATGGCTTCAGCATCCTGAAGGCTGAGTTTCTCACGGGCATATTCATGAAGACTCATCAGCATTCCGAACCGCATTTCTCCAAGGGGGTTCTCTCCCAACAAACGCAGCAGGCTCTTGTCAACCAGGGACTGTACGGCGTCCATTCCCCACGGCGCATCCTCAAACATGTCCAGGTCGAGGACGCCCTCTGCCGCCTCCAGGGTGAAGCCGCCCTCGAACACACTGCACTGGGCGAACGCCGCCTTCTCCCAGTCCTCCAACAACGCCCACGACCAATCGATCGCCGCCCGCAGCGTGGCCTGCCGTTGAAGGATGTTCCGCCTGCCCACGGAGAGCAGCTGGAAGCGTCGGTTCATCCGCTTCAGGATCAACGCAGGCGTCATCATCGGAATCCGTGCCGTCGCAAGCTCGATCGCCAGCGGAAGGCCGTCGAGCAGTCGGACCAGCTGATGGACCGCGCGTCGGTTCTTGTCGGTGAGCGTGAAGCCCCGCGTCTTCTTCGACGCCCGTTCGACGAACAGGGCGACCGCTTCGGCTTCATCCAGCGGAGGCAGCCGGAGCGGGACCTCTCCGTTGACCTCCAGCAGCGCCCGGCTGGTCACCACAAACCGCGCCTGCTCGGCGCGACGCATCCACGCCCCCACCGTCTCTGCCGCATGCTCAGTGAGCTGTTCGAAGTTGTCGAGGATCAGAAGACACCGCTGGTGTCCGGCGATGGCGTGGCCGAGGCGTGCGCGCGGATCGCCCTGGCCCAACGGCACCTCCATCGCCTTGGCCACCGCGAAGAGGATGCCCTCCAGGCTCTGCACCTCAGACAGATCACAGAAGAAGACCCCGCCGGGATACCGCGACAGATGCTGCCGGGCGAAATGAAGGGCCAATCGCGTCTTTCCAGCCCCCCCTGCGCCGAGGATGCTGATCAACCGGCTGCCTTCCAAGCGCTCTTCCAACACCTGAAGGGCCCGCGCTCGACCAATAAACACATCCACCTCTGCGGGCAGGTTGCTTCGGGGACTCCGCCCCAAATCAGGGAGGAGCGTTGTCGACTCGAAGAGGCTGTTGGTGAAGGTCGCGGTTGGGGACGCGATCGTCTGATGCGTGCGCTCGAACTCAGGCTCCGGGGCCTGGATCGCTTTCGCCAGGGTGCTCGTCGGGCCCAGCGCGCGTCCCGAATCCGATGGATGCGCCGCGTTCAGGCCATCGAGAAGGTCAGCACAGCGAGAGAGGCGCTCGTTCGCCTCGAAGGCGAGCAACTTCCGACAGAGCGGTGCGAGGGCCTGGGGGGCCGCATGGAGCGCCGGACCCGCCTCATATGCAGCCAGGAGGGCCTTCCAGGATACCGCTTGAAACGGCAGTTTACCGGTAAGGAGCTCAACGAGGATGACGCCCAGGCTGAACAGATCGGCGCGATGGTCGACGTTGGAAGCATCGAGGAGCTGTTCGGGTGCAGCATAGGCGAAGGTGCCCATCATGGCATGGGCCCGTGTCAATGCAGACGGTGCCTGCTCGGTCTCATCGCTGCCCTTGACCAATCCAAAATCGGCGACCCGGGGAACGATCCGTCCCCGTTGCTCTTCGAGGAGGATGTTCCCTGGCTTGAGGTCGCGGTGGATCAATCCACACGCATGGGCGTGACCGACCCCTTCGACGATGGCTCGGAACAACGCGACCGCTTCATCTGTGGTTGGACGGTATTTCTGCAGCAGCGTATCGAGGGATGGCCCCTTGATCAGCGGGAGGACCAGGCCTGGCGCACCATGGACATCAATGACATCGCGCACCGGCAGGATGTTGGGGTGGTTCATCGCCGCCTGCGCCCGGCCTTCGCGAAGCAATCGGCTCTGGAGGGTGGGGCTGCCGGAGAACAGGGCCTTGAGCGCCACATCGACGTTCAACACCCGATGACGTGC
This sequence comes from Myxococcota bacterium, assembly GCA_038520555.1. Lineage (GTDB taxonomy): Bacteria > Myxococcota_A > UBA796 > UBA796 > UBA796 > JBCBLB01. Next base: position 11,820 of record JBCBLB010000192.1, on the reverse strand, counting down.
CGCCCACACCTCTGCCATGCCGCCGCGCCCCAGTCGATAGCGAAGGGTATAGTTTCCGATCTGTTGGCCCACAGAGAGGTGCATGAGGGGATGCTACCTCATTCGAATGCAGACACCGGCGCCCGACCCGCCAAAGTCCCATGCGCCGCCTGGGCTGTGAATCTGCGCCCTGTTCTCATCAAATTCTCAACACGACCCGACGACCCGCAAAACAGACGCCCATCTGGTTACCCCGGAATGGGAGGTTCATATGCAGCGTCGCCGTCAACAATCATTGGATGCGGCCGCCGCCCCGGAGGCGGTCGCCGGAGATCAGGGAATGCAGACCGCGCAGGAGCTGTATGGAAACAGCTTCGTCCTCGCGGCGCTCAATGTGGAGAATCGCAACGACGGAGAAGACGGTGGGGGGCCATCACGACATGGGCAGCCCCCCACAGATGTTGAGCTGATGGCGACCTCGAACCGCAGCCCGTTTGAGGCGATCTCGTTTATGTATGTGCAGCCAGAGTCCTCGACCGCCCCACACCCTTGCGCCGGCGCACAGATTCACGAGCGGTTCAGCGCGCCCCGACGGGTCTCGGGAATGTTCGAGGACAGCGACTTCCGCACGATGACTGCCGCGGAGGCAGCGCGCGATTTGACCTGCGGCTCCAGCGCACAGGCCTTCACCGTCGACAATCACGGCAATTTCCAGGACTTCCACGGGGGGATCGGCTTCCAGACCCCCGAAGTCGCCATGGACATCCTCCCAGAGGCATGGCAGCGCGGGGTCGCCTGGGAATTCACCCAGACATACACCCATGAAGGCCGGAACCTCGCCCAATACAACGTCCGACGCATCGTTCACATCCCCGATCGCATGGTCGTCGAGAAGGTGAAGCTCTAAATCGGTCGAACGGGAACGCGACCGTCCGTATGGACGCCTCTCCACAGACGACGCGGTCTCTCAGCAGCCGCGCCGCCCCTTCGGATGTGGTGGCGAAGAACCCGATGCGTTCTCAGGGGCGCCCGCCCCCAGGGGCGGGCGCGCCCCTGAACGTTTCACCGTTCTTCCTGACGATCCGTGGCTCGAAGCCATGGAACCATGTTTGCACAAAAACCGGTCTCCTCCTGCTGAACGTGAACATGATCGAGACCACCAAACCGTCAACCACATCTCCAATTGCACAGAACCCTTCTCCGGGAACACAGGATGCCCTCAATGGAAGCGATCCGTTGACATCGGATCCGTTGGGCGGCGTGTCCTCATCTTCCCAGGGGAGCGGCGCTCAACAGACCGCGTCCTCGGGACCGCCCAACCCACTGGCCGATGGGCTCCGGGACGCCATGGCGCAATCTGAAGGCATAAACTACGACACCGACGAGTTGACCGATGGCCTGGATAGGAAGCGGGAGAAGAAGGGCGAGCAGGGCAAGGAGCGTCCGGAGATAAAGCAGACGGACAAGGGCTTGCAGTTTGTCGCCAAGCTCCCCCCCTACAAGGTGGCGCTGCCAGCGGTTGAGAAAGCGTTCACGGATCCCCCGGTGACGGTGAGCATCGGAGCTGGCGCCCAGATACGCGGTGAGCTTCTCCATGAGCCCGACAAGGCGCCGGATCTGGAGCCGTCGAGCGATCCAGAAATGGAGACCCAGAAGAAGGTCGAATACGACAGCAACAAGGTCACCGGAGCCTATGAGGCGGCCTTCAAGAATACCAGCGATCTGCAGGTCCTCGGGCTCGGCAAGCTTGAGGAGGTGGCCGTCACAGGAGGCGGCGCTCTGGAGCTGGCGAACCTGGGCAAAGCGGCGGGGGAAAAGGCGGACATCAGCTTCGGTCTGGAGGGCAAGTTCAGCGGCGGCACCGCAATCAGCGGGACGTTTACGCTCATCAGGCTCTCGGATGGCTGGACGGCCCAGGGGCCGGCGTTCGGGTTGGACGTCAAACAATCCCCGAAGCCCGCACAAATCCGTCTCTCCGACGGGTACGTCATCAAGGTCGGGTGTACGTTGTCCGCCAGCGCCTCCATCACGGTCAACAAGAGCGCACTGGCGAAGGAGATCGCCGAGGCCGCCGCCAAGGAGAAGGCGGCAGAGGGCGCAGCGAGCCTGGGCGCAGTCCCCGCCGCGCTCATCCTGGGGGGCCTGCTGACCGCATGGTCCACCTATAAGACCCTCTCGACCCCGATAGACCCCGATAAGCAGAAGGCGCTGGCGGAGAACCTGGCCGCGAGCGGTGTCGACCGGTTTATGAACGGAATCTATGGCCAGATGGTCGGAGGCGGCTCTCCGCTGTTGCTGAAGGCCAACACAGAGGGGCTCACCGCCCGGTACGGGCTGAAACGCAGAGAGCCATACCGGAGCTGGCTGGAGCAGGGCAAAGCGGACGCCAGCCAGCTGATGGGCGACCAACAGAAGATCCTGGAGCTTGCAGAATTCAAGGCCAATGAACAGTTGACCCGCGAGCTTCGAAAACAGGACGCGCAGTTCCGGTCCGCCGCGATGCAAAAGCTGGCACCCGCTGCGAAGATGATCGTCTGGCGCTCCTGGCTCGCAAACTATGATGGCAAAGTGGGCGCGGGAAAAGCCGCTGTCGCCATCGCGCTGTTCGGCGACTACAACAGCATGCCCCCAGAGGTTCGGATTCAGAGCGGATACGATGATGCACCCTCAAAACCGTCTGATAAAGCCGAAAGACAGATGTTCGACACCAACACAGACCGAGTCGATCGGGAAAGCCGTGAACACTACCAGGAGGACGAGAGGAGGGCACAGGAAGACCTCGGAAGGAAAGTGACCAAGGACATCTCAAGGGGATTCCTGCCCAGCTCCGGGCGGGCCGCTCGCGAGCGAGAGAGCAAAGAGAACGCGGTCTCTCGGACGGTACAGCTCCAGCAGCAGGTGTCGGCCGCGATGAAGGGCGCGAACGGGCGCGCAACGCTGACGACCACCAGCGACCGGGCCAAGAAGCGCTATGGAAGGGGATACTCCCTCAACGCCCTCGGAAACACCGTCCTGGCACAGATCCGCGCCGGAGACGCGTCGACCGACTTCTACACTCTCGCCGAGCAAGCCGCGGTTCACTACAACAGCGCCATCTCAGCGTTCCAGGAAGGAGACCGATACTGACCACGTTCATCGACCAGGCTCTCGCATTCTATGGCGTATGTGCGTAGTCGGTGTCGGTCTCCCTGCCCCTTCCACCGCTCACGACCGCGCTGTTGCCATCGGCGAGGTTCTGATAGCCCCCGCTGACCGTCGCGTTCCGCCCTGCGGCGGTGTTGCTGGTGCCGCCGCTGACGACGCTGCTGATGCCTGAGGTCTCGTTAAAGGCCCCGCCACTGATGACCGAGCCCAGCCCATTGGAAAAATTGCTTCCCCCGCCTGAAATGGTCGACGCAGAGGCTTTGGCGTGGTTGAAGTTACCGCCGTGGACAGCAGAGCCGAAGCCTTCCGCGGTGTTGACTTCTCCAGCGGTCACGACCGCAAAGCGTCCGGAAGCTTCGTTCTTCTGCCCGCCGACAACGCCGGCAGATACCCCGGTGACGGTGTTTTCAAAGCCGAACACCACACCGCCATAGCTCTGCCAGTCGTGCTCATCTCCTACGACCAGGTTGTGACTCCCTGTTCGCAACTTTCCACCATCGATATCCTCATTGTAGCCGATGATGAGGTTGCCCAGCCCCGTCAACGCCCCGTCATCGTCTGTCGCGCCGGAGCCCGACTGGACATACACGTTGGCGCCTGTAAAGACGACCTGATCTTTGTCGGTATCCACGCGAACATACCCGAGCAGGTCAGAGGCATCCACGGTGGTGTAGCCCTGGGCCTGAACCCAGGCTTCGGTCGCGTAGTCTTCGAGGGTGACGGTGCTGCTCTGGGCGGTGGTCTGATTGTTGCCGCCCACCACCACGGTGTTGATCTGATCGGCGGGGACAACGTTGCCGATCCCGTTGATGATGACGCCGAGCGCACCATCGACGACGTTCTCGGCGCCGCTGATGGCGACAGAGGCGGTGTTGGTCGCCTGGTTGTCCTGTCCTCCGAGGAGGATGGCGGCCACGCCGCTCGCCGTGTTCTCGCCGCCGCCGAGGATCATGCTGTACGCACCGGTTGCTGTGTTCTCTGTGCCGCCCGCGACCAGAGCGAACTCACCAGAGGCGGTGTTGGTGAACCCTCCGACGGCGGCCGCATAGGGCGCCGTGACATGGTGCGCGCGCCCGATGACGGCGCCGCCATAGCTTTGCCAGTCGTGCTCTTCGCCGATGATGAGGTTGTGGCTCCCCGTACGAGGCTCGGCGCTGCCGCTGTCCTCGTTGTAGCCGATGATGAGGTTGCCCAGCCCCGTCAACGCCCCGTCATCGTCTGTCGCGCCGGAGCCCGACTGGACATACACGTTAACGCCCGTAAACATCAGGCTGTTTGCGCTCGGGTTCGCGGAAATGAACGCGCCGAGCTGCTGTTCCCCAACGGCTGTGGTTGTATGCGCGGTGCTCCCAACGAGCAACACATTGTCGTGTGTGGCGCTGCCCGCCGCGCCGCCGAGGACCATCGCAAAGTCGCCGCTCACCTCGTGGCTGAATCCAGCGACCACGCTGCCACCGAGACCATCAAGCTGGTTGCCGGATCCCCCCATGATCGAAGCGGCGATCGATGCGGCTTTGGTCTGGTTCTCAACGCCCCCTGCGATCGTCGCGGAGTTCCCAGAGGCGGTGTTGCTCGAGCCGCCGATGATCGATCCGTGTTCTCCAAGGGCGATGTTGTCACTGCCCCCCACAGCCACCGCATGGGCGCCGATCACCGTGTTCTCGCTGCCACCCACGATCGAAGCGTGCTGACGGCCGGTTCGGTTGGCCATCCCGCCGCCGATCCACCCATACGATCCAGACGCCGTGTTCTGGTGTCCACCGCTGATCGATGTGCCCAGGTTGGACGAGGCGTCGATGTCGTTGACGATGTGGTTGGATATCCCGCCGTTGATAGACGAAAACCGTGACGACGCTTGATTCTCAGAGCCGCCGGTCACCGAAGCGTTGCTGCCCGACGCCGTGTTGCGGAGGCCGCCGTTGACAGACGACGCTTCGCCCGAAGCGACGTTGCGGCCGCCACCGCTGACCGACGAAGAGAGGCCTGAGGCGACGTTGATCCAGCCGCCGCTGACCGACGCACCCCAGGCAGAAGCCTCGCTCCCCGCGCCACCGGTCACCGCCGAGGAAGGCCCGATGCTCTTGTTATCGAATCCGAACACGACGCCGCCGTAGCTCTGCCAGTCATGCTCTTCCCCGACGATGAGATTGTGACTGCCTGTTCGGAGCTTGCCACCTTCAAAATCTTCGTTGTAGCCGATGATGAGGTTCCCCAGGCCCAGCAGCGGACGGTCACAGATAAAATCAAAATCGGTGTCACAGCTGTCGTCCGTATGACCTGAGCCAGACTGGATGAAGACGTTCGCCCCACTGATGGCGATCTCATGGTTGATGGGGTCGACCGTCACATAGTGGAGCAGATCCGAGACGTCTCGGACCACGCCGTCGACCTGCTCGCTCTGCGCCGCCAGCGACGACTCGGCCGCCTCCAGCCGGGTGCTGAGACGCGCGATGTCCGCCTCTGCGTCCTCCAACGCAACAACAAGCTGCGATAGCTCGGACTCAAGCGCGCTGAGCTGATCCGCGTCCACCGACTCATCCGCGCTGGAGAGATCGCAGCCGAGGATAAACAGCGCCGTCAGCGAGGCCGGAACCCTTATCAAACACACGAAAGATGAAGCAGCGGATCGAACATGCATGGTCGTACCTCTGGAACAGCGTGGCGGACAACCAGTATTCAGAGGGGAGGCGGGCATGGGTGTCCCAACTTGTCCCAGCCCCTTCAGGATGCGCAGTTCTTCGAGTGCACGGTGGTTGACCACAATGACACCTCACACTGCTCTGATAAAACGCGGGCGCTTAGAGAGAGGCGCGCAGGTGTATGACAAAAACAGCTCACAAAATACACAACGGTGCAGCCCCCCTCTGTGGAGTGTGAAATGGAAGGTATGGTGTCGGAACCGCTCAATCGGAATCGTCTCCTCGGCGCAGCGGTGTTTGGAGCGCTTGGGGGCGCGCTGCTGGGGGTCAGCGTGGTCATTGCCTACGAGACCCATGGCGCGCTCAGCGACCTGGCCCGGATCACGCGGACGGTAGTGCCCGGGGGGGCGGTGGGCGCCGGGATGTGGGCGGTTGTCTCTCCGTTGATGATGGCCCTGCGCATCCGGCTGCGTCAGCAATCCGGATCTATCTGGGGCAAGCAGGTGATCTGGGCCGTTGGCTGTGCGGTCGTGACGACCGCCTTGTTGGCAGGGATGCGTTTTGGGGGACACCTCGCGTTGGGGTACGCGCTCCGCCACGCGACACACCTGGGGCTGTATTTTGTCTGCCCGGGTATGGCGATCCTCTGGCAGCTCGGTGCTGCCGTGTTGTGGGACCGGCCCCACACATGATCGTCGCGACCTTCAACGTGCACCGCTGGCAGGATGCGCGCGGCCTCGACAACGTCGGACGCGTGCGAACCCTGTTGATGTCCCATATGGTGGATGTGGTCGGGCTACAAGAAGTCACCGATCCCCAACCGCTGCGCCGACTCGCCGCAGACCTCAACCTCCAGATCAGCAAAAACCAGTACGGAAACGCGATCCTCAGTCGGTATCCGTTGCAGGGGGAGGCATCGATCCCGCTCGGTGAGCGGCGACGGCATCGAAAAGGCACTCCCCGAGAGCGGGCGATCTGTGCAACAATCAGCGTCGACGATCAGCCAGTACGCATGGTGGTGCTCCACCTTGATCATGTCCAGGCCGAGACGCGGATCGCCCAGCTGGAGGCGGTACGGCGTGCGCTGGGAAAATCGCTGCTCCCCGAGCTGTGGATGGGCGACTTCAACGCCCTCACCCGCGCAGACTATTCTCCCCACCAGTGGTCAACAATTGCAGCCGTTCGGGAGAAGAACCAGTGGGAACCGCCCAGAACAGTGGTCAGTGAATGGATGCAGCGGGCGGGATTCGTCGACTGCTGGACCCTTGCAGGGCGGACGAAGCCGATCGCCACGTGCCGCTTCAACACCCGCATCGATTACCTGTGGGCTTCTCCGGCGTGGGCGGCGGCGTGGGCGGTGAACGCGTGTCATGCGGTGCCCGCAGATGCGTCGGATCATCGAATGGTGGTGGCCGATATGCACAATCGGTAACCCTCAAGACCACGGCCCTCTTCAATGACGCGGTCCCATTGCTTGATGGTGATCGCTTTCAGAGCGCCCAATCGCACCCCAGGATCGGTGGCAGAACCCATACTGCCGGTTCTCTTGGATCACTCTTCTGAAGAACAACAAGGTCCCATAAGGGTTCAGTGGAAGAACCGACGCTGCTGAAACCATTGTTCGCGCTTGTCCCATACCCAGTCATGCATCCCATGCGGGTGGCGCCGCAACAACAACTCAGGTGTCAGCTTTGTTTCCGTGACTTGTGTGTCCAACAGTGCGCCCTGAAGATCGGTCTCGTGGAACACCGTGTTTCGTAATTTTGCTCCGCGCAGATCTGCACCATTTAAGCTGGTATGAATCAAAAATGCTCCGGTCAGATCTGCATCTCGTAGATCTGCACCCGATAAGTCTACACCAGACAGGTCTGAAAATTGCAGGTTAACCCTTTGTAAGTTGGCACCATTCAAGCAACCATCGCGCAAGCATACGTCCCGCATCACTGCATCCTCCAGCTGAATTCCCTCTGCATTAATGTTCGGAAGAATCGCTTTGTTCCAGGTTGTATCGTTGGCGAGCACCCCGAGCAGGCGTGCCGAAGCACCGACAACACTGTCAAGCGACGCACCATTCAATTCCGACCCCGAGAGATCGGCCTGCTCGAAACAGGAATGGATAAAGTACACCCGACCCAGCCGCGCATTCAACAATGACGCTTCTCGAAAATTACCGAGGCTCACGTCTGCACCGATCAAACCGGCTTCGCACAAGTCAGCCTCATGCCAGGATGATCGTGTGATTCGCGCCCCCTCCAGACACGCATGCCGCAGATCTGCCAGTGCAAAATTGGCTTGCTGTATGTCCGACTCTGTCAACGTTACGTGCCGAAGACATGCTCCACTGAAGTCTGGCTTCTCCAGCTCCAACCTTCGCAGATCAGCGCCGGTCAGATCCGCTTCGCTCAGATCAAGTGAATGCGCGGACAAGAACCTCAGGTCCTGTCCCATCAACATATCCAGTCCCGAACGGAGAATTTCATGGCCCTGGGCGCGATACTCCGGATCAGGGCTCGTCAACAGAGCCACCAGTCGATCGGCCAGCGCGGGAGGGATGGTCTTCATCTGCCCAGGATTCTCTGAAGTTGTTTGCGGATGGTGTGCGGCGTGGCCGTGTCTGTCAAATACGCCAACGGGCCATACCGCCGGATCAGGTTTTTGAATCGACGGGGCTCACTGTCGAAGTCGTAGCTGAACAAGGCGGGCTGTGGGTGCCCAGCCTCTCGGAGCGCGGCGAGGATGTAGGCGCCCTGATTGTTCTCCAGGAACCGTTTTGCGCGGACTTCATCCCCAGCGAACCGCTGCTGGAGCGCGCCCAGGTCCCCCAGCAGCCGATCGGCCCGATCGAACTTCATGTCCAGGAAGATGGCGTCGAAGGGTTGGCGGGAGAGCAGGTCCAACGCGGCCTGTCCGTCGCCGGCCCGGGTGAATGAGAAGTCGTCGGCGAGGAACCGCTCCAGGTTGGTGATGTACTCATGTCCGTCCTCAACGACCAGGACCCGCGGCGCGCTCATTCATCCTCCTCGTCGTCAAACTCAACGACAGCGTCAGTGGGATCGGCCTCCGCCCGTGGAAGCCGGACAACGACCGCCTTGGACCATCCTGGCTCGGACTCGACGGTGATGCTCCCGTTGTGGCGGGTGATCAGGTCGACCACCAGCCCCAACCCCCGTCCGATGCTGCGCCCTTGAATCATCGCGTCGGTCAGCTCGCCGGGTGCACGGTCACAAAACCGCAGCACCACCTCCTCCAGCCCGGTGATCGGATCGTCGTCCGCCTCCACGCGCAGGGCCACCTGTCGCGCCTGCGCCGGCAACCGCTCGATGCTGGCGAGGTAGGCGTTCCGCAGCAGGTTGGCGACGATGTCCTCGAAGTCTCCCTGGAAGACCCGGGCAAGCAGCAGCTCATCGGGCTCGGAGAGGGTGAGCGGTGGAAGATGTTCTTCTGCGATGCCGGGCTCAGCGCGGACGCGGGCGTCGATCTGTTCGAGCCGCGCCGCATGCACCGGCAGGGTGCCCATCTGCTGGATGAGCCGGCCCAAAGCCCGGTAGGCGTCTTCGTTGAGGGCCGTAGACAGCTCATGAAGGGCGACGTCCAGGTCCCGGGCGGACTCGGGCTGCCGCAGAGACGGCTCCAGGGCGATGAGCCGCTTGATGGCTCGGCTCATCGGCGCGAAGACCGGATCCTTGCGCCGCAGGTCCACCGAGACCCCATGCTTCTTGCCGAGCCGCTCGATGGCGGCGATGTACTTCGCATAGCGATGGACAGCGCCGTCGTCCTCTCCGAACAGCCGCTCGGCCCCCCACCGCACCGCGGCGAAGTCGTTGTGGAGGAAGGCGTAGGCCATCTCCTCAAGCAGGGTGGTGTTATGCTTGAGCACCTCATGGCGGATCGCCGCGAGCAGCCGGGCGAGATCGTGGGCGCACTCCGGCGCCTCCTCCACCAGCTCTTCAAGGGTCCGCTGCTGTCGGCGCCACCCCACGAAGCCCACCACAGACAACCCCACCGTCGTCAGCACCCCGCCGATCAGCCATAGCCTTCGCTGAATGGGGGCTTCGAGCTCTTTCTGCAAGGCGAGCGCGAGCTGGAAGTCGGGGCCGCCGGTGGAGACCGCGAAGAAGTCGTTGAGGTGCCGGCGGGCCTTCTCATAGGCGCCGCGCTCGGCCTCCAGATCGGCCAGGACGAAGTGCGCTCGCGGCAGCCCGGCGGCGGCGCTCTGCTCAATGAGGTCGAGGGCTTGTGCGTCTTCGCCCTGCTGATGAAGGACCAACCCCAGCCGGAGCTGGATGCGCGGTTGATCCGGCACGGCGCCCAGCGAGCGCCGCCAGGCGTCGATGGCCGCAGAGGGATCCTCGGGGTTATGCGTCAGATCGGCGAGCAGGTTCAGCGCCCGGGCCCACTGCGGGGCGATGTCCAGGGCCTCACGAACGGCAGAGAGGGCCTGTGCTTCCTCCCCCTTCCCCCGAAGGACGACGGCCTTCCGGTACGGGTAGCTGGCGGCCTCCGGAACATCCTGGGCCTGTGATGGGGTGATGTCGGGAACGACGATCGTGGGCTCTTCCCGTTGGAGGCTGCCCAGCAGCTGCTGGGCAGCCTCCGCGTAGGGGCCGTCGGGCTCCTCTTCGAGATAGGTGCTGAGATCAGCGATGGCTTTCGGGAGGTAGGTGTTTTCATCGACGACGACGAGATGGGCGAACACCTGCCCCCGCTCATAGTGCAACGCGGAGAGGTCGGGGCTGATGGCCATCGCCGCATCGAACCGATCGATGGCTTTGAGGTGACGTCGCCCGGCGTAGTGTTCCGCGAGCAGCAACCCGAGGCGGCGGTACCACCGGCCATCCGCCTGATCGATCGCGATCGCGGTGCGGTAGGACAGCTCCGCCTCATCGATGATGCCGAGCCGGGCTTGCATGTCTCCGAGAAGCCCCCACGCCTCTGCGCTGTTTGATGCCTCGGCGACGACAGCCCGCATCCGGATCAGGGCATCCTCCCGTTCGCCTTTTCGGGCGAGCCCTTGCGCGATCCGGACCTCTGCGAGCTGGGTCGTGGAGAGCTCCACCGGATCCGCGAGGGTGTAGTCACGGATCTCTCCTTCCAAGCTGATGGCGCTGACGCGCTCATTGGCGATCTTGACGATCTCCCGCGGGAGCTTGACCCGACGCTGATTGGCAAGGGACTGCAGCAGGCTGTACTTCCGACCGGCGAGCAGGGTCTCACCGCGGACATAGTAGGCGTTGGCGATGCAGCTGAAGATGATCGCCCCTTCGGTGTTCAGCGAAGAGATGTCGCCGAGCAGCGCGCTGGCCTGCTCCGGCTCTTCCTCACAGAGGAGCCGAGCCGCCTCCAATTCCCACCGCCGCGGAGAGACCTCTGGGCGAAGCTCCAGCAACCGCAAGTACAACCGCGCCGCGCTGACCGGCTCCCCCTTGACCTCAACCAGCTGGGCCTGGGCCTCAACGGCCGCGGCCTGCAGCAGCCGGACCTGAGCGACATCATCGGGTGAAGGCTGAGCGTCGATGACCCGCTGATAGGCGGCCATCGCCTGATCGAGGTCCCCGAGCTCTTCGTTGGTGCGCCCAAGCCCGAGCCGCGCCTCCAGATCATCAGGGTGGCGGTCGAGGATCTGTTGGTAAGCGTCACACGCATCCTGGTATCGATCCACCCGCTCCAGCAACCGCGCGCGGCGGGCCGTGGCCGCTTCTTCTCCGGGCACCACCTCAAGGAGCGCATCGACGGCGCGGAGCGCCTCTTCAAAGCGCTGGGTCTTCTCCAGAAGACGGACGCGGGCGCCCAGGGCCTCGAGGTTGGTGTCCAGGCTGGGGTTCTTGAAGCTGGCGAGGGCCCGAGAGAAGTAGTTCTGCCCCTCTAAAAAGCGAGCATAGGCAAGCAGTGCGCGCTCATCGGTCGGATCAAGGCGAAGGGCTTCCATGAACAGCGCCTCCGCGCGGAGCGCTTCTCCGCGCTCTGCGGCAGCGACTGCGTCCCTGACGAGGGTCTTCCCGTCCTGCGCGTCGGCAGTGGCCAGGAAGAGCGCCAGCATCAGGGCGGTGATCACGGGATC
>JBCBLB010000958.1:0-2389 GCA_038520555.1 Myxococcota bacterium | reverse complement strand
GAAGATCGGGATCATGGGCGCAGGCTCGATAGGGTGCTTCGTCGGCGGACGACTCGCGGCCATCGGAGAGGACGTCTGCTTTGTGGGTCGGCAGCCCCTCGGCGATGAGATCGCGACCCATGGGATGCAGCTCACTGCGGTCGACGGAACCGTCACCGCGCTCTCCCCGGACCAGGTGAGCTGGACCACCGACGCCGCAGCGCTCTCGGACTGTGCTGTGGTCTTCGTCGCGGTCAAAGGCCTGGCCACCGACGCGGTCGCTCGGGAGCTGCGCGGCATCCTCGCAGAAGACTGCGCGGTGTTCTCCCTTCAGAACGGGGTGACCAACGCCGGCATCCTCCGCGATCACCTCGGCCCTCGCGTCGTCGCGCCCTGTATGGTCTCCTTCAACGTTCTCCGAAGGGGCGAGGGGCGATTCCTCCAGGGCACCGGCGGCCCGCTGGCTCTGGGCACCGACGCCCCCGCCGACGTCGTCAGACGCCTCCAGAAGACGGGGCTGGAGGTCTCTCTCCATGATGACATGCGGGCGGTGCTGTGGGGTAAGCTGCTCATCAACCTGAACAATGCCATCAACGCGCTCGCCGACGTGCCCCTGCTCGACGAGTTCCGCGATCGGCGGCTGCGCCGGGTCCTCGCTGCCGCGATCGTGGAAGGGCGGGCTGCGTTGACGGCCGCCGGCATCCGTCCGGTTTCCTTCTTACCGGTGCCTTATTGGGTCCTCACCGGGGTCCTCCGTCTGCCGACCTGGGCGTTCGTGCGCATCGCCCGCTCCATGGTGGCCATCGATCCTCAGGCCCGCTCCAGCATGTGGGAAGACCTGCAGCGGGGACGGCAAACCGAAGTGCACCTGCTCAACGGCGCCGTCGTGGATCTGGGCAGACGGTATGGGATCCCAACGCCGGTCAACGCCCAGATCGTCGCCGCGATCTCTGCAGCAGAGCGCGGAGAGGACACACAGAACGCGCTCGACGTGCTCATTCGGCTTGTGTCGCCTCATCCTGGTGGCTGACGAACGTTAGTGAGATCTGGTATCCTGCGGGCTCACGGGCCAAGGACATTTTCGTCACTGATAGGAGACTGCGATGAGACGTGGGCTGCTTTTCTGCGGGCTTCTGCTCGCTGCGTGCGACACCAGCGATTCCGAAGACACCGATTCTGAAGACAACAACCAGGAAGAGGTGGAGACCGACTACCCCACCACCTCCTGCGTGGACTACGACGATCCCTGCGTCGAGATCGCTGCTGGCGATTCGCAGGGTCTGCTCGAGACCGCCAACCTCCTTGAAGCAAACACCACCATCGTCCTCGCGGAGGGGACCTACGCCCTCGATAACCAGGTCACCTTCCGCGACGCCGACGGCGTCAGCCTCATCGGCCAGGGCATGGACCTGACGACCCTCGATTTCTCGGCGCAACCCGTCCAGACCAACGGGGTCGACGCCATCTCGGATGGATTTTTGCTCGAGGGGCTCACGATCCTCAACGCGAAGAAGGACGGCGTCCGGGTCGAAGACTCTGAGGGCATCACCTTCCGCGCGGTCCGGGTCACCTGGACCGATCCGGAGTCCCCTGAGAACGGCGCCTATGGGCTGTACCCGGTCAGCAGCACCGACGTCCTGATCGAAGACTGCGAAGCCTTCAACGCTGCCGACGCCGGCATCTACGTCGGACAGGTCCAGCGGACCGTGGTGCGGAACAACCTCGCCTCTGGAAACGTGGCCGGCATCGAGATCGAGAACACCCAGTACGCTGACGTCTACGGCAACACCGCCACCAACAACACCGGCGGGCTCCTGATTTTCGACCTGCCCGGCAACCCCATCATCGGGCGCGACGTCTGGGTCCACGACAACACGGTCACCGACAACAACACCCCCAACTTCGCCCCCAGCGGCGTCGTCTCGACCATCCCCGCCGGCACCGGCACCGTCATCCTCGCCAGCCGACGCGTCGTCCTCGAAGACAACACCTACGCCAACAACAACACCTCTGACATCGCCATCCTCAGCGGCCTCATCGTCGAAGGCGACGCCCAGCAATGGGTCATCCCCGAGAACGAGCTGGTCGGCGACGTCGATGGCCTGACGCTCGATTCTGCCGATGGGGTCGTGTTCAACTTCCGCACCCGCAACATCGTCCTCGCCAACAACAGCCACGCCAACTCCGGCACCGAACCCGACGTCAACGACCTGAACAAGCGCGAGCTGGGCTTCCTCCTCGGCGCCGTCTACAAAGACGTCGACGTCGACAGCGTCCTCTACGATGCCATCGATGAGAGCAGCTTCGACGCGGCCGATCCCAGCGCCAACAGCAACGATCACCACATCTGCGTCGGCAGCAACACCAACGGCACCTTCGCCAGCCTCGACCTGGAGACCGTCGGCGCACG
>JBCBLB010000904.1:0-3078 GCA_038520555.1 Myxococcota bacterium | reverse complement strand
ACCATTCTTGTCTTCGTCTGAGTAGTAGTCGGTGCTGGTATCACCAGCGGGTTTCTTCTTTCGGCAGTCCGCGCATCCCCAGTTCGCCCACTCGAAGTACAGTTCCTCATCGTCTACTAAACGTACCCCTTCCAGCCGTTGCTTCTGGAACCAGCCAGGCACTGCGTCGAACTTCCGATCCGCCGACGCGTATAGGATCACCGACCAGCTGTCGTCCACGGCTCGAACCACGTCTGCATCGTTCTTATCGAGAACAGGATTGATCTTCTCCCGCTCGGTATACTCGCTTCGATAAGTGGGCTCGATGGTTGGGTCTGGGGTGAGCTGCTCGTTGAGGTCTACGAAGGCGAGGGAGAACTTACCCGCGACGAAGCCGTCAGCGTATTCGTTGGAGGACTGGAGCATATAGGTCAGCCAGTCGGTGGAAGGGGGGAGGGAGTTCCAGATCGCGGTCTCGACGTAGCTGAGGCTTCTGTGGAGCATGCTGTCGCCGGAGGCGCGCACTGCTTCCTGGGTCGAGCGCATCTGCCGCTCCTGCGAGGCGGTGATCATCCAGTAGCGGTGCCGGCTCTCGATGCTGCTGATGTCGAGATCTTCGGTGTCGATTTTGTAGCGGACCACCGCGCCGTCGAGGTTGGTGTCTGTGGGGTCGTCGTTCTCCAGATACCGGAACCCGGCGTTGCTCTTCGAGAGCGCTCCGTCCGTATCCAACGTCACGTTCGCCGTCGCGGTCACCTCGTCGTCCAGGTCGATCTTGATCGTGCCGCTGTCACCGACCACAGTGCCGAGATCACAGTCCCGAATGACCCAGGTGTCATCTACCGTGGTCTGCGCGCTGGGATCTCCGCTGACCTGGAATGCTCGCTGTAGCTGAAGCAGGCCCGAAGCCTCCAGCAGCTCTCTCAGGGTCAGATCCGTGAACCACTCGATGTCCCCTGAAAGCTCGAAGTGGCCGACGGCGCTCTCGCCGTTGTGGCTGTCGAAGAGATTCCCGAACGAGCCCATCTGATCGACGGGGACGAAGACCGGATCGAGCGGCTGCTGGACGCCGTCGGTGTATGTGGCGGTGACCACAGGTGGGATGTTGTAGCCGACCACCTCGTCGCCGGGATCGAAGGTGAATGAGACGATGTCGTCGAGCACATGCTGGTTCCCCGGGATCTCGTAGCGGAGGTACTCCTGGTAGTGAACCTCGTTCACGCCAGGCGTCTGTCCCGCTCGCTCAAATAAGAACCCACCCTTCGGAAGGATCACCCGTGGACCGTCGATGAGCCCGGGAGTATATAGCCATCCGCTGATCAGAGGGGCGAGCGGGGAGAGGTGACGTGGAGGCAACGACGGGTCTGGCGGCGGGCTCTGGGGTGGCAGCGGATCCGGAGCCCGCTCATACCAATTCAGCCCGTTCTCTACGATAGAGATGGGCAGACAGCCGCGGGTCTGGTACGCGAGCTGGACATCAGAGATGTACTGCGCTGGAGTGGGCCGCTTGCCGCATTCACCGGCGTCACACTCCATCCGGATCGAGAACGCTCGCGGGGCACCGTCGCAGGTGATGGGGCTGTCGGTGGGATGGATGAGGTTGGTCGACTGGAACAGCTCGACACGCTCCTCTCTGTCCGGCGTATGGGTGGGATGGCCGCCCCGCCCTGAATCATAGAGCAGGTCATAGCGGACGGGCGTGATGGGGTTGAGCGGCCCGCTGGCGTCGGTGGCGTAGACGCGCATGATGGGATCACGGATCGCTGTGTAGACGCCTTCGCCCTCTTTTCTTTCATATACGTTGGTGTCGTAGTGGAGGAAGGAGAGGGTGTACCGCGTGAGCTTCTCTTCATAGTCGAACGGCGGGCTGCCCTTGATGACGGCTTCTTCGCAGCTGTAGTCGAACTCCATGCCGACGTATTGGTCCTTCTGCATGGCCGGCCACGGCCCCCGGAGGGCCCATGCCTGCGGACCGACCATCATCGCCCCATGGGGGCTGAGGTATCCCCAGACCCTGATCTCGTCAGCATCCCCAGCCGGTGCGGTAGACTGGATTTTTGCGATGACGTCCTTGACCTCATCGGGTGGCACCCGAGCGGGCACGTCGACGTCAGGCATCCGCGTGTATTCGAACCGCGTGCTCACAAACGAGGCTTCGCTCCACAACATCTCCCCAGACAGCTGACCGTTCAAGACGCCGTCTGGGTGTGTCAGATCTTCAGCGAGCGCACCATGAACCATGAGAATCGTAAAAAGTGAGGAGGGGGGTGATCATCACAATTGGTTGCTTTATCGTTGGGTTATTGATGTGCTGTAATGGATCCCATGAGGACTTCATAGCGCAGACGTCCTCTCAGACAACTTAGAAATTCCAGAAAGTACCCAGTCTCTTCTGATGTTACGGTCATCGCGATTGTGACTGTAGATCCTGATTCGATCTTCACCGCCAACAGCTCGCTGAGCGACAGCATCTGAAGACAGAGCGCCCCGGTCAGTCGCGTCGGATGCTGTAGAGCAGCATTTCCAACACGTCATCGATAATCTTCTCGTTGACGATGGTGGCTGTGGGACAGGCATGTTCGATGACTTCGGACTTGCCTTCGACCAACAGCAGCGACAGGCCGTGAACGGTTGACCACGCGCCCATGGCGAAGGTGAGGGGATCGACTTCGGTGCGCGCGTCGGGGAGCGCCATACACTCTATGACGAGCTGCATCAGCAGGCTGAAGGATTCCTGTCCGGCGTCCCGGACGTCGGGATGTTCTTCCTTATCGAGGAGAGAATCGCCGAACATCATGCGAGAGAG
This sequence comes from Myxococcota bacterium, assembly GCA_038520555.1. Taxonomy (GTDB): domain Bacteria; phylum Myxococcota_A; class UBA796; order UBA796; family UBA796; genus JBCBLB01. Next base: position 293 of record JBCBLB010000904.1, on the reverse strand, counting down.
CATCGGCTCATTGAGGGCGAAGTGGACATAGGCGCGGCCCATGTGGACGATGCGCTGCCAGGGGTCTTCGATGGGATCGATGGCGTCGCGGATGCGCTGGGTGAGCATGTGGAAGCCGGCGGTCATGACCGCGGCGAGCAGTGCGTCTTTGTCCTTGAAGTGGTGATAGGGGGCGGCCCTGGAGACGCCGGTCTTCTGGGCGACGGTGCGCATCGAGACGGCCTGAGCGCCGCCGTCCCGAATCAGAGATACGGCTGATTCAATGAGGGCTTCGCGAAGATTTCCGTGATGGT
>JBCBLB010000681.1:0-5104 GCA_038520555.1 Myxococcota bacterium | reverse complement strand
CTCTTCCACCGCCGCGCGAAGAGTCTCCCGATGGGCCGCTGAGAGGCTCTCCCCACCGAGCGCGATGAGCGCCTCCGCCGGCGCCAGGCGCCGAAGATGGGTGCGCCCGACCTTGTCGTTTTCGATGGGCAGCGGCAGCTCTTCAGCCAGCCGGCCCGCGGTGCTCAAACCCGATCCCGTCGTGGGTTGATCGATCGCCGCTGCCAGCGTGCTGGCCCGCTGCCAGCCCGTGGTGAGCAGCGCCAGGATGATCTCCTGACGCTCGCGTCGTTTGCTCATCTGCGTCCCTCCAAGGCGCCCCAGGACGTCGGAATGACCCCCCTATCCTTACCATATATTGTATGCGTACCGCTCCCTCAACCGATGGTGACGATTTTATGTAAACATCGATGAGGGCAGCCTTCCTTATTTAAATACTAAAAACTGTATGTATTTGATGGACGCCCTACAATGTTTACCATATATTGTATGTGTCAGACAGAGAGAGGGCGGTGCCTAAGAATGAAGCGCCGTCCGAGCGGCCCGAACAACACCCGGTCGAGCAGACCTAAGGATGGGTGCGGCGCGATTCTGCAATCACCGGAGAGAGCATGAAGAAGTACACCGACGATGAGATCGACTTCATGGACCACTACGACGTCACGGATGTCAACCTCGCCGCCATCAAGGCCGGCGTCGAGAGCATCGGCAAAGAGCGATTCACTGCTGGCCAGCTCGCCTACCATATTGAGCAGAGAGGTATCCCTCACATAGGCTACCATTACAGCCAATCACTGTACGGCTGCATTCAATACACCGCTGTGAAGACGGGAGTACTCCGCCAGGTCGGCTGGGGGGCCTGCGGGAGCGCCGTCTACTGCAGGGGCGAGCGATGAGCGCCGAGCACCAACTCTTGACGGAGCGTTACGAACGCGAGGAGACCGCCCGGCGCTGCTACACCTGCGACCAGTGCGGGGGTACGATTCACAAGGGCGACTTGTACCGCGTGGTGACAGAGGTGCGGGATGGCGTTGTCATCCGCTGGCGAGAGCACGTCGATGCGGACGGAGAGCGCTGTCTGCCCTTCTGAGGCGCCGGCGTGGGCTGACGGGGCACAGTGGTGAGGTTTGGGGCAGGCCGGCCTGCTGGCCTTTGATTCATCTGGGGATGATGTAACAACACTCAGGATCGTTACATCGAGTGTTTGACCACCCTGCCCTCCTTCCGACCCCATGAGAGCATCATGCTTTCATGGGGTTTCTTGTGGTCATTGTGCTGTGTAATCCACTGAAATCGGGCGTTATCAGTTGTTATGGACGCAGACTGACCACCATCGTCGCGAATCAAGGAATGAAAGACCAATAGGGTGCGCTTCCGTCTTTCTCAGTCTATGATTGGGCTATTCACTGATCTCCCCCGAATACATCATGCTTTACGCAAATACAGTTGCGTGGCGGGACGCTGTCCTCGCCACACTCCGAGACCACCATGATCGCTGGACGAGGCTCCTCTTTCAGCAAGCACCGGCAGAGCTTCACCAAGACCTTCTGAACAGCGCGTTCGACGACGTGTGTCGCATGCCTCGCTCGAAGTGGTGCGGTGGCGACGGGTTGATCGCGCTATTTGAGGCAGCAATCCAGGAGCGGATTAACGAGGTTCGCCGCGTACGAGAAAACGAGCGGTTTCCACTATCGCTCCAGACCAGATCGATGGAAGACCTTCCCGACGCCCGACTCGACCTCGAAGCGTTCCTGAGGGAGGTAGGCGAAGATGCCGAAATCAAGGGCGTCAAAGACGCCTACCACCTGCTCCGCGCAGTGATGTGGGGCGCGTCCACCAAGGACGTCTCCAAAAATCTGAACATCTCAATCAGAGTCGCGCAACTACGAACCGCTTCATTGAAGCGATACATCAAGCACTACCTTCAGGATATCGACCGGGGTGTGCCTCCGCGAATCAATTTCAGCGCCGCGCTACGTCCGCCGATCCGCTATGCTCGCGATGGCGAAAATTTCATGAGCACCCACAGAGGACATCTGCTCCAGCTTCGGCTTGAGCAGCGGGCCGGTGTGGTCTGGGCGCACGCATACTGCGAGCCTGCCCGGCACATCGCTGTGCTTGCATTCTGCGGAGAGCAGATGCGGGTGGCGGATACGTTTGTCCAGGGCGCCGATGATACCCCGACGGAGCACCGGGTCGAGCTGCCGCCGGACACTGACCGCGTAATCGCGGTGGCGGTCTCTTCGCTGTGGTTCCCAGAGGTCTACCGAGATCGTCATGATCGAAACGCGATCTTCTGGATCTTCGCGGCTGACATCATCTATCGAGCCATCCAGTCCGGCGACACCGTCGAAATGATTGAGTCGGAGATGGGCGGACGGTGGGAACTGGCAGAGGCGGCAGCACACCGAGTCCGACCGGACATGATCCAACGAGGCGGCACGATTCCCAAGCCCTTACCTGCACTGCGTCAGGTGCTTCAGGAGGCTCAGGAGCACGGTCAGGCGCAGCGGTTCGCTTTGGCGGCGGCCACCTATCGAGAAGCATGGGAGAAGGCATGGGAATCGGATGACATCGGCGGAGTGACTCGCGCTGGAGTAGGGCTGTTCGCTGCGCTGAGCTATCTGGGATTCATTGAGGCTGGCGAGCGGATCCTAATCCAGCTCCTTCGCAGGGTGCCGCTGGACGCCCGGTTCACGTCTTGGGTGGCACGAGAGGTGGCAGCTCGGCACCTCAACCATGGTGAGGCCAGGGAGGCGCGGCGCTGGTTATCACAAACTTCTGTAGAAGAGTACCCGAGAGACGCGGCTCATTATCATCAGCGTTACGTGCGCCTGCTGCTTGCGGAGGACCGAATCGACGAAGCGCTGGCATACATGAGGGAGAACCAAGGTACCCTTCAGGAGCTTCGGGACGGGCGCCAACGAGCGCTGAAGGTGGAGCGATTCCTTGCAGAGCGGCGCGTGTTTGCTACAAATGACGACCCGACGCATATCCAGGAAGAGTATTCGGAGCTTCGGTCGATCTTTGCGAACATTCCGCCTGCTCATCGAGGCACCCGGTGGCTACGAACGATGGCCACCGCAGGCCCCCTCATGGGACACTCAGGGGTGGACATGCGTGTCCTGGAAGGGGCGCGCAATCAGCTTCAGTACCATGACGGGCACCTGCTCGGGGCGTGGGAACAGCGCGACCTTATCCTGACCGCGGAGCAGCTCTTAGACCCAAGCATGCAACGCAAGCTCCTGCGGATGGTGTTCTTGAACACCCAGATCGCGCTTGGTGAGACACCTCTATTGGCCATTGCGCGTGGCGAAAAGTCGCTGTTGTGGCTGTTCCCCGGGGCCTCCTTGCTGGAAACAAGGCCGTTTCTGGATGCGGTGCGCCTCAAGTTGCTGATCCAGGATGCGAGCCGAGAACTGGGGCGTGATCATTGTGGCGATGCATGCGCGCAGCTCGGCGCCTTCCTGTTCCCCAAGCCCTTAACCGGCGAGATTCTCGTTGCTTCTGACGGCCTACTCACAGAAGCCCCTCTATACGCGGCCCACCACGCAGCATATAGAGGGGCTCCGCTGCCTGCGTTCCGAGAAGTGATCGGGCCACGCCGAACTTTGGCCGCGGCATTCAAACCTGGGCCGATAGCCTCGCTGGCTGACCCACACGGCGACCTGCCCGGCGCAGCGGCGGAGGTATCCCCAGAGATCGCTCAGATCTATCTGCGGGGCACAGAAGTTACCCGCCAGGCGCTTTCCACCATCCGGGGCGGACTACTGGTGCTCGGTGCGCATACCCGATCCAACGCGGACGGTCGGTATCTCGACCTGGCAGACGGCCGGGTTTACCCCGAACAACTCGCCGCCTCAGATCTGGGCGGAGCGGTCGTGTATCTCTCGGGGTGCACAACTGCCGCCCAGAGCACCCTTCACGGCATCGAACTCTCGTTCGCCTCTGCCTTGCTTCAGGCGCACGCTTCCGCTGTGGTCACCTATCGGTGGTCAGTGCGGGATCGGGTCGCGAAGCAAGCCGCAGAGGTCCTGCTGGCTTCATGGCCGCATCCCAATCCAGCCGAATGGGTCAGAGACGGTGTAGAATCTTTGATTGATGCAGGCGTACCCGAACACGTTTGGGGCGCGCTTCACTTGTACTGATGCGTAATCATCGAGGTTTTTATGAACATCAACACTCCTGCACCTTCATTCACGAACGGTACCAACGATACTCAGTGGCCCGGTGCGGACTTCGCCCCCATCATCACTCTCAACGTCACGAGTGGACAGATCACCGTCACGGGCGTCTTGTCTAACGTCAGCGCGTTCATCTACGGCACCCCATCCATCCTGCAGGCAACCTGCCAACTGTGGATCAACGGGACCCCGTCGACGCTGTACACGATCGATTCCCAGACTGGATCGATCAGTGGTCCGCCCACGCCCGTCAGCCCCGGCGACGATGTGACGATCCGCTTCGAAGCGAAGGCGACGATCCCGGTGCCCTACGACAACCAGGTCGTACAGCGTCAGGATTTGAGCTGGACTGTGCCGGCTGGTAACGGCTCGATCGTCTTCGACACAACGACCAACCCCCAGCAGGCGCCCGGCTGGGAATCGGAATACTTCTGGGACAACTTCGGCAGTGGACCGCTGAAGTGGGCCCACACGCCGATCGCAACGGACGGGACCACCCGAGACCTCACCATCGTTACCGCTTTGGGCAGCGGGGGATCGCAGAGCACGTCTTCCTTCGATCAGAGCCCGACCGCCGGCCAGCAGGCCCACACAGCCGCCTTTGATGAGGCCGCCGCCATCGCTGACGGTTCCTTTCAGGTGTGGCTGTACTGGAGCAACAACGACGACAATCGGGAGTCGCTCATCGCCCTGTTGTACCGAGACCCGGCGCAGTTCAGCTCCCTGGGCCGCTTCCAACAGAGCAACGTGGGCGGCGCCGCACGCTGGGAGCCCTGATCGGGGGGTGTAACGCTCTTCCGTTACGCCTCGCCCAACGCTTCCATGAGCCGATCCTGGAGCAGGTACAGCGCCGGCAGCGCCAGCGTCAGCGCCGTCCACCGCGCCTCGAAGAGGAGCACATCTCGGCGAGGCACCGGCACCTGGGCGTCTACGCGGATCTG
>JBCBLB010000776.1:0-4283 GCA_038520555.1 Myxococcota bacterium | reverse complement strand
TGCATGCTGTGGCAGACCTCGCCGGCGGCGACCGAGATGGAGACCCGGGTGCTCGACTGGTTGCGTCAGCTCATCGGGCTGCCGGTCGGGTTTCAGGGTGTCATCCAGGACTCCGCCTCCAGCGCGACCCTCTGTGCGGTGCTCACTGCGCGTGAGAAGGCCACCGGCTGGCGGATCAATGAGGACGGCCCTTTCTCTGGGCCGCCGGTGACGTTCTATTGCTCCGAGCAGGCGCACTCCTCTGTTGAGAAGGCGGTTACCATCGCAGGTGTCGGACGACGGCAGCTCCGCAAAATCCCGGTGGATGACCATCTGGCGATGCGGCCAGATGCGCTCCATGCGGCGGTGCAGGCTGATCTGGACGCCGGAGCCGTGCCCGCTGGTGTGATCGCCAGCCTGGGCGCGACAGGGGCTGGAGCATCCGATCCGCTCGGGCCCATCGGAGTGGTTTGTGAGACGTTCGGTCTGTATCTGCATGTGGATGCGGCATGGGCCGGGAGCGCGCTCATCCTCCCCGAACAGCGCGCGGTGTTGGATGGGATCGAGCGGGTCGACAGCTTCGTGTTCAACCCACACAAGTGGCTGCTGACCAACTTCGACTGTTCCGCCCACTTTGTCCGCGATCCGGAGCCGCTGGTGCGGACGTTGTCGATTTTGCCGGCTTATCTGCGCAGCAAAGAGACCGGCCATGTCATCGACTATCGGGACTGGAGCGTGCCGCTCGGGCGTCGCTTTCGCGCGTTAAAGCTTTGGTTTGTGCTTCGGAGCTATGGCGCTGAGGCGCTGAGGCAGATGATCCGCGATCACCTGCGGTGGGCGGAAGAGCTGGCAGAATGGATCGCGGACAGCCCCGACTTTGCGCTGACCGACGGGCCGCGGCTGTCGCTGCTGAACTTCCGGTATACGCCGGCAGGGGTCACCGATCCAGACGCGCTGGATCGGTTGAACCGCCGCCTGGTGGAGGCGATCAACGCAGACGGGCGGATCTATTTGACCCCGAACACGCTGCGGGGGCAGGCGACCATTCGGTTCTCGATCGGGCAGACGAACACCACGCGGGCGCATGTCGTCGAAGGGTGGGCGGTCGTTCAGGAGATCGCGGCCGGGCTTTCTGTGAAACGATGACGAAGTAGGGAAGATCGATTCAATCTGGTGTCTTCTGATGACGAGATCAGGGTTGGCTGCCATGACCGCTGTTATAAGGCCGAACCCGTTTTCAGGAGGAGATCCCCATGAAGTTCACGCCCTGGCTGTTGCTCAGCCTCATTGTTGCTGGCTGTGATACTGACACCAAAGAAGACACCGGCGCTGAAGAAGCCGACACGGACACGGACACCGACACGGACACGGACACCGATACGGACACCGAGCCCGAGCCCGAGCCGACGCCCAATCCCTTCTCTACCTATGAAGGGACGGAGTCGCTGGACATCCAGATCTCCGGGGAATCTCCGGACGCGGATAACACCTTTGAGACCGGCTATGACTGTCAGGTCGCCTGGGACGTGTCGGGCACCCCGCTGGACATCCCGGCGAACTGTGTCGACTGTGAGTTCGTCTTCGATGTGACGCTCACCTATAAGTCGGACATCTCGTACAACGGCCCCGCCTGTGAGATCGAAGAGGGCAGCGGTTTCAACTATATCTACGCGTATACGTCGAACTACGACGGCGAGTCTGCCATGCTGTTCGAATATGGGGGTGAGTACTACTCCTTCGCCAGCGCGACCTTCACGGATGGTGAGCTGAAGTACACCAGCGGCTACAAGGATGATTCTGACGAAGAGGACGCCGGGTACTACTACACCTACTACTATTACGGTGTGGCGACGGTTTCTGAGTAAGACGTGGGCGTCAGGATGCCATCGGGCGGCCTGTGGGCCGCCCGTCTTCGTTGTGGGGGTCTGTGACGGAGGGTGGACGTGGGGCGAGATGATCTGGGGATGTCGTGAAAAGAAGATATGGGCGGGCTGATCGATGTAGATGATCGAAAATCCGGTTGAAGATCCAAAAAGTTTGTCACACAATACGGATCCGATCGTATCTACGCATCCACTGCCCTTCATTCCATCTCAGATGTTCGAGGAGAACCATGCGCTTCATCTCACTTGCTGGCCTCGCGGTTGTGGCCGGCTGTTCCGAGTTCGAGATCACCGACCGGGAAGACATCGTCGACGTTTCCCCCAATATCAAGGTTGAGCCGCTCGATATCTACTTCGGCATCCTCGATCTGGGTGAGACGCAGCTTGAGACGGTGACGATCTCGAACATCGGCGACGCGGCCCTGGAAGTGGCAGCGGTCGTCCTGGAGACAGAGACAGAGGGAAGCACCAACCCGTTCTCCTTCATCGGGGCGGACGGTGGCGCATCGGTGGAGAGCCCCTTCCCGCTGACGCTCACGCCTGAGGCGACGTTCTCTGTTGACATCCTGTACACCGCGGTCACCCCTGCGGATCAGGGCAAGGCGACGGTCATCTCGAACGATCCGCAGGAGGGCGCGGTTGAAGTGACCCTGAGCGGCGGCTTCACGGGTCCTCAGCTTGAGATCAATCCGCCGAACTACGACTTCGAAGATCGGATGCTGGACTGCGGCGACACCAAGGTGTTCGAGCTCCGCAACGTCGGCACCGAGACGCTGGTGATCGACGACGTCTTCATGGAGAAGGACAACTTCACGATCGTCGAGATGCCGACCAACTACGAGCTTGAGCCCGGCCAGCTGACCCTGGTTGAGGTGGCCTTCACCCCGGCGGTCGCGCAGCTGTACACCGACAACCTGACGGTCCTGAGCAACGACCCTGACAACGATGGCATCGAACTCGCTGCGCTGTTCGGCGCGGGCGACGACGACGGCATCTGCCAGGCGCTGGACCTGACCTTCAAGGTTGAGTATGAGATCGCCGACATTGCCGCGATTGTTGATGGTACCTGCTCAATGGGTGGCACCATCTCCGGTCTGCAGACTGACTTCCAGGCCATCGCCGAGAGCCTGTTCAACGAGATCGAGGACATCACCTTCGGTGTCGCAGAGTTCCGCGACTACAACTACTCCAACATGGGGGGTGGTTCTGACCTTCCCTTCGAGCTGCTGACCCAGCAGACAACAGAGCTGCAGCGTGTCCAGAACGCCTTCAACAGCATGAGCGCGTCGGGTGGTTCGGACGGTCCGGAGTCCTCGCATGAGGCGCTCTTCCAGGCGCTGACCGGTCAGGGTTATGACCAGAACTGTGACGGCAACTACGACGACGCAGACGACGTGGTCCCCTTCAAGCGTCGTCCGGAAGACGCGTTCGGTGGCACGGTCACCGGCTCGCAGTCTGGCGCGGTGGAGGGCAGCGGTCAGGAAGGCGGCATGGGCTTCCGCAAGGATGTTCTGCCTGTCGTCATCTTTGCAACGGACAACTATCTGCGCGATCCCGGCAACGGCTATCAGGCCCCCGGCGGCTGCACCACCGTTGACATCGAAGACTCCGACGCGACCTCTTCGATGGTGAAGGAAGCCGCTGCAGACCTCAACGCCAAGATCATCGGCGTCGGCGTCGGCTACACCGTCGGGGATGCCCGCTACAAGCAGATGGACTCGGTCTCTGACCTCGTCACCACCTGGAACAACGGCTCTGATGACTTCGAGGACACCATCGTCGGCGCGGTTCTTGAGCTGATCGGCGACGAGACCTTCGACGTTGTCGAGCTTGAGGTCAGCCAGGACGTCTACAACCTGGTCGACTCGGTCACCCCGGACCGCTGGACCGACGTGCCCTCTGGTACCGACGTCACCTTCACCATCACCACGGTCGAAGAAGCCGCCATCGTCCTGGAGCCCAACGAAAACACCACCGACATCATCGTCGATGTTTACGGTTCCATCGGCGCGCGCACCTGGCTGCTCAACAGCCACACCTTCTACGCGCTCATCCCTGAAGAGTACCGCGACGAAGAGTAATTCGGTACGGCGAGACGCCCGACACCCCAGCCAGACGGTTGGGGTGTTTTGATTGGGGACATCTTGTCTTTTGGCCCTTCCATGGTGAGCCGGTCAGCATAGATCTGTGTTGTGACGATTCTCTTCCTGCTCCCCGGGCGCCGCCCGATGTTCCCGCCGTTGGAGCAGATCCAGCCTGGGCCGGGCGGACTGGTGGGTCTGGGCGGGGATTTTCGCCCCGCGACGTTGATTGAGGCGTACCAGAAAGGCATCTTCCCCTGGGAAGGCCGTCAGCCGATCCCATGGTTCTCACCAGACCCGCGCATGATCCTTGAGCCCCTCGCGTTCAAGCGCTCGCGTT
>JBCBLB010000501.1:0-7407 GCA_038520555.1 Myxococcota bacterium | reverse complement strand
GGCATCCCATCCAGGCAGAACACGCACCGGTTGTTGCAGGCCTTGCCGATGTTGATCTCGACGTTTCGGCGGGAATCCCGAAGCTTGTTGGGCAGCTGGTTGGTGGGGCGTCTTCGACGCCTACGCCCGGACCCGCTCGACCGACCTCCTCCAGCCGATCCATGCGAGGCCGTGATGGAAGAAGATCGCCCCACCAACCAGCTGCCCAACAAGCTTCGGGATTCCCGCCGAAACGTCGAGATCAACATCGGCAAGGCCTGCAACAACCGGTGCGTGTTCTGCCTGGATGGGATGCCCAAGAAAGAAGACCGCAGCTATATGCCCTTCGACGACATGAAGGCCGAGATCGAGCGGTGGTACGCCTCTGGGCACCGGTCGATGGGCTTTCTGGGCGGCGAGCCCACCACCTACCCCAAGATCGTACAGTCCGTCGCCTATGCTCGTGAGATCGGGTTCACCCGGATCGCCATCGCGACCAACGCCACCAAGCTGCGGCTGACCCACTTCACCGACCGGCTGCTCGACGCGGGGCTGACCCGGATCACCATCTCGATGCACGGCCACACCGCCTCGCTCGAAGATCGGCTGACCCGGGTCCCCGGCAACTTTGAGAAGAAGTGCACCGCCATTCGCTATCTGAACCAGAAGCGCGCCGACGGGCACCTGCCGGACGGACTCAGCGTCAACATCGTCCTCAACGGCTGGAACTACCGGTACCTGCCGAAGATGCTCAGGTTCTTCTATGAGACGATGGGCCTGGACGATGTCCGCGTCAATTTCGTCCGCCCCGAAGGGTACGCCGTCGGCAGCAAGTCGCTCACCCCGAAGTACACCAAGGTCGTCCCGATCCTGATGAAGGCCATCGTGCTCAACGAGTACCACTTCAAGAAGACCTTCACCTTCGGTGGCTTCCCGCTGTGCGTCCTGCCCACGGAGTTGACCCGTAGCGAAACGCTGCTGAAGAAGTACATGGGCGAGTACCGAGACCTGTCGACAGACTGCTCGATTCGCCACGACGGCGTCTCTGAGGGCGTCGCCGTTCAGGAGGGTGGGCGGGCCCGGTTCAACTGGCAGGATCGCAAGCGCCACGATCTCAAAGGACACCCCGACGCCTGCACCGGATGTGCCCGGTTCTCCCTCTGTGAAGGCGTCTGGCAGGGCTACCTGGACATCTGGGGTCAGGACGAATTCAAGACCATCCGCTGACCGGTCCACCCGAAGACGCGCCGATCGTTGATGTCTGGGTGAGAAATTTCATCGGCAGGTGATCCGACTCGTTTCCGGTCCCGTACAGAGATGCAGAACAGGACAGAGCCTGTTCGGTACGGAGATACATTCCTGATGAAACGATATCGCGTTCTCTTCGGCGCCCTCGCGGCAGCCGCGTTGGTCCCGTGCGTCTCGCTCGCGGCAGACCACGCCGAAGCCCCGATCGCCGGCGCCGATCCGGCGGCAGACATCTCAGACTTCTATGCGTGGCACACCGGCGACCAGATCGTCGCAGCCATCGGCTTCGCCGGGTTGACGGCCGCTGGCGGCGCGGCGACCTACGACGCGGACGTGCTCTACACCATCCACATCGACAACAACGCCGACAACATCGCAGACATCGATGTCCTCATCCGCTTCGGGCAGGACAGCGACGGCGGCTGGGGCGTACAGGTTCAGAACCTGCCCGGCGCGTCCGGCGATATCGAGGGCGCCGTCGAAGCGACCCTCGATGACAACGGCGCCCAGGTCTTCGCCGGCCTCCGCGATGACCCCTTCTTCTTCGATCTCGACGGCTACCTCGAGACCCTCTCCACCGGGACCCTCTCGTTCGATGCGAACCGCGACAGCTTCGCGACCACCAACATCACCGCGATCGTCGTCTCCATGGACGCAGATGCCGCATCCGCAGGCAACGACAGCATCCAGATCTGGACCACCACGGCCCGCAAGTAAACCCGAACGAAGAACAACGGAGAACACAATGCGATTCTACACCATCGCGCTCATCTCACTGTGCGCCACCTTCATCGCGTGCGATAACGACGACGAGGACACCAACACCGAAGAAGCCGACACCGACACCGACACCGACACCGACACCGACACCGACACCGACACCGACACCGATACGGATACGGATGTAGACATGGGCTTTGTATACGCAGATGACGCACCGTCTGCATATACTCGGGTGGATCGGATGGGCATGCCGGCGATCAACACGGCGGTCATCACCTCCAAGGATTCATACAACGGGTCCGATCCTGTGGATGATGCTGCAGGGGACTTCGTGGGCGAGATCATCACGAACCTCGATGGGCTGCACAGCGCGCTGGACGATGACCTGACCGGTCTGAGCCTTGTTCCCTGTTCGGTGGTTGGAGACGGAACAGGCAGCTGTGTGGCGCAGGCCGCGCCGCTGGTCGTGCCTGACACGCTGAAGATCGATCTCATGGGCGACGCAGGCTTCCCGAACGGCCGGATGCCCGCAGACCCGGTGATGGACGTCACCCTTGCCGTCATCTTGTTGGATCTGAGCGTCGATGGCCAGACCGCGACGGCCCTGGTGGGGGTCAACCCGACCGAGAACGACAAAGCCTTCAGCAGCACGTTCCCCTACCTGGCCACACCGCACTGATTCATGGCTCGTAACGTTCATTCTCGATGGAGGTTGATGATGACTCGGACAATATGGATGACAGGTTTGCTGCTCGCAGGGTGTGCCCCGTCGAGCCCTGGCGAGGGGATGACGAGCGCCGCTCCGGTCTCATCGCCGACCGGAGAGGGGGCGTTCGCTGAAGAACTGGCCGCGGTCGATGCGGCGCTCACGGCGGAGTCCCGCCGAGCGGATGCGTCGCCGACGAGCTGGACGGCACGTGCGGGGGTCTCCGCCCTGTGGCGTTCCCGGGCGCGATTGTCTGGTGACGACGCCGACTATGCGATGTCCGATGCGGCGCTGGACGAAGCCTTCTCGGTGGCGGTAGAGGGTGCGGGGCCGTTTCTGGAGCGGGCGTCGCTGAACGCGACGCTTCATCGCTTCCCCCAGGTCGCGCCGGATCTGGACGCCGCAAGCGCCGCCGTGTTGGTGGATGATGGTACCGCCGCCGCGATCGCGACGCGGCGCGGGGAGCTCGCGTGGCAGCAAGGGGACTATGATGACGCCTTCGCATGGATCGACGCGTCGAGGACGCTCGATGATACCGTCGGCGGCGCAGCCACAGCGGCGTTCTTCGCATGGCGGGTGGGTGACTTTGAGGCCGCGGAAGCGCTGTACGACGAAGCCGAGGCCCAGTATCACGGCACCGCTGCGGAGCCGCGGGCGTGGGTTCATCTGCAGCGCGGCCTGATGGATCTTGAGCGCGGCCAGTATGAGGCGTCTCTGGCACACTATCTGGACGCAGACGCGGAGCTGTCCGGCTACTGGCTGATCCATGAGCATGTCGCCGAGATCCTGGTGTTGCAGGGCGAAGACGCTGTCGCACAGGCGATGTATGAAGAAATCGTCGAGGCGACCGGCGCGCCAGAGTTCATGGACGCCCTGGCGGAGCTTGCGCAGGCGCGTGGTGATGACGCGGAAGCGCAGCAATGGATCGATCGCGCGAGCGCGGCGTATGAAGCCCAGCTCGCGCAATTCCCAGAGGCCGCCGCGGGTCATGCGCTCGGGCACTACCTGACCTTCGGGCCAGCAGAGGACGCGGTGGCGTTGGCGACGGCCAACCTGACGCTCCGAGACAATTCAGAGTCTCGGATGTGGATGGCGCAGGCGCTGCTGTCGATGGGCGACGTCGCGTCGGCGCGGGCAGAGATCGAGGTGGCGCTGTCGGATGTATGGGTGACCGCTGAGCTTCACGCGACGGCCGCAGAGATCTACACCGCGCTCGGAGAAGACGATGCGGCGGCCGCCCAGGCGCGTGCCGCGCGGGCGATCGATCCGCGCGTCTTCGACTGAGTCCCGCGCCCCGCTCAGAAGATATGATCGAGGTTGATATAAGACTTCGTGGACCAGTCTTCGATGGGGCTGAACCCGAAGTCCGCGCGGACGATGAAGTTTTCGTTCCAGGTGATGCGGAGTCCGCCGCCCGTTCCGAAGCTGGCGTCGTTCTCATCGAGCCGATCGGCGGCGCGCGCGGCCACACCAGCGTCGATGAACCCGAGGACTCCGAAGTCGAACCGCTGTGTCCCCGGCGAGATCCGGGCGAAGGTCCAGCGGACTTCCTGCTGGACGAGGCCCTTGACCTGCCCGGCGAGCCGCCAGGCGCGCAGGCCGCGCCCGCCGTTCTGGCCGCCGATGGCCGAGTAGTCCTGCAAGCCGCCGACCCGGACAAGATCCTGGGTGGGCAGGTCGCCGACGGTTACGTCGGCGACGGCCCGGGTGGCGCTGACCAGCTTGTCGGGGACGATCGTCACATACTGGCGGTGCGTGAGGTTGACCCCCCCATAAGTCCAGTTTGATCCCCACAGCCGGGTCGCACCCCGGAATGAGAATTCCGACCAGTACCCGCTGTTCGGCGCCGGCTCGTTGTCGCGGTTGTCATAGACCATGCCCAGCTGAAGGACGCTGACGCCGCCGGTCTCCCCCTCCGAGAAGTAGGCGACGTCATACAGGCTGCCCGCCCAGGGCGCCTGGTCGTTGAACACCCCCGGGATGTAGTAGCTGTACCGGTAGCCGGCGAGAATCTCGCGCTTGTGGGGCAGATCCTTGAGCTTGGTGCGGGTCTGGATGTTCAGCGCGGTCTCGGTGTACCGCATCAGGTAGTAGCGGCGAAGGAAGTCATCACGCTCGGCTCCGGTCAGCCCCTCTGCGTCCGCAGCATCTTCAGAGATCTGGTCGGCATCGGGCCCGCAGTGGTTATCGCCGACGTAGCCGCAGAAGTTCTGGGCGAGCGCCGAGAAGTAGTCCGCCCGTGCGGTGACCCGGATCGGCAGCCCGCCCAGGTCCAGCAGGTCCAGGCGAACCATATGGGCGTTGACCTGCCGGGTGGTCAGGAAAAATCGCGCGGTCAGCGCGTACTTGTATGGCCGGGTCTTGTCCTTGTATCGATAGAGGGTGCCGATGACACCGTAACCAAAGCCCTCATCGCTGTTGAAGTTGAGGGCAGGGAGCAGGCCGACGCCGTAGCCATCTTTCTGGTTCACCTCTTCCTTGACAGGAGGAGCTTCGTCCGCTTCCACGGCAGGATCGGGGTCGGGGTCGGGGTCGGGGTCGTTTTGGGCGAACGCGGTCGCGCTCGTGAGCTGGAGGAGAGTGAGAAGCGTCAGCACCAAAACCTCGCGATCAGGGCATCGCGCCGAGATCCAGCGCAAGCAAGAGGAGCGGTGTCATATTACGCCAGGGGAGTCCGTCAGCAGCAGGCTTCCGACACCCCCGCCTCGAAAACCGTCCTATGACCGTCAAAAGTCGAGGCCAACTCGGCGAATCATGCGCAGCGACTCGTCCAGGGCTGCGAGCAGCGGCGCGATCTCGTCCTCTCGGTTGGGCCAGTGCGGCGAGAACCGCAGCCGCCCGTCTGGCGTCGAGACCGACACCCCTCGCTCCCCCAACGCCGTATGGAGGGCCTTCAGATCGACGCCTTCGGGCACGGTCGTGCTCAAAATACAGGATCGCCGATTTGGATCGGCTGCCCGGTGAGAGACGAACCCGCGCGCGATCAGTCCCGGCTCCAGGGCGTCGAGGTATGCGTTGGCGTGCTGATAGATCGCTGGGACCGTGAGGGCGGCGAGGACATCCGCAGCGGCTTCCAGGGCGACGAATCCCAGGGCGTTGGGGGCGCCGCCTTCGACGAAGCTGGCCTGCCGCCGGATCGGGCGGTCATAGTCGAGGTGGCCGGGGCCTTCGAACAGAAAGTCCAGACACCCCTCATCGTGGCTGAGCCAGCTGGCGACCCGTGGGGCGAGGTCATCGATGGCGTCGGGGTGAACGAACAAAAACCCGCACCCTTCCAGGCCCATCATCCACTTGTGCGAGCCGCACGCCATGAAGTCCACGGCCCGGGCATCGAAGGGGACGGCCCCGATCGCCTGGATGCCGTCGACAAACAGGCGGGCGCCGTACCGATGACACAGGGCGGCCATCTCCGCGGTGGGCATCCGGAGGCCGGTCTGGAACTGGACCGCGCTGACCGCCACCAGCCGCACCCCGCCCACCTTGAGGGCGCCCTCCAGCTGGGCGAGCCCATCGCCAGACCCATCGGTGAAGCCGTCCAGAGAGAGGAAGGTGGTCTTCAGATCGAAGGTCTGGGCGGCGCGCTGCCAGGGGGTGATGTTGGTGGGGAACTCGCCGTCGAAGAGGAGGATCCGATCGCCGGGGTTCCAGCGGAGGCCGAGGGCAACCGCGGTCACCCCTGCGGAGGTGTTGGCGACGAAGCCGATGTCATCGGGCTGTGCGCGGATGAGGCCGGCGAGGCGGGCCCGGAGGCGCTCGCGCTGGTCGAGGGTTTCCATCACCGCGCCGACACCATGGGCCGCATAGTTGTCGAGGAGCGCCTGCGCCGCGGCGCGGACCCGAAGCGACGGCGGAGAGACCGCTGCGTGGTTGAGGTATGCGAAGGGCGTGAGGTCAGGAAACAAGGTGCGATCGCCAAAGACGGGCTCCACCGTTCACCTCTGGTCAGTGCAGGTTCGATCGTGACCTATCCTGACCGGGATGCGGTCAGAGAAGATAGAGAACGCCCAGGTGAGGAGAGCAGATGCGGTTGCCGGACTTTTCCAATGAGCTGCCACGTCCGACGAAGAAGATGGACGCCGCCCAGAAAGGTCAGCTGCTGCTGCGTTATGTCAACAGCCGACAGTCGGTGACGGACCTGGACTTCAGCGCCGCGAGCCTCCAGAACGCAGACCTTCGGGGCGCCAACCTGGCCGGGGTCGACCTGAGCGACGCGCTGATGTTCGGTGCCGATCTGCAGCAGGCCGACCTGTCCGGCGCCAACCTGGAACGGGCCAACCTACAGCGGGCCCGGCTGGTGGACACAGACCTGCGGAACGCCCGGCTGGTGGCGTCTGCGCTGGAGAGCGCCCTGCTCGGCGGCGCCGATCTGCGCTTCGCCCAGCTCAGCCACGCCCGGATGCAGTACGCCAACCTGATGCACGCCGACCTCACCGACGCCGACCTGCGCGAGGTCAACCTCCAGCGCGCGCGGCTGCGGCAGGCCAGCCTCGTCCGCGCTGACCTCCGCGGCGCCGACCTCCGGTGGGCAGACCTCCTGATGACCGAGCTGCAGGGCGCCCACACCAACGACCAGACCATCCGCAAGAGCGACTGGTCCCCCGCCGCCGTTCGCGACCTCGTCGAACGAGGCCTCCAGATCAGCGACCGGGCTCCCCTCCAGGAAGACGCACAGGACGCCGACGACACCACAGGAGCCGAGGCGCCGCGTGAGGGGCTGCTGCTTCGGCTGGCCCGGCCGCCCTCGCCGATCG
>JBCBLB010000013.1:0-35398 GCA_038520555.1 Myxococcota bacterium | reverse complement strand
GGGTGGGTGCATGCTTTCGGCGGAAATAGTGTGTGGTAACTTTGTCCTGGGTTCTCGTGACGACGGTGTCCAGGGTCCCGGATCAGGACTTGAACCAACCGAGCTGTGGTGCAGGCTGCTGGAAGCCCCCGGAGGCGTCGGTCCACTTCGCCGCCCCCCCTGAAGAGACCGAGAACCGCCGAACCCAGAGCAGCCGGTTCTCGCCGGGGGCTTCGACGGCGAGCCCGAGCAGATGTCCGCCGGACTGCTCGTCTTCGCCGAGGCCGAACAGGCCCGCGGCCCGTGCACCAGCGGCGGCGAGGCGGTGGCCGATGGCGCGTGCGCTGTCGAGGTCTTCGTTCCACCAGATGGCGACGCCTTCTCGGACCCAGGCGACGGTGGCCGAGCTGAGCTGGTTGGTGTGGACCACCCAGGCTTCGAGACGGTGCGCCGCGGCGAGGACAAAATCGCGCAGGTGCGCCCCCTCAAACAGGGGCTGGATGGTGTCCGGGGCGCGGACGCCGGCCCGCTGCAGCCATCCCAAATCCGACCAGGCGGCGTCGACGAACCGCACCCGCAGACCGCGCGGTCTGGGGAACAGCCGACCGACCCAGTCCGGCAACGCGTCGCGCGGCCCCGTGAACGTCTCCGCGTCGTCCATGGAGAGGGGCTGGTTGGGCATGCGCAGCCAGACGCGCAGCCAGATCCGATCGTCGGGGTAGCGGATGCGGGCGAAGCTGGCGAGCAACCGGCCGCCATCACGCTTGAGCAGGGCCGAGCCGTAGCCGCCGACCCACTGGACGCCCGGTGTGGTGAGCAGCGCCTCATCAACGGCGGCGATCCAGGCAGCGTCCGGCGAGGGATCCGCAGCGATGAGCTGCTGCTCATCGCGTGCGGCGATGATCTTGGTGGGCGGCGGCGTGGTGCCGCTGTTGAGAACAGCTGTGGTCAGCCAGTTCTGCGGCTCGCCTTCTGGCAGCGGCCCTTCTGCGAGGGGGACATCAGTGTTCATCGTCATGGATTCAAAGCCTACCGGATCTTGTCCGAACTGGTTAACGGACTTCCCCTTCACACATCTAACGGAACCGTCATGAACATCCTCGTCTACGGTCTGGAAGCGCTTGGCCTGTTCGCAGTGGGCTTGTGCTTCATGTTCCTTCTTCCCGGTGTCGGCGCCGTTCTGGCGACCCTGTTCAGCTTCATCCTCGGTGAACAGACCTACGCCCGGCTCCAGAACCAGGAATCCGGGACCGAGATGAACCTGGACGAAGAAACCCCGATCTCGGCCTGAGCTTCCCTGTTATTCTGACTTCATGCGCTGGTTGCGCTTCCGGGTGCCCAGGCTGATGAGCCAATGGGTCAGCCCGGGAAAGTGGGAGCCCAAAAACGCAATCAGCCAACCATGCCCGGTAAACGTGACCTCTCGGCGGCGCTGATAAATCGCCCGGAGCATCACCCGGGCGGCCCGATCCGCGGGCCACATCAGCCGCTGCGGTCGCCCGTCCCGTCGGTCCGCATGGAACCGCCCCTGGTTGTCGACCTGCGCGATCTCACTTTCGACGAAGCCGGGGTGGATGGTGGTGCAGGTCACCCCGGTCCCAGCGAGTTCAACGTACAGGGTCTCGCCGATGCTGCGCACCGCCGCCTTCGAGGCGTTGTAGGCGCCCGCCTTCGGCGCCCCGAAGAACGCAGCGGCGCTGCCGATGAGCGCCAGCCGCCCCCTGCTCTTGCGCAGCAACGGAAGGGCATACTTCACCGTGGCCACCAGGCCGATGACGTTGACATCAAACTGGCGGCGCCAGTCCTCGATCGACAGCGCATCCACCCGCCCCGACACCCCGAATCCAGCGTTGGCGACCACCACGTCGACGCGGCCGAACGCGTCATAGACGCGGCGCGCAGCGGCGGCCATCTGGTCCTCATCGGTGACATCACATGGCACCACAAGGCCCCTCCGCCCCTCTGCTGAGATGAGAGAGACCGCGTCCTCCAGCCGATCGACCCGCCGACCGGAGACCGCCACATGCGCCCCCTGCCGAGCGAACTCGACCGCCATCGCCAACCCCAGGCCGCTGCCGCCGCCGGTGATCCAAACCACCTGATCTGCGAACCGCTCGCTCATGGATGCCCCTCTGCGTTGCGTTGCGTTGCGTTGCGTTGTGGCAGGGGTTTATCCGATGTCTGTCCGCGTGGACCGAAAGGGCCCTCTCCAGGCCAGGCGTCCTCGCTCGCAAGGGCCCAGCCCGGAGGGGCCACGATAACCGTCCGTTCAGGGCTGCTGGATCATCACCACGTCCCGGCCGCCCAATACGCAATAGTAGAGGTCAGAGAGCCCGTCTCCGTTAAGATCGCCGACCTCCACGTCCAGCCCTTTGCCATCCACCCGCACAAGCAGGTCCTCGCCAGCCATCGACAGCCCACCTGCGCCGTCGTTTATCCAGGCCTCGAAGGGCGCCTCAACGAGGCGATTGGAGACGAGGGCAGAGTTGGCGCGCAGCACGTCCAGATCGCCATCATCATCCAGATCCACCAGATCGACATCCAGGGTGTTGTAGCCATCTTCCGGCAACGTGGACGCGCCCTCGACGAAGGTCCCGTCACCCGCGTTAAACAGCACCCGATCCTGGGGGGGCCCCACGCCCCACCCGACATTGGCGATGACCAGATCCAGATCGCCGTCCCCATCCAGATCGCCGGCGTCGATCTCGCGGGTCTCTTCAGCGGGCGCGGTGGGGAAGACGCCCTCGATGAAGGCGCGACCGTCGTTGAACAGGACGCGGTTGTCGCCGCCCTCGTTGGCGAAGACCAGATCCAGGTCACCATCGCCGTCGAGGTCGGCGAGCTCTGCGTCCTGGCTGCTGTCGTCGACTTCGGGCAGCCAATCCGCGGTAACGTCGACGAAACCACCCTGGCCGTCGGCGCTCCAGACCGCGTTCTGGCCCTTCTGGGCGAGGATCACCTCTGGCAGTCCATCACCGTCAAGGTCGGCTGTGTCGAGGCCGTTGGTGATGGCCGGCGCCGGCAGGGCGTCAGAGACACCGAAGGCGCCGTCCTCCCACAAGTAGAGTTCATCGATCCCACCCAGGTCCTCGGCGACGAACAGCAGGTCCAGATCCTCATCACCGTCCACATCGATGATGGCGATATCTTCGGAATCTGCGCCGAGGTACTGCGGCGGGATCCCAGAGGGCTTCGGCAGCCGCTCCGGGGTGAAGTTGAGATCGCCGTCGTTCCAAAGGATCGTGTTGGTGTCGAACTCGAACGCCAGAACCACGTCCAGATCACCGTCTTCGTCGAGATCGGCCAGCTCCGCGTCCATGCACGGCCCCAGGGCTTCGACGAGGTCGATCCGGGGAGCTGGCAGATACCGAGCGGTCTCCGCAGTTTGCGTCGGGTTCGTCCCGGTGTCGCCTTGATGCGTGCATCCAGAGAGCAGCAGGACCATCCACCGCGTTGACTTCATTTGGGCACCTCCGTTCCATTTGGCTTGAGAGGGGCCTGCAATAAGCGGTGGCGTTCATCGGCGTCACCCACATTTCAGGAAGCTTCAGGTCATTGAAGGCCGATCAACCGCTGAGAATTGACCCTTCCGAGACAAAAAAGGCGCCCGAACCGGGCGCCGAAGCGAACACAGGTGCGAGCCGCCTACTCTGCTTCGAAGGCGATGATCGTGGCGATCCCGGGGAGCGAGCCGCTGGTGAGAGATGAGAAGGTCTGGCCGTCGGCAGAGGCCGAGTAGCTGCCAATGGGCGCGCCAGGGATCACGAACCAGCCCGCAGCGGTGGTGGCCGCGTTGGCGTCTGTGCCGGTCGAGAACAGGCCGTCCGAGTCGTCTGCGTCACCGTAGTAGACCGGCACACTCGATTCGATGGTGGC
Organism: Myxococcota bacterium; assembly: GCA_038520555.1. Classification (GTDB taxonomy): domain Bacteria; phylum Myxococcota_A; class UBA796; order UBA796; family UBA796; genus JBCBLB01. The sequence goes on along the minus strand of JBCBLB010000013.1, from coordinate 31,543 downwards.
GCCAGCGAGGAAGGCGCCGGTGTTGTCCACGACGAAGCCGAAGAAGAACCCTTCTGCGCCGAGGTCGCCGGTGTATCCGATCGCTTCGAGGCTGGCCTGCATCCCGGCGAGGAAGCCGCTGCTGACGACGAAGGCTTCGACGCCGTCGAGGGTGTCCCCGTCGCCGAGGTCTTGATACGACGACAGGGCGATGCCGGTCCCCGACGGATAGACGGTCCCTTCATCGCCGCAGTCTTCAATCAGCGCGATCAGGCCGAGGACGCTGTCGGTGCTGACGTTCGGGACCGAGAACGAGCCCGAGGCGCCGAGCGTTCCGGAGCCGTCAACGATCAAATCGCCGGTGCCTGCGATGGCGGGAGTGGGGTTGACGATTTCGATACACAGCCCCTCTGCAGCAGGGGCGTCTTCTGCGATGAGGCCCGCCGCACCGTTGACCGTGAACCCGCTGTCGGCGTCGGTGTCGGTGTCGGTGTCGGTGTCGGTGTCGGTGTCGGCTTCATCGGAGCCGGTCTCTTTGTCATCGTCGTCACCACAGCTGATCAGCATCAGGGACGTGGTCAGGGCCAGCATGGAAAGGGAGAGCGTACGCATCAGTTGAGTTCCTCCGTCAGAATTCTGTGTCACAGCATACCGAAGAAGCCGGCACATCGGATTCACAAAATCCGCCCCATGTTCAATTCAGTCAATTTATTGGTGGCATTTGAAGCAAATAACGGACGCATTTACACAGGATATGGCCCGTTTTGTATGACCGTGAACTCTGTGAAAATGCGTGACGCATCAAAGACAGATTCGAGACACCGGGCGCGGTTTGCCCCACGCCCTCTGGAGCAGAGCAGGCCGGTGCCCTCGAAATCTGAGGCCTCGTACGTCATGAAAGCGTCGAATACAGGTTGGTTTTGTTGGAGGGAGCGTGAGGGGGCGGTGGGACATCGGGCTTTTTTTTGTGAGGATGCGGGTGCAACGGCTTCACGGTAGCCAGGAGAATTTGACGATGAAACGGCTCGGCCTCACCATTCCACTCCTTGGAGCTTCGCTCCTGTTCCCTGCGATCGCAGAAGCGCACGATCAACCCAAGAAGCCGCCGAAGCGGCTGAGCATCTCGTTCTCGGCGGGGATTCGGCCGGACATGGCCTCGCTGGGCAGCACGATCGCTCAGGATGGCTCCATCGACACCGCGGACTCGACCGTCGCCTCAACGCTGTACAACACCAACAAGGCGTTCATGAGTGACCGGGATAACATGACGTTGGCCGCAAACTCTGAAGCAACAGACTCGATCTTCAACGTTCAGAGCGACTTCCAGATCGGCGGCCCGATGCTCGGCGCAGAGTTCGGGGGCGACATTCGTTATGAGTTGGACGATGTCGTGAAATTTCCGCTGTTTGTCAAGGCGGGCTTCTACTTCTCAGACCGGATCAGCGGCGGGGCGCAGTCGCGGACGCTGGGCGACGCGGCGACGGCGAGCGGCGACATCGCCGCAGCGTTCGCGATCAACGGTCTGGACGCCGAAGACTATGTCAACGGGCAGATGGACACGACCTGGGACGCCAGCTGGTACGAGATCCCGATCTCGCTGGGTGTAAAGATCCCCATCAAACCTCACACCTTCGGCTATGGCTACGTCGGCGCCAGCTACTTCAGCGGGGGCTTCGACGTCGGCATCAACGTCGACGAACGCTACGCCAACGCGCTGACGACGCATATCGACTTCGACACCGACAACGGCATCCCAGAGATCAACAACTACAGCCCCGGCGCCGTCAATGAGGTCATCCGCTTCCGCACCAGCGGCATCGGCCTGAACTACGGCCTCGGCGTTCAGGTCGGCATCAAGCGGACCTGGGCAGTCTTCGTCGAGCTGAACAGCTCCGGCTACGCCGGCACCGAATACTCTGAGCCGATCAGCTCGGGATCGAAGCAGTTGCTCACCGCGCTCTCCAGCGAGACGCTCGCCCAGTCGGACAATGAGTGGTTCGATCAGGTCGCCTATCCGATCATCGCTGGCGGCGCGACCGGGCGCATCGGCGTCCGGGCCTACGTCTTCTGAAACCATACGTCTTCTGAAACCATACGTCTCCTGATCTGTAGGCTGGTCCTTGATCTACGGTGAAGGCCGCGGCGTTGGCGCGGTGAAAGCCTGCGTGATGCTGTAGTGGTGTTAGCCTGAATACATGAACCGAACTGCCCTTTGTATGGTGCCGCTCCTGATGGCCTGGGCCATCGGGGGCTGCGGATTGTACGACGGCGTTGAGCCGGAAGTGATCAACTCAAGCTACACCGGCTACGTCGGCCAGGAAGCGTTCGAGCTGGCCTTCAACCCAAGCTTCACAAACTGCGCGATCCAGTGGGACAGCGTCGGCACCTCGATCCCCTACAACTGCCCACGTTGTGTCTTCGCCTTCAACGTCACCCACCGCTTCCGCGACGACCTGAGCGAAGGCGATGGGACCTGCCTTGGGCGTGAGGTAGACTTCACCAGCACCTATGTCCTGTTGGAAGACGATACATTCGGGACCGACTACACGCTGGCGACGCTGGAGGACGACGAATTGTCCGTGTTCGCCCTGGCGACGTTGTCGACGAGCAGCAGTCAGTTCACCTATTCCTCAGTGGGTGCGGCGAACGTCTACAGCTACTACTACACCTACCGGATCAGCGGCAACGGCAGCCTGAGCGGCGGGGCCGCCGACGATGACACCGGCGACACCGGCAGCACGACCCGGTGAGGCCACCGGCCGAGCCGAAGGTCTGTCAATGGCTCCGTCGCCCGGGCCATGACCTGGAGACGCTGCGACAACGCGACGCGATCTTTGTGCAGCCACGGGGCGCGCTGCGGCTGCTGTGCTACAACAGCGCCCGCTCTCCGCGGACCCGGCTGGCCGACCAGTGCCGGGGGCTGATTCTGAACGCCGACGACGACTGGCGACCCGTTTGTTGGGGCATGGACCGCTTCTTTCATGACGGCGAACGCCGCGACTGGCAGCCCGCGCCGCCGATGCGCCTCGAAGACAAAGAAGACGGCACGTTCATTCAAATGTACCACCACGACGGCGGCTGGCGCGCAGCGACCCGGCACACCTTCCTTGAGGACGACCGGCGGTATCTGACGCTGCTGCTGGAAGCCTCCGGCTGCGCCGATCTGGACCAACTCGCCGTACGCACCGGCGCCCGCCCGGGGTTGACCCTGTGTTTGGAGCTGTGTGGCCCTGACAATCGCATCGTTCGCCCGTATGCAGCGCCGACCGTCTTCCTGCTCGCCGCTTATGCGCTCGCCGATCACCGACCGGTGCGCGACGAGATCCTCGATGAGATGGCCGCGGGCTCCGACGGCGCGGTCCAGCGGCCGGCGGTGACCTTCGGCTGCGCCTCGGCAGAGGACGCCCATCGGATCCTCGCCCGGCGCGTTGAAGAAGACGTCCTGTTCGAAGGGTTCGTCATCAAAGACGCGGACAACCGACGGCTGAAGGTCAAGAACCCGCGGTACCATCTGTTCAGCCAGCTGAAGTATCGGAGCTGGGCGCGGGCGACGCCGGCGCTCCTGGTGCCCTTTCTGCTCCGCCGCCAGGAAGACGCGCTGCTCGGCACCCTCGATGGCCTGGTGACCGATCGTGCCCTGCAGGAATTTCAGGCCCGCTGTGTCCGATATGGCGCACGCATCGACATTGAGGTGGACGCCCTGGCGACCCTCTGGGCGGCGCTCCCCCAGGACGACCGCCGCAGCGCGGCGCAGCGGGTGCATCAGAGCGACGTCGCCACCGCGACCATGTTGCTCCGCTTCTATGGGGAGCCGACGCCAGGGGACTGGCGGACGGTCCTGTTGCTGCACCTGGAGCGAACCATCCGCGGGCTGTTTCCTGAGGGCCAACACCGCGATCCGCTGGCCCAGATGCTCGACGACCACCCCCCGCGGTACTGTGATCCGCCGACCGCTCTCTCGGGAACAGAGACGGAGATAGCGGAGCGGATCCCAGAGGGGAACGGAGACGGCGGGTGGTCGGTCTGGTGTGCTTGCGGGGCGCCGATGGCGTTACAACGGCTGAAGGTCGATCGGGTCCGATATCGCCGGTGTCACTGCGGAGGCCGGTTCGGAATGCACACCTATGCGGCGGGGACGCTGCTCTGGGTATGTGACCGCTGCGACTGCGACCATGAAGCGCATCAGCGCGATGAGCGCTGGCCTGATGAAGATGTGGACTATGCACAGGGGCAGCCGCTGGGGGTGCCGGCGTCCGCGCGGGGCAAGGCGCTCCGGTTGCAGGTCCATGAGCGACTGTTCGCGCTCCGCCGCCAGGAAGGCTTTGACCGAAGCGCAGCGTATCAGTGGTTGTCTCTCAAACTTGGCCTCCCCCGCCACCGAACCCATGTCGCGCTGTTCGACGCGCCGCGATGCGCAGCGGTGATTCGGATGATCGACGACAGCCTGCGCGTTTCAGATTCGAAGGAAGGCGCCGATGGTCCCTGAGCCCCAGCTGGAGCGAGCGCTGATGCGCTGCTGGCAACAGGCCGAGATCCGGTCTGTGCGGGCCGCGGGCCTGGACACCGCCCAACACACCCGGGTCCTCCACCGCGGCGATCTGGTGCGACGGGGCGGGATGTCTGGGCGATTCGTGGGCTGGCTGCCGCGCCGACCGGAGCCGCTGGTTGCCTGGCAACCCGAGCGATTCATGGATCTTTGTCGCTATTTTGACGACACGATCCTCCATGAGCTGGGGTTGTGGGAGAGCTATCAGGCCATACGGCGGTCCTCCGATATCAAACCTGACTTTTTCGGGTTCGGCGCTGTGGGATGGATGCTGGCGACGACTGTGTTGGTGTGTATCGCGTTGTCCGGACCGGCATGGCTGGCGCCGCTGATCGCAGCCGCTTCGCCCCTGCTGGTGTGGGGCGCCTCTGCGCTCGGACTCACCGCGATGATCCAGGTTCTTCGCTGGTGGCGGCGCTCAGGTTGACAGCTCGGTCCCGCCGAGCAGCCGCCGGATGTTGTCGATGTGTCGGATAACGATGCCGACAGCGATGATGACACCGATCCATAGGCTGTCGGGCGTCAACCCGTACATCAACGGCAGCAGCAGCACCGTCGCTGTGAGGGCGCCGAGGCTGGAGCGCCGGGTCAGCCGGACGATGACGAGCCAGGTGACGAAGCTGATGATGGTGGCGATGGGACTGATCGCGAGGAACACGCCGGTCGCCGTGGCCACGCCTTTTCCGCCTTTGAAGTTCAGATACGCCGAGTAGCAGTGGCCTGCGAAGGCAGTGAAGGCGACGAGGCCGACGAAGTAGGGCCCGGGATGGACGAGCGGAGCGAGCAGGGCGGGGAGAAACCCCTTGAGCATGTCGGCGACCAGTGTGAGCGCACCGAGCCGCGCGCCGGCGAGCCGGTAGACGTTGGTGGCGCCGATGTTGCGGCTGCCCGCTGTGCGGGGATCAATATCGGCGACGATCACGCTGAGCAGCAGGCCAAACGGGATGCTGGCCAGCAGGTACGTTAGCAGGAGATAGAACGTAGCGAGGATCAAGAGGCGAATAGATGGCAGTTGAGGGAAGTAAGGGGCTACCATGAAGCGGAAGAGAATGCGAGGGACGCCAATGCCAATGAGAATCCTGTTGCCGCTGCTGCTGGTCGCCTGCGGTGATAACGACGACGCCTCCTCCACCGACGACACCGGTGGATTTATCCGTGATGACACGGACACCTTCGATGATGAGGAGGGGTGCGAGAACGACTTCGACTGTGATGGGTTCACGACAGATGTGGACTGCGACGACACCGATCCGTTCACCAACCCAGAGGCGCAGGACATCCCCTACGACGGCATCGACAACGACTGTGAGGGCGGCGACAACAACGACATCGACGGGGACGGTTACGTCGGCGAGCCCGCTGGCGGGGACGACTGCAACGACGTCGTCGTGGAGATCAACCCCGGCGCGGCCGAGCTTTGCTACAACAACATCGATGAGGACTGCGATGGTGTCGCGCTCGCAGAGACGGACGGCGACTGTGACCAGGACGGCTTCCCCTCAGCGGATGAAGAGCTCGGCTTCGGCGGTGAAGACTGCGACGACTTCAACGAAGCCGTCCGCCCCGACGCAGACGAGATCTGGTACGACGGCGTCGATCAGAACTGTGACGAGTGGTCGGACTTCGACGCGGACTTCGACGGGGATCGGGCGGCGCCCCATGGCGGGCCGGACTGTAACGACGCAGATCCGAACATCAACCAGTACACCAACGAGCTGTGGGATGGCATCGACCAGAACTGCAACACCATCCTCGATGACATCGACCCTGAGGACGCGCTTCTGACGCTGAAGGGCACGATCCCCACCGACGAAGGCTTCTACGGCTGGTCGCTGGACGTCATCGACGACCTGGACGCAGACGGCTACCGGGACTTCGTCGTGGGCGCGCCGCTGTCGGAGCCGCCGGGCTCCGGTTCGACGCCGGCGGGCTGGGTCATCGTCGGTAGCATCGATGGCGGGGCGGGCGAACCCTCTGACACCGACGTCGCGCTGACCCGCATCGTCGGTGAAGACAGCGGGCACATGCTCGGTTGGGACCTCGCCAACGTCGGCGACCTGGACGGCGATGGGAAGGATGACGTCCTGATGGGCGCGCCGGGCAACGAGCGGGCGTACCTGTTCACCAGCGCACAGCTCGATGATGCCACGGACTTCAACGCCCGCGAGGCTGCGCTGTTCATCACGGTCAATGAGGACGGCTTCGGTGGGACGGTCTCCGCGCTGGGGCTGCTCGACGATGACACGATCCCCGATGTGGTGATCGGGAGCGTCGGCTACACCGACGACGATCTGGTCACCATGCAGGAGGACCTGTGGATCGGGATCTGGAGCGGCGCCGAGTTCGACACCAGCGGCGGGGTGGATCTGGACGACAACGACACGATCGCGACGCTGAGTGACTCGGGCACCGGCGGCGAGGCGGTGGGCGGCGCCCAGCTCGACGCGGACGGCCTCCCCGATCTGATCGTGACAACCGATGTCGACGGGACGTCGAAGATCATCATCTTCGACAGCTCGGAGATGCTGCTGGGGGGTGACCGCAACGGGTCGGACTTCGGCAGCCTGCGGGCGCCGAGCGGGGTCCGCGCAGGCGTACACGTCGGCTATGTCGAGGACATGGACGGCGACGGCTACGATGAGATGGTCGTCTCCGCGCCAGACCAGGACACCGCGGACGGCACCACCGCCGGCGGCGTGGTCTACATCGTCGATGAGGCGGTCGGCGTCACCGGTGACCTGGATGAGAACGCGGACATCATCATCAACGGCACCACCACCGGCGGCGGGCTGGCCAGCGTCGACCACAACATCGACTTCGACGGTGATGGCACCGCGGACATCCTGGTCTCTGACATCGGCGACGGCTCTGAGGGCGCGATCGTCAGTGAGGTCTACCTGATCAGCGGCGAAGACATCAAGGCCGGCGGCAGCTACGACGTCACCGAGCGCACGGCCTCGTTCGAGTCCGACGACACAAGCGACTTCCTCGGCTACACCGGCGTCGGCTCAGACCTGGACGACGACGGTGACATCGACATGCTCCTGGGGGCCCCGCGGGCGAACGTCTCCGCGGGCGGCCTGTTCATCTACGAGTCCGCCCTCAAATAGTCACACCGTCTGCAGACACACCGTCTGCAGGCACACCGTCAGCAGTCACACCGTCAGCAGTCACACCGTCAGCGCGTCCCGAAACGAGCGCAGGCGCTGGGCGAACGCCCGGTCGCCTGCGCTGTCTTCCAGGGCGATGGCGTGGTTGAGCGTTCGGCGCAGGGCATGCAGATCGCCGATCTCGATCTGGGTGGCGATGGCGCGCTGATAGTGCTCCGCCGCTTCGCCCAACGCCCCACAGGTCGCGGCAATATCGCCCAACAGGCGGGTCGCCTGTCCAAACGCGGCGCGCTCTCCAGCGCGCGCGTAGCCGTCAATGGCCTGCACCGCCCATGCCCTTGCAGCGTCAAAGGCCTTGTTTCGAAGCGCAAGATCCGCCCTCCGCCGAGCGATGTTGGCAGAGAGGACCGGAACCGACGCGGTCGCATCGTCCAACAACGTGGCGGCCTGCGCCAGATCGCCCTGGCTGATGGCCAGGGTCGCCTGCCCCAAGCGCCGGTTGAGCAGCTCCGCATCCGGCATCGTGTGCGGCTCGACCTGCTCATAGAGGGCCGCGGCGGCGATCAGCTCGCCCCGGCTGATGGCGAGGTCGGCGATGCCGCGCAGGCTCGCAGCCATCCCAGCGGGATCGTCGAGGATCCGATACATCGCCTGCGCGCGCCGGTAGGCCCTCTCGGCGTCCTCGACCAGCCCGCGGGCGGCGAGGACATCGGCCCGGCGCCGGATCATGGTGGCGAGCAGCTGGGGCTCCTGGCTCTCTTCGAGAAGCTTCGCGGCGGTCTCGAACCGATCCTGTGAGACCGCCGCGGCGCCGCTGGAGAGCATGGCATCAGACTCAGCCCACCGCAGCAGGGCGCGGGCATCGGGGGCGGCGCGGGTCTCTCGACGGAGCCCCTGGCCGAGCAGTCCGCGGGCAGCGCCTGGTTGCCCCCAGATCGTCAGCAAGCGACCGGCGGTCGCGGTCGCCCGCGCAGCGGCGTCGGGATCAGCGAGGACCTCTCCCATCCAGCGAACCGCGAGCAGATCCTCGACGCAGACCGCTGCCGGGAGCGGCGCGCCTTCGGCGAGAGAGAGCACATCCTCGAAGACGGCGACCAGATCCTCCGCGATGCGGCTGTGTTCGACCCGCTGCTCGACCAGCAGCCCCTCGATAAGAGAGCGTTCGAGGGCGACTCTCCCCGGGCGGGTCGGATGCCGCGCGCCATGAGGGAGGTGGATGGGGAGGGGAAGACCGGCTGGCAGCAAGGCAAGGCTGAGGGCATCCTGGCCCAACTGCGGCGACAGCTCCGGGGGGGCGGCTCGCTCGGGCAGGACGAAGGCGTGCTCAGGAGCGGGATCCGGCATCACCGGGGCGAGGCGGAGCCAGCGGACCTCTGGCGCGAGGGCTTCGAGCTGCGCGAGGGTGGTCTCAGCAGAGGGATGATCGGCGTCATCGAGCACGATGAGCATCGGCGCGTTTCGCCGCAGGTGATCGCCGACGGAGACCGCGCTGCCGGGGACGATGGCGCCGACGGCCTGCCCGATGAGGAGCAGCGCGTCGCCGGGCCGGCGGCATCCGGCGAGCCGGGCGAAGGCCGCCGCCGCGTGTGTCTGGGCGATCGCGGCTGCGAGGCCGAGCCGCGCGCGGGCGTCCCCGCCAATGAGCCAGTCCGCCGCCGCGGCGTTGCTCAGCATCTGGCTCGTCTCAGGCGGAGGATGCGGCAGCCAGTCAGGAAGAGAAGACATCGTGAAGAACCAGTGGCGAGGTGGGGTCAGATGCGGATAGCAGCAAAAAACCGCAGGTCGGCTCAGTGTATGGTGTTTGAGATGGGAGGACGAAGGCGTGGCGCTCTCGGTGGATGAAATTGAGGTGATCGGCGTGGTGGGCGCAGGTCAGATGGGGAACGGTATCGCCCACGTCGCGGCGATGTCCGGCTATACCGTGCTCCTCAACGATATCTCTACGGAGGCGCTGGAACACGGGCGGGCCACGATCGAGAAGAACCTCGGCCGACAGGTCCGAAAAGAGCGCATCACCCAGGCGGACGCGGATGCGGCGCTCGGCCGGGTGACGCTGACCGATGACGTGGGCGCGCTCTACGGAGCCCAGCTGATCATCGAAGCGGCGACCGAGAACGTCGGTCTGAAATACCAGATCTTCGAGAAGCTCTCGACGGTGGCGGCACCGGACGCGCTGCTGGCGTCGAACACCTCGTCCATCTCGATCACCGCGATCGCGGCACACACCGACCGGCCGGACCGGGTGATGGGGATGCACTTCATGAACCCGGTGCCGGTGATGAAGCTCGTCGAGCTGATCCGGGGTCTGGCGACGACGGATGCAACCTTTGAGACCGTTCAGGCCGTCGCAAAGAAGATGGGCAAGACCACCGTCGAGGGGCGGGACATGCCAGGCTTCATCGTGAACCGGGTCCTGATGCCCTATATCAACGAGGCGGTGTTCGCTTTATATGAGGGGATCGGCTCGGTCGAGGACATCGACGTGGCGATGACGCTTGGGACGAACGTTCCGATGGGCCCGCTGACGCTGGCGGACTTCATCGGGCTGGACACCTGCCTGGCCATCATGGAGGTCCTCCATGATGGCCTGGGCGACGGGAAGTACCGCCCGTGTCCGCTGCTCCGCAAGTATGTTGAGGCGGGCTGGCTGGGCCGTAAGGCGGGCCGCGGGTTCTACAACTACGCCTCTGACAAGCGCTGATCGGGAGCACCACTGTGACATATTCGACGCTGCGCTTTTCGCGCGGAGAGGACGATGTTGGGGTCCTCTACCTGGATCGACCGGACGCGCTGAACGCGCTGAACTCCACCCTGATCACCGAGCTGGGCGCGCTCCTGGCTCAGGAGCGCGGCGCAGGGCTCCGGGCGCTGGTCGTGACCGGCGCGGGCCGCGCGTTCGCGGCCGGGGCAGACATCAAAGAGATGCGCGACTTTACGGCGATGCAGGCGGCGCGGTTCTCTCGACAGGGGCAGGCGCTGCTGGGCGGGCTGGAGACCTTCCCCGCGCCAACCATCGCCGCGGTCAACGGCTATGCGCTGGGCGGTGGCTGTGAGCTGGCGATGTGCTGCGATCTGATCCTGGCCGGTGAGAAGGCCGTGTTCGGACAGCCTGAGGTGAAGCTGGGGGTGATCCCTGGCTTCGGCGGGACGCAGCGGCTGGTGCGGCGGGTGGGCCGCCAGCGGGCGATGGAGCTGCTGATGACCGGCCGGACCGTCAAGGCGGCCGAAGCGGTCGCGCTGGGCATCGCCCTTCAGGCGGTCGAAGGGGACGTGCTGCCCCACGCGATGACGTTGGCGAGGACCATCGCAGCGAACGGCCCCGCGGCTGTGCAGCGGGTCAAGCGCGCGGTCCATGAGACCGATCGGCTGGATCTGGGGGCGGGGCTGGCCGCCGAAGCTTCGCTGTTCGGGCTGTGTTTCGCCACAGACGACCAGCGCGAGGGGATGACCGCCTTCGTCGAGAAGCGCTCGCCGTCTTTCAACGGGCGCTGAGGTCGGATAAGAGACCCCCTTCTCTGTCCGCATGTTCCTGTGTTGAATCGACTCATCTGGAGCCATCATGTTCGAACTGCCTGAAGAGGTACAGCAAATTCAGGGTCTCGCCCGGGACTTCGCCCGGGGTGAGGTTCTCCCTGGCGCGCAAGCGCGCGACAAGACCCACGCCTTCCCCGAGGCGCTGATCCAACAGATGGGTGAGCTTGGATTCATGGGCATGTTCGTCCCGCCAGAGTATGGCGGCACGGGGATGGACATCCTCTCCTATGTGGTGGCGCTGGAAGAGATCTGCTACGCCGACGCGGGCGTGGGCGTGGTCATGAGCGTCAACAACTCGCTGGCGTCGTGGCCGATCCTCAAGTTCGGCACCGAAGCGCAGAAGCAGAAGTACCTCGCCCCGATGGCCGCTGGTGAGAAGCTGGGCTGCTACGCGCTGACGGAGCCCTCCGCCGGATCCGACGCTGCGGCGATGAAGACCCGCGTCACCCGCGTCGACGGCGGCTACCGCCTCAACGGCACCAAGCTGTGGATCACCAACGGCCCCCAGGCCGACTTCTGCGTCGCCTACGCAAGCTTCGACCCCGAGCAGCGCCACCGTCAGGTCTGTGCGTTCATCCTGGAGAAGGACTTCGAAGGGTACATGGTCGGCAAGATCGAGGAGAAGCTTGGGATCGCATGCTCGGGGACCGCGGAGCTGATCTTCGACGACCTGTTCGTCCCCGAAGAGAACCTGCTCCACGAAGAGAACCAGGGGTTCACCGTGGCGATGGCGACGCTGGACGGCGGCCGGATCGGCATCGCCGCCCAGGCGCTGGGCATCGCACAGCGGGCCTTCGACCTGGCGGTGGCCTACGCCCAAGAGCGCCACGCCTTCGGGAAGCCGATCGCCTCAAAGCAGGCCATCCAGTGGATGATCGCCGATATGGCGACCCGGATCGAGGCGGCGCGGCTGCTGACCTGGCGGGCCGCACGGCTGAAGGACGATGAGATGGCGGGCAAGGCGAACGCGCGCCGGGTCAGCCGGGAGTGCTCGATGGCCAAATTATATGCATCAGAGACCGCCAACTTCTGCGCGGACCGGGCGCTGCAGATCCATGGCGGGTATGGATACAGCAAGGAGTACGAGGTTGAGCGCCTCTTCCGCGACGCTCGGATCACCACCTTGTATGAAGGGACGAGCGAGATTCAGCGGCTTGTCATCGCCAAGAGCTTCCTCGGCTGAAGCCATGCGGTAAACTACCGGGAAGCGGAATCCACGATTCTCGGCCCATCCTTTCGGCCCACCGCTCCGGCACGTCCTGTGCCGGGGCCATCCTCTTCTGTTCTCTCAAACGCCTCGATAAAACGCGATGGACGAATCGGATCAAGCAGGTCACCCCTCTGCGCCCCCTCTCCCCAAGCCTCGGAAACGCAAGCGACGACGTGGACCGGATTCTGCGTTCGTCTCTGGAACCAGCACGGAATTTCTGGGTCGGAAGCCGCTGCCGCGCGCGGTGCGGTATCGACCGCTGGTGTTCATTCTCGGACCGCGTGGCGTCGGCAAGTCGCGGGTCGCCCAGCGGCTGGTCGGCGCGGGGGCGCTGCATCTCGATGAATTGACGCTGTTGGAGCTGGTCGCCCAGCAGGTCCTCGAGCGCCGATGGCCGATGCAGCTGACGACGCGACCAGACCTCATCATCGAGACACCCTACTTCCTGGTTCGCCGCCCCGGCGTGAGCGCCGCCCTGCGGTCTCTGCTGCGAGAGCGGGTCGCCGCGAACCTGCGCACCATCGTCATCGAAGCGGTCGACCACGCCTCGGTCCAGAAGGTGCTGATGGAATCGGTCCCCCTCGAACAGCGCGCCACCATCGTGCTCCGCTTCCCGGTCGGCCGGGGCCGGCAGCGCTTCGCCGCACGGGTCTGCGACGAACTCCAGATCCCCCGCACCCACAGCCGGGCGGTCAAAGACATCAAGCCCTGGAACTACGCCAACGTCTACGACGTCCTCCGGGGCATCCGCGACCAGCTCCATGAAGAGTAGCCCCCCATCTGCCGTTGTCTGGACGCATCGAAATGAAACCGCTCCATCGGCCGTATTCTCGCCGGAGACAACGGAAGGGGTGATGATGATTCGACGGTGGACACTACGCGGCGTGCTTCTGGGCGGGGCGATCATGGCGATGGCCTGCACCGGGATGGATCTGGGCTTTGGACCATCGGTCCGCGTCACCCTGTCGTCGGCAGATGGGCTGGCGGCTGGCCACCCGGTCACCCTCAATGGCATCGCGATCGGCTCGGTCCGCTCGGTCGACTTCGCAGAGAACGGTGACGGCGTCGTCGCAGTGCTCTCGATCTCCAAGGACAACATGGCCCGGCTCGACCCGGACACCCTGTTCATCGTCCGCGACACCCAGCTGCCCGATCCACCCCGGGTGGTGATCGCCAACAACCTGTGTGTAGAGACCCCGCGGGGCCTTCAGGACGCCCAGATCCTCAACGGCTATTCGGGCAAGCCTGCCCAGGTCCTCTTTCAGGCTGGCAAGGACCGACCGGAGTGCGCCAACCGGCTGGTGGAGAAGCTGCTCAACGACCTGAGCCAGACGATCGAGCAGCTGTAGTCACTCCGCGTCGTCAGACCTGACCATACAGGGGCAGGACGCCACCGCGGCTGACCCGATTGTCCGGCGACGCCAGCCAGAGGATGCTGGCCGCCAGATCTGCGGGGCTCGGCCACGTTTCGTGGTCGGCGTTCGGCATGCTGCGCCGGTTGGCCGGGGTATCAATGATCGACGGTGCGATGGCGTTGACCCAGATGCCCTCACGCGAAAGCTCCTGGGCGAGGGCCTGGGTCATCGCCGCGACCGCAGCCTTGCTGGTGGTATAGGCGAGCATCCCACCGCCGATGCGTGGCTCCAGCGCCTGCCGGGAGGCGACGTTGACCAGCCGCCCGCCAGCCACGGCGTCGTCTCGACGCCGAAAGGCGCGCACAGCCTCTCGACAACATAAGAACGCGCTGTCCAGGTTTCGACCCATCATTTTCCGAAAGTCGGCCAGCGAGGTCTCGGTGAGGGGAGCCATGGCGAAGCCGCCGGCGCAATGAATCGAAGCCCAGAGCCCGTCGATGGACGCGTAAAAATCCACAACGGCGTCCTCATCGCTGAGGTCGATGCTCGTGGTGATGTGCACGTTTGGATGGTTGTGATGGGGCCACCCTTCGCGGACGGCCGTCTCAAAAGCGGGAATGTGAATGGTCGCGCCGGCCTGAAGCGCAGCGGCGACGACGGCGGTGCCCAGAGCGCCAGTGCCGCCAGTGACCACGATCGCGCGGTTGGAAAAGTCCATCAATACGTTCTCCTGAACACAGGGGGAATCCCTGCTGCAGGAAGGTAGCGCAGAAACGCCAGGTCGCAGCCCCCAACAGTCCACCAGATAGATCGACGACTTACCAGATCGACTCAGGCACCTGAAGCAGATCCCCGGCTTCCAGCGAGACGTCTTGCTGCGGGTCGCTGAGGATCTTCTTGATGTTGACCCGAATCCGTTGATCGTCGCGAATGATGTAGGCCTTCTTGAGGTTGGCGGTCCGTAGGGTGCCGCCGGCGTCGTTGAGGGCCTGTAGGACGGTCATGCCATCCTGGAACGGGACGCTGCCGGGGTTGTTGACCTGCCCATCGACACGGATGATCTGCCCCTCGGCAACGAAGATGATGTCCCCGGCGCGGAGCAGAACGTTGCCCTGCCCGGTGGAGCGCAGGGTGTTGAGGTTGATGACCGTCGAGCCGTCCTGTGGCCGGCCCTCGTTCTTGATGGTGACCTCATGGGTGGCGCGCTCGCTCTTGACGTCGCCGGCCTTGGCGAGGAGCTGGAGCAGCGTGGTCGGCCCGCTCAAGGCGTACTCACCGGGCTTCTCGACCATCCCCATCACCTGAACCTTCTGGCTGTTGTAGGCGGTGACCCGCACGGAGACGTGGGGGTTGACGAGGTAATCGGCGGCGAGCTTCTCGGTGAGCCGTGTGGAGAGATCGGGCATGGACAGCCCGGCGACCTGGATCGCGCCCAGCAGGGGCATATCGATGAGGCCATCATCGCTGATGGTGTACTCGCCGCTGAGCTCTGCCTCGCGGTAGACCTGGACATCGATCACATCGCCAGCGCCCATCACATACCGCTCCGAGGCGCTGGTCGAGACATCGCTGAGGGGGTTTCCATCGGCGATCGCCGGGGTCGAGGAGAGGGTCATCATGACCAACAGCGTCACCATACAGATCTCCACAGGGGATCAGGGAAGATTTTAACCTCCCATCGCGCTATCTCTATGAATCTTAAGAGACTCAAGCCGATGAAGAGGCGCATGCTGCGAACACCAACCCAGAGATGGTGCTTCCGCCCGGCGCCTGTCTGCGGGACGGCCCACCGATGATGGCGCGAATCCGTGAATTGCTGGCTCCGGGCCTCGCCCACCTCCGCCAGATGCAGGTCTGGGTGCCGCTGCTGATCGGGGCGGGTCTGCTGGTCGGGCTCAGCTACACCGCCCTCAACCTCAGCTGGCTGGTCCCAATGGGGATGCTCGCCGGGGTCTTTGGGACGCTGTTCTTCTTCAGCCGCCCCGAGCTGGTGCTGTTGATGTTCTTCGTCGCCCGGATCTGGCTGGATATGCTGTGGTGGATCCCCGGCCGCATCGCGGGGCTGAACCTGCTCGCGGCCTTCACCGGCGGCGCGACGCTGCTGAGCGGGCTGCTGTTCGCCCTGGAATTCCGCCGCATCGAGCGCCACCCCAACCTCAACGCGTTTTTGGTTTTCGCTGGCGTCTTGTTCCTGAGCGCGATTCGAAACCTCAACGCTGCGATCGCCGTCGAGCTGATGGCCCGGTTCATCAGCCCGCCCCTGCTGATGTTTCTGGTCGGCGCCTTCCTGACCCGACACCGCGACGCCGTTCGGTTGATGATGTTCCTGTACTGGGCGTGCTTCGTCGCGTTGATGGTGTCCATGTATTACCTGGTCACCAACCAGCTGATCCACTTTGACGGCTATCGGCGGCTGCTGGGCGCCTACAAGAACCTTCGACACCACGGCATGATGATGATGCTGATGGCCTCGATCGCGGTGTTCTGGTTCTACCGGTTTCCCCAACAGCGGATGAAGATCTTCACGGTGGGGTACATCGGGGCCGCCGCGGTGTGCATGTATATGACGTATATCCGCACCAGCCTGCTCGCCTTCGTCGCCTTCGTCGCCGCGTTTTTGTATGTGACCCGCCGCCGACAGGAGCTGTCCGTGGCGATCGCCGTCGGCGTGTTGGGCATCCTGCTCAGCCCGGAAATTCAGGATCGGTTCAAGGATCTGATCCTGGTGTTCACCATCGACGAAGACCTGTTTTTGCAGTCGCGGAAGCTCGGGTCGGGCCGGATCGGGCTGTGGACAGACTCGTTCAAGGAGTACCTCCAGCAGCCGCTGGGCGACATCGTGTTGGGGCTCGGGCTCGGGGGACACTGGAAGCTGACGCAGGCGGCATACAACCCCTTCATCGTGGTCCAGGGCGGACAGGTCGACACCCACTCCGACTACCTGGGGTTGTTGTATCAGCTCGGTCCCATCGCCCTGTTTGCCTATCTGTATATGCAGTTCAAGGTGTTCATCTACGGCTTCAGCCTGGCGCGAGACGCGCAAGCCGATTCGTTCTCTCGTGATCTGGGTGGACTGGCGGCGGCGTTGGCGATCGGGGTGCTGGTGACCAACGTGGTCTCCAACGGCTTCATCAACCGAACGACGCTGGGATGGTTGTTCTGGGGGATCGGAGGGCTGATGTTCGCGACCCACGCCCGCCACCACGCGGCCCTCGCAGAGAAAACCAGCGGAGCGACGCCGCTGCACCCGAAACAGGCTGTCGAAACGTGAAAAATGACGCTATTCTTTGAATGATACGCAGGATTGTTCGCGTGATGTGCAGGGGGTTGTGATGCGTGCAGGCTGGTGGATGTTGTGGTTTGGCTGCACCCCTGCGCCTGACGTTCAACCCGCGGTCGCCGTCGACGCAGACGGCGATGGAATCATCGAAGCGCTCGACTGCGACGATAACAACGCCACCATCTCTCCGGTCGCGACCGAGCTGTGCGATGGGGTCGACAACGACTGCAACAACCTGATCGACGACGAAGCCGCGGACGCTGGGTTGTGGTTCGCCGACAAGGACGGGGACGGCTACGGCGCCGCGGGCCAGATCCGCAGCTGTGCGCAGCCCGACGGATACTCCGCCATCTCTCGCGACTGCGACGACGACGACCCGAACACCTACCCCGGCGCAGCAGAGATCTGCGACGACACCGACAACGACTGCGACGGCGACTTCAACGAAGATCCCCTGGACCCCTTCTCGTGGTACGCCGATCTGGACAGCGACGGCTTCGGCGACCCAGAGACGGTGATCGAATCCTGCCGCCAGCCGCCGGGCTACATCACCGAAGCGGGCGACTGTGACGACTTCGACGAATCGGTCTTCCCAGGCGCGGACGTGATCTGTGGTGATGGCCGAATCAACGACTGCAACAACGACCTGGACGCTGCGCGCACGGCGTGCCTTCCGGGCGGCCTGCTCCATGATGCGGCTGCGGTCGCGCTGCCCGGGGTACAGAACCGCTCACAGTTCACGGCGCCCGTTGTCGTCGGCGATGCAAATCGCGATGGCCAGGACGATCTGCTGGTGACCGTCACCCCCCAGGTTGTCCGCGGGGCAACGCCGATCGCGCACCTGGTCGTCGAGCCGCTCCGCGCCGCCGGCACCCTCGAAGATGGCGCCGAATCAACATGGTTCCTCGACGTGACCGACTTCACCGACGCGCGTCCCTTCGCCAGCTCCGGTGACTTCGACGGTGACAGCTGGCCCGACCTTGCCTTCGGCATCCCTGGCTTCGGGGACGCCGGTCAGGGCGCGCTGTACGTCAACCGGGGGCCCTTCGCAAACAACATCAACCTCAGCAGCGACGCACCGCTGGCGATCGGCCTGACCAGCAGCCGGCTGGGGCGCGCCATCGCGTTCGTCGGTGACGTCCAGGACGACGGCTACGACGATCTGCTGATCAGCGCCCCCACGCAAGAGACCGGCACGGTCTACCTGCTCTCCGGGGGGAGCGGCCCGCTCCCCCCGCTGGATGAAGCCACGGTGCTCTCTGGTGGCGACGACGTGCTCCTCACCGGTCTCACCCTGAGCCCCGCTGGTGACACCGACGGCGATGGCCTCGACGACTTCCTCATCGGCGCCCGAACCGACAACAACAGCGGGGCCATCTTCCTGATCCGGGGCGGCGCCGCGCTCGCCGATCAGAACCTGGACGATGCCGATATCCGCTACGACGGCGCTCCGGGGGACGTGGCGGGGGACGCACTGGCCGCCGCAGGGGACGTCAACGGCGATGGGGTTGATGACCTCCTGATCGGCGCCCCAGCCGCAGCCGACGTGGGGGAAGCGTACCTCATCCTCGGGGGAACCGCAGGAGGGACGCTTACGACACAGGCGGAGGCCCTGTTCCGGGGCAACAACCTGGGCGATCGGGCCGGCGCTGCGGTCCAGGCCTCCGACGATCTCAATGGGGACGGCCGGCCTGAGCTGCTCATCGGTGCCCCCAACAATCGCAACCGGGGCGCGGTCTACATCATCTCAGGCGCAGACGCCTCGGGCGTCGTTTGGATGGCGCTCGACGCCGATGCGAAGCTCGAAGGGGGCGCTGCAAACGACCAGGCCGGTGATGGGCTGGCGGCCCTTGGCGATGTCAACGACGATGGCATCCCCGACCTCGCGGTGGGAGCTTCCGGATACACCACCACGGGGATGGTGTACCTGCTCCTCGGACAATCGTACTGAAACATCAGTGCCAGGAGACGTTCGGCGCGTTGGGGTTGGCCGTGACCGATGTCGGCGAAGCGTGGGCAGCGCTCCAGCGGGCGAACGCGAGCGTCATGATGTCTGCGAGGCTGTTCTGCAACGCCACATCGTGGGGCCGGAACATGCACCGCTCATCCATCATCTGAAGCTCCAGCTCGCCGAAGACCACTTCACCCAGGGCCAACGGGAACGTGCGCTTGTTCAGGCCCTGAATGTGGACGTCTTCTTCTGCGCCGCCGGCCCGGCTCCAGACGTACCGGGTGCGCCCCTCTCCAGGCTGGAGCGGAAATTTCAGCGTCAACTCCAGCCGTTCCAGCTCCAGATGGTGGGCGACTTCTGACAACGCGGCCTCCAATTCGGAGATGGCCGGGCGGGACGCCAACGCATCACGGAACGCCTGGATCGCATCTGCCCGGCGGCGCGCCTGAACCTGAACCGACTCCATCATCCGTGCCCGACGTCCGCGCGCGATCAGCCGATCGTAGCCCAAAAACCGGACCGCCATCCCAATCATCGGCACCAGGGCGAGGATGACCAGAGCGCTCAGCCGATCGTCGGCGTAGATGAAGACGAACGCCAGCATCTCCAGGACCACCGCCGCGGCGAACAGGAGGATGACCGACTGCGACTGGGTCAGCCCCTTCCGCAGCAGGATGTGATGGACATGATGCTGGTCCGCCGAGAAAATGGGTCGGCCGACCAGATAGCGCCGAACCACCGCCATCGACAGATCGAAGATCGGAATCCCCAGCACCATAAACGCGGCCAGGATGCTGAAGAGGGTGTAGCTCTTCTGCGACGAGTGGATGCTGACCAGGGCGAGCAGAAAGCCCAGCATCAGGCTGCCGGTGTCGCCCATAAAGATGCTGGCAGGGTTGACGTTGTAGACCAGAAAGCCCAACGTCGCGCCGACCAGGCAGCACAGCAGCAGGGCGGCGAGGGTGTTGCCCTCAATGCCAGACATAATCATCAGCGTCCCGCCAGCCAACACGGCGACGCCGCCGGCCAGTCCGTCCATCCCATCGATGAGGTTGACGGCGTTGGTGACGAGCACGATCCAGAACAGCGTCAAGGGCAGCGAGACGAACAGATCGAGCTGAACGGGCGAGAGGAACGGCACCGAGATGGCCTCAATCCGCACCCCCGCGGCGAAGACCAGCAGTCCGGCGGCGATCTGGGCGACGAGCTTGATGAGGGATCGCATCCCGCGGATGTCGTCATAGATGCCTGTGGCGAAGATGACGCCACCGCCAGCGACGAGCGCCCAGAGCAGATCGTGCTCAGCGAACAGCTGGGTCGAGAGCCGGTTGTCCCAGACGGCGAGGCCGATGAGCGGCAAGGCAAACGCGATGATGATCGCGATGCCGCCGAGCCGTGGGATCGGCCGCCGGTGAATCTTCCGTCCCCCAGCAGGGGCATCGACCAGGCTGAAGCGCAGGGCGAGATCCCGGATGAAGCGGGTGAGGATCACGGACGCCAGCAGGCTGATGGCGAAGGCGATGATATAGGTACGCATCGGGCTTACCCCAGCTTCCGGGTCTGCTCTTCGTACTCCTCTTCGGAGTAGTAGCCGTAGTCTTCGCTGTAGTAGTTGTAGCCGTAGCCGGTGCGCTTGACGTCGAGCTTGTTGACGACGGCGCCGAGGGTGTTTGAGCCCATCTGCTCCAGCCGGGAGGCGGCCTGGGTGACCATGCTCTTGGAGGTCCGGTTGCTCTCAACGACGAGGATGACGCCGTCGGCGAGGGGGGTGAGGACCATGGGATCGGCGACGACGGTGACCGGCGGCGTATCGATCATCACGATGTCGTAGCCACGAATCATCGACTTGATGTTCTGCATCCGCTCATTGCCGAGCAGCTCGGAGGGGTTGGGCGGGATGGCCCCGGCGACCACGAGGTCGAGGCCGGAGACGTGGCTGTTGATGATGACGTCTTCGATGGGCGCTTCCCCAGAGAGGACATCGGACAGTCCGCGATCGTTGGGCACCTCGAACAGCCGATGGATCCGCGGCCGGCGGAGGTCGGCGTCGATGAGCAGCACCCGGCTCCCGGTCATCGCGATGATGGTCGCGAGGTTGGAGGACATGAACGACTTGCCCTCACGCGGCGCGGCCGAGGTGATGACCAGGGTGCGGAAGGGCAGATGCCCGGCCCGCTGCTGGGTCCGGAACATGATGTTGGTCCGGATAGAGCGCAGACACTCCGCCACCGCCGAGCGCGGCCGTGCATTGACGAAGATGGCCCGGTCACGGTTGGAGTTGAGGGCTTCCAGCTCACCGGGCGGGATCATGGGGACATAGCCGAGCATCGGCACCCCGATGATCCGCTCCAGATCATCGCGGCTCTTGACGGTGTTGTCGAGGTACTCGGCGAGGAACGCCAGGGCGCCGCCGCCGAGCAGCCCGAGGATGAGCGCCATGGCGACGTTGACCAGCATGTTCGGCCGAACCACGTTCTGGCTGGGGATGGCCATATCCACGATGCGGATGTTGTTGGCCTGGACGAACTGGCTGAGGTCGACCTCGCTCATCCGCCGGTCGAGGCTCTTATACAGCTCCTCGTCGCGGTCGGCGGCATTCTTCAAGAACTGAAGCTCGATGCGCTTCTTGTCGAGGGCCTCAACCTCATCCTCCAGCTCTTCGAGCCGGGCATGCAGGGCGTTCTCCCGCTCGGCCAGCAGTCGGAGGCTCGCGTTCTGGGCGTTGATGATCTGAGTGACCTGGGCCTTGAGCTGCTGGCGGACCCCATCAAGCTCCGCCTTGTTGGCCTCAACAGCGGGCCAACCATCCTTGTATCGGGCGCGCAGCCGCAGCTCTTCCTGCTGCAGCTCGACATAGCGATCATTGGTGCTGGACAGCGTCTCGTTGCTCTGAGACAGATGGGGGACCAGCGTCTCCCAGCCATCTCCACGCGCCTGGGTGCGCAGCGTGCGCACCTCAGCATCTGCGGCGATGCGCGCGGTGTTGGCCTTGCCCCAGGCCTGCTGAACCTCCGCGAGAGACTCAAGGGTGGTGTTGTAGCGCTCGTCGACGCCGAGCAGGTCGTGTTCATGCTTGTAGTTGTGGACCCGCTCATCGCTCTGGAGCTTGCGTGCCTCATAGACGGTTCGGCGCTCTTTGAGCCACTCAAGGGCCTCAGAGGCGGCTTCCCGGGTGCGCTCGATGTTCTGCTCTTTGTAGACCTCAGCGACGGTGTTCGCGAACAGCGCGGCCTTGTCGGGGTCAGGGTATTCGATGACCACATGGACGAGGTTGGTGTCCGGCTGCGGGCTGAGCGTGAGATGCTGACGGAGGAATGCGGCGGGCTTCTCCAGCGTGTCGAAGTCAGTGATGCCATGGTCGGTCTGGAGGCGCTCGATGGCCATCTCCATCAGGTGGCGACTCTGGAGGATCCGATACTGGGTGCCGTAGTAGGAGCGAAGCTCAGTCGGCTGAGAGGTCGTTCCCATCTCCGTGACTTCTTCCACTTCGAAGACCTGCGGCGCCCGGGAGCTGATCTCGACGACGGTGGCGGCGGAGTAGTACCGCGTCGACGCCGAAGTGGCGACGATAACGGTTAAGACGAGCATCCCGGTGAAAGCGATGACGATGAGTCGACGCTTCTTGAGGACGTGCCAATATTGGAGCAACAACATCTCCGGCTGGCGAGACTCATCTTGAATCATTCCGCGTCATCCTTGAACAATACACACGCGCTTTCCATATCGGGCGCTGCGATCGTTCTTACAGCAAAACGTCTCACTGTCTCCCCCCCCTGAGTCCGAATCGATACCCACATGTCTGGAACATCCGCCCGTTTCACGTCTGAATCCATCGCGTTTGGCGCGTTGGTTGCGCTATTGCCTTTCTCCGCTCTGGCCTTTGGCGCGGCCCATCGGGTTCCACTGGTGTTGATCAATACCCTCGTCGTGTTGATCTGCGTCCCGTCGCTGCTCGCGAAGCGGACTGCTTCGGTATGTTCATTTCCTCAACAACTGCTTTGGATCACTCTTCCCTCGACTTTTTTGGTTCTGCTCCCGTTGGTTCCTCTCCCCCTGGGTTTTCGCCAGATTCTGCAACCGGGCCTGGCGCCGTTGTTGGCGGACTCGGCAGCCCTGAGCGGACGGAGCGTCCGTCCGCTGGCCCTGGACACCCCGAGCGCCCTCCAGGTCGGCGCCTGGATGACCGCCTGGACGCCGCTGGTCCTGGCCACCATCATCATGCTCCGCAGCGCCCCGGGCCGTCGCCGCCGGCTGGAAGACGCCATCCTCCTGTCTGCGGTGCTGGTCGTGGTCCTGGAGATCCTCCAGCGGCTGACCGGCGCACCGTCAATTTACTGGGTGAGTGGTCTATTTTCCGCGAAGTCCCGCTCATTCGGCAGCTTCATCAACCCCAACCACGCTGGCGCGCTGCTCGCAGTGGCCGGAACCATCGCGCTCAGCCGCAGAACAGCAGCAGGAGCGTCGTTGGCTGGAGGGCTGGGGCTCGCGACCCTGGCCACAGGCAGTCGCGGCGCGCTGCTCGCCTTTGTCGTGGGTGCAACCGTCGCCCTCTGCCTCGACGGTGGACCACGGCTGCGCGCCGGGATCGCCACAGCGGCAGCCGGACTGGGCCTGCTGGTTGTCGCCCTCGATCCGCGCAAGGTCTTCGAGAAGCTCTCGCTGCGCATCATCCCTGAAGATCACCTCCAGGACGTCACCACTGGACGACCTCAGCTGTGGAGCGACACGGTCGGGCTGATCCTCGACACGCCGCTCCTCGGCGTCGGCCTGGGTTCATTCGAGGCGGCGTTCCCAGCCGTCAAGGATTCGGTTCGGTTCGCCACGATCAGCCACGCCCACAGCGAACCGCTCCAGGCGTTCGCGGAGCATGGCGTGGTCCTCGGCATGGTCTGGATCGGGCTGGTCCTCGCAGCGTTACGGTACGCACAGACGCGCCGACAGCATGGCTGGCTCGCTGCTGCCATCGCGCTGATTTCAGCTTCTCTGGTCGATTTCCCGCTTCGACTGGGCGCGTTATCCCTGCTCGCGGCGGTGCTGGCTGGAGGACTGCTGGCCGACGAGGACGCCGAAGGGTCGCCCCTGTCTTTGCCGCTGCAGCGGCTGAGCGGAGGGGCGATGGCGGCCTCGGTGGGGTTGCTCATCGCATGGATCGTCACTCCCTCGGCAGAGACAGTGTTTGCGCACAATGATCCACAAGCAGCGCTTCAGAAGGCGCCGCTGCACTGGCGCTCGGCGCAGAAGATGGGGGGGCAGCGATGGAGCGCAGGCGACCTGGACGGCGCAGAGGCAGCGTATCGCTTCGCCGCACGCAGCTACCCGACGCACTACAGCTCCTGGCTGAACCTCGCCCGATTGCGGGAAGCACGGGGAGATCTGGAGGGTGCCTGGGCGATGTGGCGCGAGACCCTGACGCTCAACCTGCCCAACAATAACGACGCGTTGGCGTATATCGAGGAAGCGCTGGAGACCGGCCCTGACCCGATCGCCGCCGCTGAGGCGGCGATCCCGGATCGTGCGGATCGGCTGGTGCTTTCCGCGCGGGCGCTGACCCGTGATGTAGACACTCCGGCCCGCCGCGCGGCCGCGGAGCGGCTGTATCTCCGAGCGATGGCGCAGGATCCAGGCCGGGCGGTGCCCTATGCACGAGACCTGTTGCGGTGGGGGCGACCGGAGGAGGCGCTCGCCCTGGTTGAGGAGATGCCGACACGGCTGTGTGACCCGACGCGGATCGCCGCCCAGGCAGCGGAGGCGGTGGGGCGATTCTCCGTGGCGAAGAATCGGTATCAGCACGCGACGCGAACCTGTCCGGCGCGGAAACGTGACGGGTTGGAGAAAGGGTTGTTCCGATCGCGGTTGGCGCTGGGCGAGGCGGACGCGATCGAAGCGGCGCAGGCGCAGCTGGAGCGCCGCCCGAACGATCTGACGCTTCGGCGAAGGCTGCTTTCCGGGTTAGCGAAAGCTCCAACGAAAAATCGTGCGTTGTTGATCGGACATCTGGAATTTCTGGTGCTTGAGGGGAACGCGACGTTGGAAGAAAACGAAGATTTGATCGATATGTTGGCGGGTCTGCCGCCGAAGCACCTGCTGACTCCGGAGTGAGAACGCAGGATGTCATCACACCGGGAACGCGATAAACAAAGCGCTTGCTGAGGATGAGATATGGCTGTTCGAGTCGGAATCGCAGGTGTGTCGGGGTATACCGGGGTTGAGCTGCTCCGAATCCTGACGTCACACCCGGAAGCGACGGTCACGGCGCTGTGCGCCGGCCGAAGCGCCGGACAGCCCCTGTCGACCATCTGGCCGGGCCTCTCCGACCTGGACGCGCCGCCGGTCGATGCGTTTGACGCCGATCTCCTGGCGGAGCGGTGCGACGCGGTGATGCTGGCCCTTCCCCATGGCGTCTCGGGAAGCCTGGTGCCGGACTTGTTGGAGCGCGGGCTGAAGGTCATCGATCTGGGCGCGGACTTCCGTCTCCGCGATCCAGCGTCCTACGCGGTGGCCTACGGCAAGAAGCACCCTTCTCCATCGTTGTTGGAAGAAGCGGTCTACGGGATCCCAGAGCTGAACCGGGGATCGATCCCGGCTGCGCGCCTGATCGCCAACCCCGGCTGTTACCCGACCGCTACGATCCTTGCGGCAGCGCCGCTTGTGCAGGCGGGGCTGGCGCGGTGGGTGGTGGCGGATTGTGTCTCTGGCGTGTCGGGGGCGGGTCGTCGGGCGAACGCGCGCAACCTGTACTGTGAAGTCCAAGAGAGCGTGATTCCCTATAAGATCGCCGGTGGGCACCGCCACACCGTCGAGATTGAGCAGGCTTTGGGGGTGACGGTGACGTTCACCCCGCACCTGGTGCCGATGCGCCGGGGGATGCTGGCGACCGTCCATGTGCGTCCGGAGGCGGCGGTGGACGCGCAGATGGTGACGGCGCTGTACGAAAAGCAGTACGGCGCAGAGACGATGGTGACCCTCCGAGATGCACCGCCCGCGACCGCGGACGTCCGTGGGACGGCGCGGGCGCATGTCCACACGGCGGTCGATCCCCAGCGCGGCGTCATCACTGTGATCTGTGCGATCGACAACCTGGGAAAGGGGGCGGCGGGGCAGGCGGTCCAGAACCTCAACATATGCGCAGGGCTGCCGGAGACGATGGGGCTGCCGATGCGTCCATGGCTCCCATAGGAGGCGATGATGCGCATTCGCAGTGCAACACGCGCCGATATGGGTGTGATCGAGTCGCTGATGGCGCCGGAGATCGCGGCGGGGCGGCTGCTGACGCCGTCTCGGGCGCCGGACGCGCAGTTCGTCGCCGAGATCGACGGAGACGTGGTGGGCGCGGTGGCGTTGACGCCCTGGTCCGCGGAGGTGGTGGAGCTGGGCTCGTTGGTCAGCGGTCGCCGCGGATACGGCATCGGCAGCGCGCTGGTCGGGCGGGCGGTCGAGGAAGCCGCGCACCGTTACGGCTGGATGGTGGCGCTGACCAGCATCCCTGGATTCTTCACCCGTGCGGGTTTTCAACCACACCACGAGACACCGTGGCGATGGGCGCGGGGGGACTTCTTGCGCGTACCGGACGGCAACCTGGGCAAGGGGATGCTCTATAAATCATCGGGCTGCGCGGGCTGCCCGCGCCTGCGATATTGCGCACAGACCTTGATGGTCCGCCCCCTCCTCGAAACCTTAAGATGAGCCGACGGTGATTTCTCCGCTCCCGATCCCAACGTTGCCCGATGCGCCGCTGCTCGATGGTGGCGGCTGGACGAGCGTACCGGGCGCCCGCTGCGGCATCGCCCGCGGCCCGATCAAGCCCACCACCCGATCCCCGGACGTCGCGGTCCTGCTCGCCCCCGGCGTCGCCGCTGGGGTGACGACCCGCTCGACTGCCGCCGCTGCGCCGTGTCGATGGTGCCGCGACCGGTTGCCGGGGTTCGTCCAGGCGATGGTGGTCAACGCCGGCAACGCCAACGCGTCGACCGGCCCACAGGGGATCGCGGATGTGCTTGAGACCGCCCGGGTCGCCGCAGATGCGCTCGGCTGCTCCCCCGATGAGGTCCTGATCAGTTCGACGGGGGTGATCGGGGTCCCGCTTCCAATGGATCGGCTGTTGTCTGCGGTTCAGGCTGCAGCGTCAGCCCCATCGGCCAGCGGCCTGGACGCCGCGCGGGCGATCATGACCACGGATCTGGTGGCCAAGCAGGCCGCGGTCCGCATCGAGGGGATCACCGTCGGGGGGATGGCCAAGGGGTCAGGCATGATTCACCCGGACATGGCCACGATGCTGGCCTTCGTGGCCGCGGATGTGCGGGTCGCTCCAGATGATCTGCAAGCGCTGGTCGCCGACGTGGCGAAGCGGACCTTCAACGCGATCACGGTAGACGGCGACATGTCGACCAACGACACGTTGACGGTGCACGCCATCGGTCAGGGGCCGGCCATCGCGCCAGGGGACGCGCAGTGGGACGCCTTCGCCCGTGGGGTGGAGGTGGTCTGTCGGACGCTCTCCCAGGCGATCGCCCGGGATGGTGAGGGAGCCAATCACCTGCTGGCGGTCTCAGTGGCGGGAGCATCGGATGACGCCACGGCCCGGCGAGCCGCCCGGGCGATCGCCCGATCGCCGCTGGTCAAGTCGGCGCTGCATGGGCACGATCCGAACTGGGGCCGCATCGTGGGCGCGTTGGGCGCGGTCGGCGTTCCCGGTCTCGAACGGCTGGATCTGGATCTGGCCGGAGTGCCGGTGTTGCGGGGCGGCGCGCCGGTGGGTGGCTGGAACGAATCGCAGGCATCGGCGAACATGAAGGAAGACACGGTTCAGATCACCGCGCGGTTGTCGAATGGGGCTGGGGTCGGGTGGGCCTGGGGCTGCGATCTTTCCGCGGACTATGTGAGGATCAATGCCGACTACCGTAGTTGAAGCCCTTATCGAAGCGCTGCCATACGTCCAGACATGGTCCGGGCGGGTGGTGGTGGTGAAGTACGGCGGCTCCGCGATGACCGCGCCGGCGCTCGCGGAAGCGGTGACTGAAGATCTGGTCTTGCTGCGGGCGGTGGGGGTCAAGGTCGTCCTGGTGCACGGCGGCGGTAAGCAGGTGAGCGCGCTGGGCGCGCGGCTTGGGCTGGCGCCCCGATTCGTCGATGGGCTCCGGGTGACCGATGACGAGACGATGCGGCTGGCGCAGCAGGTCCAGATCGGCGGCATCTCGCGGGACATCGTGGCGGCCATCGGGCGCCGGGGCGGGCAGGCGCTGGGCGTCTCAGGCCACGACTTCGGCGGTTGGATGCGGGCGGTGCCGCTGCAGTACAACGAGAAGGCGACCGGCGCGCCGGTCGACCTGGGCCGGGTCGGGCAGATGACCGCGGTGCGGGCCGACGTGCTGGACGGCATCCTGGACGATGGGCTGATTCCGGTCATCGCCCCGGTTGCGGTAGATGATCGGTTCGGCTCGTTGAACATCAACGCCGACAGCATGGCGACCGCGGTGGCTGGCGCGATCGGGGCTGCGCGGCTGATTTTCCTGACCGATGTCGACGGGATCCGGGGCGCAGACGGCCAGCCGGCTCGCGAGCTGACCGCAAGCGCGCTTCAGGCCTGGATCGACGATGGTACGATCCACGGTGGAATGCTGCCCAAGGCGCAGGCGTGCCTGTCTGCCCTGTCTGCCGGCGTCGATCGGGTGACCGTCGCCGATGGTCGGGTCCCGCACGCCCTGCTGGTCGAACTGCTCACCGACACTGGCGTGGGCACCCTGATCCGGAGCGATGACCCATGACGACGCCTTTCCTTCATACCTACGCCCGGTATCCTCTGGAGCTGGTCCAGGGCGAGGGCCGCCGGGTCCAGGACGTCGAAGGCCGCTGGTACCTGGACGCCATCTGTGGGATCGCTGTCAACGCGCTGGGCCACCGCCATCCGCGGGTCCAGGCCGCCATCCATGCGCAGGTCGATCGGCTGCTGCACGTCTCGAACCTCTACCATGTCGACGTACAGCGGCGATTCGCCCAGACGCTGACCAGGATGTACGGCGGCGGGGCGGTGTTCCTCTGCAACTCCGGCACCGAAGCCAATGAGTCCTCGGTCAAGCTGGTCCGAAAGTATCACTGGCGCCGTGGCGATCCGCGCGCAGAGATCATCGTGCTCAAGGACGCCTTCCACGGCCGAACGTTTATGGCGCTGTCGATGACTCCGCGAGCCAGGTATCAAGAGGGCTTCGGCCCCCTCGCAGAAGGCATCCGGGTGGCTGCGCATGAAGACGCTGCGGGGATGGTCTCTGAGAAGACGGCGGCGGTCTTTGTCGAGCCGATTCAAGGCGAAGGCGGCTGTCGGCCTGTCACGGTCCTCCCAGAGCTGCGTGAGGCCTGTGATGCGCACGGCGCGCTGCTCGTCTATGATGAAATCCAATGTGGGCTCGGTCGGAGCGGCGAGCTGCTCCATGAGCCGCGACCGGACATCACCAGCCTGGCCAAGGCGCTGGGCGGCGGGCTGCCGCTCGGGGCGACGCTGGCGTCGCCGAAAGTGGCTGAGGCGTTCCAACCCGGCGATCATGGCAGCACCTTCGGTGGCAACCCGGTGGCCTGCGCGGCGGGGCTGGCGACGCTGGAGATCATCCTGGAAGAGAACCTGGCGACGCGGTGCGCGACCCTGGGCGCGCGGCTGCGTATGGGTCTGGAAGCCGCTGGAGCCGACGTATCCGGGCAGGGGCTGATGCTCGGCGCCCGGACCGGTATGGCGCCAACCCCCATCATCCACCGAATGCGTGACCGCGGTGTGTTGGTCTGCCCTGCGGGCGGCGACGCGGTCCGATTTCTGCCCGCGTTTAATTCGACCGAAGAGGAGATCGACGACATGATCGCAGCGTTCGCCGGGGCATGGGAAGACGCCCGCAGCGCTCCGGGTTCCTCTGCAGAATAAGCGACTTCGGGGGGCGATGTGTCAGGCGCCATCGGGCTGTGGTGGTTGTGGGCAGCGGGGTGTTTGACCCTGCAGCAGGAATTGGAGACCCTCAACGAACACACCACGTATCCAGGGCTGTCGGAGGACGCGCGGAGCGCGGCGGTGAAGAGCTACGCCTGCGCCCGGCGGCGGGGGTTGATCGTCCGAAAGGGCGTGTTGGGCATCATCGACTTCTCCAGGCCCTCGACCACGCCCCGGTTATGGGTCATCGACACCGAGACCGGCGCGCTGCTGCACCGGGAGTATGTAGCGCATGGCAAGCACAGCGGAGACGATCGGCCGCACGCCTTCTCCAATGTCGTCGACAGCAAGCAGTCGAGCCTGGGCGTCTTTCGCACCGCGGAGACCTACCACGGCAAGCACGGTTACTCGCTTCGGTTGGACGGTCTGGAAGCGGGCATCAACGATCGGGCGCGGGAACGGGCGATCGTGATCCATGGGGCAGAATATGTCAGCGAAGCCCACATCACCGCGTTCGGCCGGCTGGGGCGCAGCTGGGGATGCCCGGCGCTCCCTCAGCACAGCAGCCCGGCCATCATCAACGAACTGAAGTGGGGCGCGATGCTCGTAGCATATTATCCAGACACTGCGTGGCTGGAGGGCTCCACCTTCCTCAACTGTGACACCCCATAATTATCGGGCCTGAGAGTGCTGCGAAGAGGAACCGAGATGAATCGTTGGATGTGGATGGGCGCGGCGCTGCTGCTCGGCGGATGCGTCAAGGGCAAGATGCCCGAGAACGAAGATCTGATCGCCACCAAATGGGAGGGGGGTGTCGACGTCACCAACGCCTGCCAGGAGCACGGCGGATACACGGGCACTGATCTGAAGATGTGCCTGATCTTCCGTGGCGTGGTGGATGGGTTGTGGGCGGTGGACGTCGACTGGGACACGCTGGAGCTGAAGGAGACCTGTGACTACTTCAGCTTCCTGGGCACCCCCAACAATGAGGGGCTCACCCTGGTCCGTCGAGACGATGAGGAGCCCGACGACAAGCTTCGGCTGCGGTTCGCCGACGGCAAGCTGGTGGGCACGTTTGAGGTTCACCCCGAATGTGGGGAGTGGAAGGTGGAGATGGTCCAGATCCCGCTTCCACCAGACGTCCGGCCTGCCCCGGCGCTGTAAGATGGTCTCTACAGTTCCGCTGCGACTGGCCGAATGGGGAGTTCCCGTCGCTGCAGGGCGTTATCCTGCAGGCTGTATGGTGGGACAGGATAAACACCGATAACCGAGATGGGATGGGATGAGCGTGGCGCTATCGGACGAGGAACGAAGGTCGTTCATTGAGCGGACCCTCGCAGAGCTGGAACAAGAGCATGAGCGTCGGGAGAACCGCGCCCAGAGGCGCTCGACCACCCGTCGCTCCGATCAGTTGATCCGTGAAGAGGAACTCTCCGCGCTCCGGAACGACCTGCGCCGCCGGTTCTATGAAGAGAACGGCTATGCCCAGAGCGTCGACCGAAGCGGCCGGTCCATCTGGCTGTCGCCCGCCGAGCAGGAGCTGCGCTTCTTCCGCCGCTTCTTGCGGCCGCTCTCGCGCAGCTCCTGCTCGGCGGGCGACAGCCAGATGGACCGGCCGCTTCGGTCGACGCTCTGGGCATAGCCGTTCTCTTCATAGAACCGGCGGCGCAGGTCG
>JBCBLB010000071.1:0-21061 GCA_038520555.1 Myxococcota bacterium | reverse complement strand
CCTGAAATTCTGGCATCGACGTCCAGGGTTCGGGCGGCGGCGCGACGTCCTCCAGGCGGCGTTTCTTGCCACAACGGGCGATGAGCAGCGCATAGTCGTCGAGCAGGCACGCAGCTGGGCCGAGACACACGGTGACGACGACGCGCGGGGCAAAGTGCTGGGTTGGGAGGGGTTGCTCGCCGCGCGGCGGGGGGACTGGCAGACCGCAGTGCGTCACCATCAGGCGGCGGCGCGCCTTCGTGAGGCCGCGGACCTCACCACATCGAGCCTCTTGAACGCGGCGAGCGCAGCGCTGCAACTCGACGATTTGTCCCTGGCACGTACCCTCGGCGAACGCGCGCGAGACTTGTCCACGACACATCGGATGCCTCGGTTCGAGGCGCGCGCGTGGTGGGTGCTGCGAAACGTCGACAATCGCAACGGCGTCGATGAAGCCAACGTGGAAGTGATCGAGGCCGCGACCCGGCTCCGGTGGCCGTTCCAGGCGGCCCTGCTGCTCCACACCGAGGCAATGATCAGCTTCCGAGGCAAGTCGGACAACGCCAGCCTCGTCGCACGACAAGCCGCGTGGGCGTTCGAGCGGGCGGGCCTCACGGCGGGTGCCCTCCACGCCCGATGCATCGCCCATGCCGCAGATGAATCGGGAGACCCTTCCCAATTCCTCGATGAGTTGATGACGCACGTCCGCCAACCCGACGTCATCATCGATGCGTTGGCGTTGCTACATCGTTCGCTCGACAACAGCGCGCGGGCGCTGTTTGCCGAGATGGTCGAGCGACTCACGCCCACCCTCAGCGGACAACGGCTCGGCGTCTACACCTTGAACGAAGCCCGCCAGCTCGTCTTCCAGACCCCACCGTGATCGTCAGCGTTCGCCGATGAGATGCGCCGTCAGGTCCGCCCAGTCGGTCGCGACCGGCGCACGTTCAGAGAGCCGCTCGGCTCCATGGGCTCCCCAGGCGACACCGACGGGCCGAACCCCGGCGCGACGGGCCATCTCAAGGTCATAGGAGGTGTCCCCGATCATCACCGCCGCTTCGGGAGTGACGCCCAGCTCGGAGAGGACGAACTGGAGCATGGCCGGGTGAGGCTTGCCCGGGCGCTCGGGCACATCGCCGGCGACGAGGTCAAACCGATCGGCGATCCCCAGGCGACCGACGGTGTGGCGGGCGCCGTCCTGGCGCTTGCTGGTGGCGATGGCGAGGCGCAGCCCACGGGCCCGGAGTCGATCAAGCGTCTCCACCGCCCCATCGAACAATCGGGTGTGTTCCGCATCATGGACCCGGTATCGGGCGCGATAATCAGCGGCGAGCTGTCCAGGATCGGAAACGTTGGGGTAGAGGCGCGGAAACATGGTCTCCAACGACAACCCGATCATCGAAACGACAGCGTCTGCGTCTGGGGTTGGCAGGCCGTTGTCGCGGGCGACATGGCGAAACGTCGCCAGGATCGCGTCCCGGCTGTCCGAGATGGTCCCGTCCAGGTCGAAGACAATGAGAGATTCCATGGAAGCGGTGTATCGTCTCTCTTTCAGCGTGGCTGTCAATCTGTGGTGTGTCCTATAGTGGGAACACGATGAGGTGTGGGTGAATATCGACGAGCTTCAGTCCGGCGCCCTGATCGAGGGGCGCTACCGCGTCGAGCGTCTGATCGCCCAGGGGGGTCAGGCGGCGGTGTATCTGGCGCGCCAGGAGCCGCTGGATCGGCGGGTGGCCTTGAAGATCCTCCACGCCACTCCGGACGCACCAGAAGCAGAAAAGCGAACGTTCCAACAACGGTTCTTGCGCGAAGCAAAGACCCTGGCGACCCTGGACCATCCCAACATCGTGGTGATCTATGACTACGGCCAGATCGGGATCGGTTCATTCTACATCGCGATGGAGTACGTCCAGGGGGTGCGGTTCAACGACCTGCACCGAGGCAAGCCGCTGGAGCCGACGCGGGCGCTGACGCTGATCTCTCAGGTGTGTAGCGCCCTCAGCTACGCCCACAACCGGGGCGTCATCCACCGCGACATCAAGCACTCCAACCTGATGGTCCGCCGCGGCCACGATGGCAAAGAGCAGGTCAAAGTTCTCGACTTCGGCATCGCCAAGATGATGATGGACAACTCGGACCTGACGCTGACGGGCACGATCATGGGCTCGCCCCACTTTATGGCGCCGGAGCAGGCGCGGGGGATGAAGCTCGATCCGCGGGTGGACATCTATGCGGTGGGGGTGCTGCTGTATTGCAGCCTCACCGGCCGATACCCGTTCGAGGGGACATCGTTCCGCGAGATCCTGTTCGCCCACCTGGGCGATGATGTACCGCCGTTCCAAGAACGCAACCCCGACATCAGCCTGGATCCGAACCTGGAGGCGACGGTTCGGCGGTGTCTGGCCAAGGAGCCGGACGAACGCTTCCCGAACATCGACACCCTTCAGGGCACGCTGACCAGCTTCATCAACGGCCAGCCGCTGATCTCCACCCAGACGCTCCAGCGGCGGGGCATCCCGTCATCAAAACAGAAGCCGCGGGCCGCGTGGCTTCTGCCGGTGTTGATCGCGGGGGGCGCGTTCCTGATCACCAGCGGACTGCTCGTCGCCGCCGCGGCCGTGGCGTACGTCGTGATGTTTTAGCGGGTCTGGATTTATCGGGTCTGGATTTATCGGGTCTGGGCTCTGAGGGTGTCCTTGCTGGATCGGAAGGTCAGGGCGCTGTACATGGTGAACCACTGCTCGGGGTCGACGACCTGTGGATAGAGGATGACGGCAGCCTCGACCTTGTCGTCATCGAAGGTGAACAGGTTGACCAGCGATCGGGCTTGCGCGGTGGTCATGGGCCGGCCGGCGGTCGCGGCCAGGAGCACCGCCATTTTGTCATCTGCGAAGGCTTCATTGTTGATGGCGACGCGGATCTGGTTCAGCTCACCATGGTTGAGGATCATCCCTGCAGGGCCCCGCCCCGGGCGGTTGGGTCCGGGGCGCTGGGGGCCGGCCGCGACTGTATCCAGCGTGATATCGACTTCGTAGAGCATCCCATCGAGGGTGTTGAGCCGCTGCCGGACTTCCCTGCGGGCCCGCTGGTCATGGGCGGCGGCCGGCAGGAGCGCGCGGATCTCCGACAGCTCGACGCGTGCGTCGTTGACCAGGCGATCGGCATAGATCACAGAGCCGCCACCCGCAGAGGCGATGCCCACCGTCGCCAGCGCGCCCAGCAGCATCCCCATGAACGTCGACCGGATCTGAATTTTTGCCATCGTGCCCTCTCCTTGCCTGTGGGGTCAGTCACCCACACAGACGCACGATCGCCGTCTGCATTTGTCACCAACGGTCACGGAGGGGAAAAACCGATCTGCCGGCGGTGCGTTCAGAACCTGGGCGTGCGCCGCTCCATGAAGGCGGCGAAGGCCTCTGCGAGGTCGGTCGACTGGAGGAAGGCGGTGTTCCATGCCGCGACATGGTCGAGTCCTTCCTGAACGGAGCGGTCGCGGCTGTAGTTGAGCGCCCGCTTGGCGCCCCGGACGGTGATGGGCGAGTTCTCTGCGATCCGTGCGGCGAGGGCGTCGGCGGCGGCGAACAGAGCGTCTGCGTCCGGATACACCGTGTTGACCAGCCGCATCTGGAGGGCCTGATCGGCGTCGATGTCTTCTCCGGTGAAGGCGAGCTGTCGGGTGTTCCCTTCCCCGATGATCGCCGGCAACCGCTGGAGGCTGCCGAGATCGGCGACGATGGCGATCTTGACCTCACGCAGGGAGAACCGGGCCTGCTGGGAGCAGATGCGCACGTCGCACGCCGCGGCGAGGTCGAGGCCGCCGCCGATACACCACCCGTGGATGGCGGCGATGACCGGCTTGCTGCACCGCTCAGCGGCGGAGATCGCGTCCTGCATCTTCTCGATGAGCTTGAGCAGTCCTTCGCGCTCATGGGCCATCTTGGGGCCCATGACGTAGTCACTCAGCACCCCGGTCATGGCCATCAGGTCAAGACCATACGAGAAGTGGTCGCCGGCGCCCCGGACGACGACGGCGCGGACGTCCGGGTCATCATCCAGCTCCGCGAAGGCGGGGGCCAGCTCGTCCCAGGTCGCGGGCCCCATGGCGTTGCCGCGTCCGGGTCCGGTGAGGGTCAGGGCGCCGATGGCGCCGTTGCGAGAGAGCGCCAGGGATTGATAGGATTGATAGTCGGTCATCCACGATCCTCATCATCAGAGAGCCAGGGCGCAGTGTGCCCGTCCAGCCATAAGCCCAGGCCCAACAACCCGGCCACACCACCTGCGCCCCTCGCCAGAGCGTACCACCGCTCGACGCCGGCGACGAGTTCTTCCGGCGACGCGCGCATCGGCATCTCCATATGTACCGTCAGCGCCGAGCGGAGCTCCATCAGCAGGCCGAGCCCGGACAGGATGAGCGCCATCCCCCCCCACCGAACAACGGGCATCCGCAGCGGCGTCGAGCGGTTGCGCGCCGCAGCCACTCCGTCCAACAACACCAGCCCGCCCATACCCAGCACGGCGAGCAGGGGCGGCCCGAGCCCGGCATAGACCGTCATCAACACCGAGGTATGGGGCGGCACCAGGGTGGCCGTCGCCAGGGTGATCAGGGCCACACCGCCCATCATCAGCCAGCCCCCGGCAGACGCCGCCCGATAGTCTCGCTCAGCGACCATGAGCCGGAATACCGACCCAGACCAGACCAGCGCGATGGTCAGCAGGGCCAGCCCGCTCATCGCTCCGCCACGTTCAACCAGCTCAATCAATGACGCACACCCTCAACGCCGTCGAATCGGTCGTGGTGATCGGGGTGTGTTGAGGGGTCGCGGCGCACCGCATAGAGGTAACCGCGATCAGCGCCGTCGGCTCACGCCCCGATGATCTGACGGGCGAACGCATCCATCGCCTTCGCCAGTCGCAGATCCCGCTCAGTCAGGCCACCGGCGTCGTGCGTCGACAGCGTCACCTCAACCTTGTTGTAGACGTTGAACCACTCCGGGTGGTGATCCATCTTCTCGGCCAGCATGGCCGATCGGGTCATAAACCCGAACGCCTGGTTGAAATTGTTGAACTGGAAGGTTCGGGTGATCGCGTCCCGCCCATCCACCATGGACCAGTCCGGGATCTCGGTCACCAGCCCGCGGCGAGCCGCTGCGCTCAAGGTCTGCATCACATTCTCCTGAAAGATGTGGATGCCATAGCCCGGATTGACAGTGGGATTCAACGAAAAAACCCCGGCCAGATGGCCGGGGCAGCGCGCGACGATGACGCCGATCAGTAGCGGTAGTGCTCTGGCTTATACGGCCCGGCGACCGAGACGCCGATGTAGCTTGCCTGCTCCTCGCTGAGCTCGGTCAGCTTGGCGCCGAAGCGCTCCAGATGCAGACGCGCCACCTTCTCATCGAGGTGCTTGGGCAGGGTGATGCACTTGGGGGTGGCCGCACCCATGTCATTGACCCGGTTGACGCCGTACTTCTCTGCGTTCTTATGCAGCTCGATCTGGGCGATGGTCTGGTTGGTGAAGCTCGCCGACATGACCAGGCTGGGGTGACCGGTCGCACAGCCGAGGTTGACCAGACGGCCTTCCGCCAGAATGATGACCGAGTGGCCGCCGCCGTTGGGGCCATGGGTGGTGTTGTGGAAGTGCCACTCGTGGACCTGGGGCTTGATCTCGGTCTTGGTGACGGTCCCCTCACGGACCATGCGCTCCAGACCGGCCATATCGATCTCATTGTCGAAGTGGCCGATGTTGCAGACGATGGCGTTGTGGCGCATCTGCATCATATGGGCAGCAGTGATGATGCCCTTGTTGCCGGTCGCTGTGCAGAAGATGTCATAGCTGGCGACGACATCTTCGAGGGTGACCACATCATAGCCCATCATGCACGCCTGCAGGGCGCAGATCGGGTCGATCTCAGAGATCGCGACCCGCGCGTACTGGCCGCGCAGCGAGTCCGCGGAGCCCTTGCCCACGTCGCCGAAGCCGCAGATGAGGGCCTTCTTGCCGCTGATGAGGACATCCGTGGCGCGCATGATCGCGTCGACCAGGCTGTGTCGGCAGCCATAGACGTTGTCGAACTTGCTCTTGGTGACCGAGTCGTTGACGTTGATCGCCGGGAACAGCAGCGAGTTGTCCTTGATGCGGTCATACAGGCGCAACACACCGGTCGTGGTCTCTTCGGAGACGCCGCGAATGTCCCTGGACAGTTCATGCCAGAAGGTGTCACCCTTCTGAGCCCGCACATCGTGGAGGAGGGTCAGGACGACCTTGAACTCATCCGACTCAGCGGTCTCAGGCGCGGGGATGGTCCCCTCACGCTCGTACTGAACGCCCAGGTGAATCAGCAGGGTCGCGTCACCGCCGTCGTCGAGGATCAGGTTCGGGCCCTGACCATCGGGCCAGACCAGCGCCTGCAGGGTGCACCACCAGTACTCCGCCAGGGTCTCGCCCTTCCACGCATAGACCGGCACCCCCTGCGGGTCTTCTGCGGCGCCCTTCGGGCCCGCGACCGTCGCCGCGGCGGCGTGATCCTGGGTCGAGAAGATGTTGCAGCTGACCCAGCGGACGTCCGCACCCAGATCCGTCAGCGTCTCGATCAGAACGCCGGTCTGAATGGTCATATGAAGCGAGCCCATGATGCGTGCGCCCTTCAGGGGCTGCTCACCACCGAGCTCTGTCCGAAGCGATCCGAGCCCGGGCATCTCGACCAGCGCCAGCTCCATCTCTTTGCGCCCGAAGCGCACCGAGTCCGGGCTGAGATCGGCCACCCGATGTGGCAGCCCCGCGAACAGCGGGAGGGTGGTGTCCATGAAGGAGTCAGGAAGATTTTCGACGCTCATATGCACCTCGAAAGTGTTACTGGGTTCAACGTTTATCCGTCTATCTGCATAAACGGATAAACGCCACCCGGAGTAAAGGTCTTGACCATCTACGCCCACCTCAGCGCCCTCTCTGAGCCCACCCGGGTCCGGATGCTCCACGTCCTCGAACACCACGAACTCACCGTCGGCGAAATCGCCCGGATCCTGGCCCTCCCC
The DNA here is from genome assembly GCA_038520555.1 of Myxococcota bacterium. GTDB lineage: Bacteria > Myxococcota_A > UBA796 > UBA796 > UBA796 > JBCBLB01. The sequence goes on along the minus strand of JBCBLB010000071.1, from coordinate 14,050 downwards.
CAGTCCACCGTCAGCCGACACATCAAGACCCTCCACGAAGACGGCTGGCTACAACGCCGAAGCCTGGGCCCGGCCAACCTCCTTCAGCTGCAACCGTCCGCCCTCGCCCCCCACGCGCTCCGCCTGTGGCAGCTCGTTCGTGAAGACCTCGCCGAACAGTATGACGACGATCTGCGCCGGCTACACGCCGTCATCGCCATGCGCGAAGACTCCACCGGCTTCTTCGAGCGGATGGCCGGCCGGTGGGACGCCCTCCGACGTGATTTGTTCGGCGATGCCTTCCTGCAACCCTTCCTGCTCTCGATGCTCCCGCCCGATCTGGTCGTCGCTGATCTGGGCTGTGGCACCGGGCAGACCCTCGAAGCCCTCGCCCCGAACGTTCAGCAGGTCATCGGCGTCGACCGGGAAGCCGCCATGCTCAGCCTCGCCCGCAGCCGCCTCGCCGACGCCAACAACGTCACGCTCTACCAGAGCGGCCTCGAAGATTTGCCGCTCGATGATCAGGTCGCCGACATCGCCCTGTTGATGCTCGTGCTCCATCACATCCGGGACGTGCCCGCGGCCCTCACCGAAGCCCGACGCATCCTCCGCCCCGACGGCCAGATCCTGATCCTGGACCTGGTCGCCCATGACCGCGTCGAATTTCAGCGCACCATGGGCCACAAGCACCTGGGGTTCTCCACCCGGCAGCTCACCCAATACGCCGACACGGCCGAACTCTACGTCGACCATACCCGTCTGATTCCGCAGCTGGCCCAGGCCCTGGGGCCGCCGCTGTTCGTCGCGCGGCTCAGGCGCTGAACGCATCCTTCAGATACGCCAGCAGGTCCGCCGCCTCCTGATCGCTCAAGAACTCATACGCCGGCATCGTCCCGACACCGTTCAAGATGGCGTCGACGATCTGTTCGTCGGTCAGGGTGTTGACCTTGCCGTCTGCGCCCGACAGCGCAGGCCCGACGGTGCCCGAGCCATCTTCTGCATGGCAGCCCTGACAGTTCGTCGTGTACACCGGAGCGCCCGACGACGCGTCGCCAGTCAGCGCCAGGATGTCCTCGGTCCGGGTCGTCTCGCCGTTGCCCGAGCTGCCCGAGTCACCGCCTGTGCTGCTCGTGTCTTTGTCGTCGCCATCACAGGCAACCAGAAGCGCCAGCGCAGTCATCAGAATCACTCTCATCTTCATTCCCCCACCTTTTGAGCAGCTATGTTGTAGCTGATGTCTATCCCTCTTCAACAGGCCGGTGTAATTCCGTATCGATACGCCGACAATCAGATCCAGCTCCTGCTCATCACGTCCACCCGGACCGGGCAATGGCAGTTCCCCAAGGGCATGGTGGAGCCCTATCTCACGCCGCTCGCCTCCGCCCTCCAGGAAGCGCATGAAGAAGCGGGGGCGATCGGACAGATCACCTCCGATGGTCCGCTGACGACCTACACCTACGCCAAACCCTGGGGCGTGCGCTGTGTGGTCGATCTCTATGCGATGCAGGTCAAACGGATGCTCTCCGATGACGAATGGTTGGAGCACGGCCACCGCCAGCGTCAATGGGTCGGCCCCGATCAGGCCCGACAGCTCATTCGTTCTCCCGCCCTGCAGCGATGCCTCAACGAGTTCACGCGCTGGCTGGCGAACCATCCGCAGTAGGCTGGGTGGGAAGCGTCAGCACCACCCGCAGCCCCTTCTCGCCGTTGGCCTGCGCCACGATCCCCCCATTGTGCGCCTCGACGATCTGACGGACCAGCATCAGCCCCAACCCCAACCCACCGGTCGCCTTGCTGCGGCTGCCCTCGGCGCGGAAGAACGGATCAAACAGTCTGGCCAGATCCGCCTCCCTCACGCCGGGGCCGTCATCGGCGACCACCACCACCACCTGCTCCTCGACGCGCCGCGCAGACAGCTCGACCGATGTGTCCGCCGGGGTATACCGAGCGATGTTGGAGAGGAGGTTGCTCACCGCCCGCAGCAACCGCCGTCGATCCGCCATCACGGCGAGATCGTCGGGGACCTGGAGCGAGATGTCCCGATCGCCCAGATCGACCCCGCCGAGCGCCTCTGCGAACAGGTCGAACAGCCGCACCTCGCCCAGCGACAAGGCGATGAACCCGCGCTCCAGACGCGCGGACTCCAGCAGCTCCTCGACGAGGGCATCGATCTCTGCGACGTCTGCCTCCAGCGCATCGAGCCGCCCTGCGTCGTCGGTGATGTCACGGATAAGCGCGATCTGGAGGCGCATTCGCGCCAGCGGCGTCCGCAGCTCATGGCTGACCGCCGCCATCAGGTTCCGCTGCCCCTCGACGAGGCTTTGGACCTGATCGGCCATCTGGTTGAAGGTCTCTCCGATCTGTCCGGCGACATCGCTGCTCTCTGGAAGGCGATGGTCCAGATCGCCGGATGCGACCCGGCGCATCCCCTGGCTGGCCATCTCCAGCGGACGCAGCACCCACCGCGAGATCCCCCAGGCCGTCAGGATCGCGGCGAGCAAGAGCACCAGCATACCCAGCCCGACCCGCCGCGGCGGCGCGTCGAGGTCGACGGGGAACCGCATCACCAGCCAGACCGGCGGCTGATCGCGCCGCTCCAGCGGGACGACGATCGGCGTATTCTGGCCCCGAAACACATAGATGTTTCTTCCTTTTCGCTGCACAATCCGGGCACGAGCCATCGGCCGCGGCGGCAGCGGGCGGGTTCGGATCTCAATGACCACACCGGTCTCTTCGCTGAGCGACGCGGCCCGCGCTTCCAGGTCATCTGCCCGTTCGATCTGTTCCGAGATGAACAGGGCGACCGAGGTTCGTTCTCGGTTGAGGTTTCCGATCAGCGGGGCGAGGACCACCCCGCGCACGATCAGGAACGCCCCGAACATGGTGAGCATCAGCAGCCCGATCAGGGCGGCCAGCACGCGGCCGCGGAGCCTCATCCGGCGTCGCGAGGCACGAGGTAGCCGACGCCGCGCACGGTCTTGATCCGTGTCGGTTGCCGCGGGTCGTCGCCCAGCTTCTTGCGCAGGTGGCTGATGTGAACGTCGACGGCGCGCTCATAGGATGCCCACTCCTGGCCCCGGGCCTGCTCCATCAGCCGCTCGCGGGGGATCACCCGTCCTGCTGCACTGATCAGGGCGCGCAGGATATCGAACTCCGTCGTCGTCAGGTCGACCGGCGCCCCATCCACCGTCACTTCCCGCCGAGCCGGATCCAACCGCACCCCGGCGGCGGTCAGAACCACAGCGGCCGCATCGGGGGCCGGCTCGCTGCGCCGCAGCACCGCCTTGATCCGGGCGAGCAGCTCACGCGGGTTGAAGGGCTTGGCCAGATAATCATCGGCGCCCATCTCCAGACCGACGATGCGATCGGTCTCTTCGCCACGCGCGGTGAGCATGATGACCGGCAGCCGGCTGTCCCGCCGGATCTCGGTGAGGACCTCCAGGCCGTCCATACCAGGCATCATCACGTCGAGGATGATGAGATCGACGTCGCCGGCACGGAGGCGCGCGAGGCCGGCGGGTCCGTCCGGCGCCTGTGCGACGCCGAAGCCCCGCGCGCTGAGGTATTCGGCCAGCAACCCGGAAAGCTTCGGATCGTCATCGATCACAAGGACAGTCTGCATCATCGCTCAGTGTAGCCGGGCGTTGTTGATTCTACGAAGACACATGTGTCTTCGGTTCAGAATTCGCCGCGGCGCTCCATCCGCTCCTGCATCCGTTCTTGCATCCGCTCATGGAAGGTGTCGGCCTTCTCCGCAAGCGTCGCCTTCTGTGCGGGGGTCATCGTGCTGTGCAGGTCCATCATCTCGTCGGCCATCATGTGGGCAAAGTCCAGCTTATCGGCGGCGCGGGCGTCGATCTCTGCATGAACCGCGTCCCGATCGAGGTTCTCCTGTTGCAGCATAGAGACCATGTCATCGTGTCGGGCCATCCGGTCGTCGTGCTTCGAGAGGTGATGATCGCGCATCATCTGTTTGAGTTCATCGACCTGAGCCTGTTGGTCTTCGCTCAGGTCGAGGTCCGCGATCAGCCGCTGCAGCTGGGCGCGGCCGGGATGGCCGAAGCCGTGTGGGCCCCGGGCGGCGGCTTGAAGGCCGACGGTGCTCACGGCGCCAAGGGTCATGAATCCAGCGGCGATCAGGGCGTTTTTGAAGAAGGACATCTCTCGCTCCCAGGTGGGGGTCGTGGTTGAGTCGGAGCCATCTCCCTCGACTCAACCGGATTGTATGCGCCTTTTGTTGCGATGCGACGGAATCGGTCCAAAGGTTTGCGGTGCAACCGTTAAGAATTGTGAACGGCGTGCATTCGGCGAGCCGCGGGCGCGCTTTAGCCAAAACCTTTCCGGTCCCCCTCAACCGATTTGCGTTCCGTTCCGTATTTGTGATCGAGTCACGCGTCGTCAAACAGACATCGGAGGCGCGCCCGACTGAGGAATCATCGGGTTCGATCGCCTCCAATGAAACGCAGAGAGTGGGGAAGCAACATGGCCTCTCAGATCCAGGTACAGGTGTGTGGTGCAGACGGAGAAGTCCTGCACACTCAAACGGTCAACGGCCGCCCGGTGACCATCGGCCGGGCGCCAGGCAACGACATGGTCATCGAGGGCTCGGCGTGGACCCACGCGTTGTTGTGGAACGAAGACGGCCGGCTGTGGATCAAGGACCTCAACAGCGATCAGGGCGTCTACATGGACAACAAGCGCATCGTCAACCCGGCGCGCGTCGATGAGGCCGAGCAGGTTCGCCTGGGCGAAGACTTCCAGCTGAAGCTGCGATCCGGCACCGCCCGGGCGCCCGCGAAGCGGAAGGGATTCCACAACTACCGCCTGACCGTCGACATGCAGTCCACCACCGGTCCCGAGGCCATCATCGAGGATCTCGACTCGGGGACCGTCTGCCGAATCCGATCCAACAACCGCGTCTCGGTGCTCTACCTGCTGGCGAAGCGTCTCAACACCGACGCGGGCGAGGCGGACAAGGAGCGCGGCTGGACCCCGGACGAAGAGGTCGCCTGTGGGGTCTGGGGCCGCAACTGGCAGAAGCAGATCAAGAGCCACCTCCATGTCCTCGTCCACCGGATCCGCAAGGACATCAAGGCGGCGGGCCTGGACCCCTGGTGCATCGAGAAGAAGCGGCGCCACACCCGCGCCACCATGGTCGAAGCCATCGTCCGCTGATCAGTCGCGTCCGACCAGCCAGCCGATCGCGCCCTGTGTGATCAGCCGGTTGCCCCATGCCGGCATCAGCCGCCGCAACCCATCGATGACGTACGCCTCGGGTCCGATCAGGACCCGTTTTTGATCGCGCTCCACGGCACGAACGATCATGTCGGCGGCGGCTGATGCGGATCGGCCTCGCGTCCGGAACAACCCGGCCAGGGTCTCTTGACGGCTCGTGTTCCGTGTCCGAGACCCCACGACGATGTCGGTGTTGATCCCGCCCGGGTGAACGACGGTCACGGAGACGCCGGTGCCATCCAGCTCTTCCCACAGCGACTCGGACAGTCCCCGGACGGCGAACTTGGTCGCGCAGTACGAGGACTGGGTTGGGACGCCAGCGATGCCGAATACGCTGGAGATGTTGACGATGTGTCCCTCGCCTGCTTCCAGCAGCCGCGGCAAAAAGAAGTGGCAACCATAGATGACGCCGTACAGGTTGATGCCCAGGATCCAGTCCCAGTCCTCCAGCGAGTGGTCGATCATCTTCTCAATCACGGTGACGCCAGCGTTGTTGACGATCAGATGGGCGGCACCGTGCGCCTCAATGACCGCCTCTGGCAGCGTGGCCATCGCCGCGCGATTGGAGACGTCGATGACATGGGTAGAGACCGTCGCCCCGAGCCCACGAGCGGTCTTCGCCGTGTCCGCCAACCGCTCGGCCTGGATGTCGACCAGCGCCAACCGGCAGCCTCTCTGGGCCAACGCCGCGCTGAGCGCCGCCCCGATTCCGCTGGCTGCGCCAGTGATGACCGCGACCTTCCCCTGCAACGTCTTCATGGATCATTCCTCCTGGTAGACCGGTGATAGCAGACGCCGTGATGCGGCGTCTGCACGCGCGCCAGCCCCCGAGCGAAGCGCTGGTCTCGATCGTTCCGCCAGGCGCAGGGGATCGATTCAGGCGGAGTCGTCTTCCAGCGCGATCATCTTCCGGACATAGCTGGTGAGGTCACCGGACTTCTTTGGATCGCGATCGGCGGCGCGCCAGAGCTGGCGGAGCCGCTGACGGAGGGCGGCGGGGTTGGCCTGAAGATAGGCGTCAATGGCCGCGTCTCCGTCTGCGAGGATCCGAGTCGTCCACCGCGCAGCGCGCCGGTCGCGTGCTGCGGCGCCGGTGTCTTCGATCGTGTTGCGGATCTCGTCCACATCTTCGTCCCGCAGAAGCCGCCCGATCAGCTGGATCTGGCGGCGGCGGGCCTCATGGCTGGTCATCGCACGGGCCGCCTCTATCGCGGCGCGCAGATCGTCGGAGACCGGCAAGCGCGCGAACCGCGCCGGCGCGAGGCCCAACAGCGTCTCGCCGAAGTCGTCCAGGGCGCGGGCTTCATCGCGGAGCTGGGTGCGGCTCTTCTCGGGGACCACCTGCGCGCGCTGCGCGTCCGCGTCCGGCTGATCGTCGCGGATCCACTGAAAGCCCTTGTTCTTGCGTTTGCGACCCATCACGTCGTTCCTCCTGAAAGGAGGGTAACGTTCAGCGGTCGGCGGTGGCCTTCTGCTCCGCGGCGAGCTTCATCAGATAGACCATCTCGCGGCCGATCTCTTCGCTCTTTGCCAGATAGGTCGACGCTTCTTCGGGCGTCCCATCGCTGGTCTTGGGATCGAGGTAGGGGATCGCCGCCCGGATGTCCGCCCCGGGAACAAAGGGGCAGGCCGCATCAGCGGCGGAGCAGGTCATCACCGCGGCGAATCCATCCTGGGGGTTGAAGTCATCGCCGAAGGTTTTGGAGAAGGCGCGCACCGGTTCGGCGCGATCGCCGATGGTGACGTCATAGACCACGTTGGCATCACCAATGACGTCGCCGGAGGGCGCGATCTGGAAGCCATGCGCGGTCAACGCGTTGACCGCGCGCGGGTTGAACGCCGTGGCTTCGGTGCCCCCGGAGAAGGTCCGCACATGTTCGAGGCGGAAGTGATCGGCGGCGGCCTGTGCCCACAGCTGCGACATGTGGCTACGCCGCGAGTTGTGTGTACAGACGAAGATCATGGGAGCGTCGGCCTGCTCCACGATCCAGTCGGCCAGGGACTGAAACGCGTCTGCGCGCAGATCATCGATGGTTTCCGGGCGACCGTCGGCGGCCCATTCAGCGAGGTGTTCATGCAACGGATCCGATGACATCGCATTTTCCGGGACTTGGGGGCGGGCGCAGGCGAGCCAGAGGAAGGTCAGCATTGGAGCCTTCAGATGAAAAGTGCTCCCCAGTCATATCATTTCAGTCATCTCATTTCGTCAACAGACGAAACGCAGAACGTCGGCTCATAATGCACCGATGAGCACTTTCAGCCTTGAAAGTTCTTTTTCATTCACACAATAGCAGCGCCGGGGCCCATCGATCTCACCCAGGATCAGGCCAACGGTCTTCAGCTGCTTGAGGTGCTGGCTGACCGTTGAGGCGGCGAGGGGCAAGGCGTCCACGATGTCACCGGCGAAGCAGGAGGTCTGCTCTTGAAGAAAGCGCAAGATCCGCACCCGGGCGGGATGGGCGATCGCCTTCGCCAGGCGCGCCAGCTCCTCTTCGGTCGCCGGGTCAAATACCATCCCCTCACGGCGGGGCTCGCGCACACACAGTTGTTCAGACATCTGGTCCTCGCTGGCCTGGCAGTTCTTTAGCCCGCTTCACCCCATGACGCTGTGGCTGAAAAAAGGGCGTGGCGATCTGGTCACGGCCCCGTAGAATTCAACATCGTTCGGAGCGGTGGATGGGGATGGGGATCTGGATCATACTCTTAATCGGATGTTCGGTGGACTGGTGTGTCCGCTTCAACCTGGACTGTGCGACCCCTCCCCGGCCGGAAGTCAACGATCGGGACAACGACCTGTTCGCTGACGATGAGGACTGTGACGACGACGAGCCCGCGGCGTTCCCCAACAACGATGAGATCTGCGATGGGATCGACAACGACTGCGACGGCCTGATCGACGAGGACTTCAACAAGGTCTGGTACATCGACAACGACGACGACGGCTACGGCGGCGATCAGTCGTTCGTCTCCTGCGAGCAGTTCGACAACTACGTCCAGGTCCCTGGCGACTGCGATGATCTGGACGATCAGGTCAGCCCCGCCGCGCCCGAGATCTGCGATCGGAAGGACAACGACTGCGACGGAGCGCGCGATGAAGCGCTTCTGATCGACTACTACGTCGATGACGATGCGGACGGCTTCGGTGATCGGGAGCAGGTCCGCCCCCGCTGCCCGGGGACCACCGAGCCCGGCCTGTCCGATCTGAGCGGCGACTGCGACGACACCGATCCGCTCGCCTATCCCGGCGCCATCGAGGTCTGCTTCGATGGTGTGGACAACGACTGCGACACCTTCTCCGACGAGGCGGGCTGCCGCCCGGACGTGTCGATCCTCCAGGCGAGCGCTGTCGCCGACAACGGAAACGCCTTCGGCGGTCTCCTGGTCCATGCCGGCGATCTCAACGGCGACGGGGCCCCGGATGTGCTCGCCGGCTCCATCGCCGCGCTGCATGTCCTGTACGGACCGCTCCGCCTGCCCGCGCAGCTCACAGACTTCCCCGATCAGATCGTCTTCAGTGAGGATGAGCGGCTCAGCGAATTCGCCATCGGGGCCGAGACAGACTTCAACGGTGACGGCCAGGATGACCTGCTCATCGGACTGGATCCTGCTGAGGGGATGTCCATCCTGTTGGGCCCGTTTATGGATGACATCGATCTGTCTGACGCCGCCGCACAGGTCACCGGCAACCGCAGCGTCCACTTCATCGTCGGTGACACCGACGATGACGGTTTCGATGAGATCTTCAGCATCGATCGGTCCCGGAGCGCGTTCGACGCTTATGAGGGCGACATCGTCAACGGCGAGTTCCGCCTCATCGAACAATCCAGCCCGTTCCTCGGTTCGTATGCACGGCTCGTCGCCCGCAGGGCGGTCCGGCTCGACGACCTGGACGGAGACGGCGTCGACGACTTCCTCGTCGAGGGGTTGGCCATGGATAACGCTCCCGCGATCACGGCGATCTACACCGATCCCCTGCCTGTGAACGACCCCACCGCCCAGATCGCGGGGGACTACATCACGATTCAGCCGATCGGGGACACGAACGGGGACGGTTATCCCGACCTCATCGCCCTGAAGGCGGGCATCAACGCGTCTGGCCTGTTCCAGGATGATGTGCTGTGGTTCCCCGGGCCTTTCGACGACGCCCGCGGAGACGCCGACGCCGTCGCGCGGTTGCTGGGACCCGCCCTGTCCCGGGATCCGCGAATGGTCGTCGCCGCCGCGGGCGACCTGGAGCAGGATCGGTCGGACGACTTCATCCTTGTGGTCACCGGTGAGCGCAACCCCGACGCGTCCTACGGCCGGGCGTATGGCTTCACCTCAGCCGTGAGCGGCGTGGTGGACCTCAGCGACGCAGATCTGCTCCTGCCGATGCAGGGGCTGCTCTCGGACCGTGTGATGACCGCCATCGGCGAACAGGACGTCACCGGCGACGGCGCCATCGATGTCCTGCTGGGCACCCCCAGCAGCAAGGTCGAGGGCGCCATCGGCTTCCCCGGCGCCGTGCGGCTGTTCTCTGGCGCCGCCCGATGACCCCGACGCAGGTGTGGCAGCGCCTCGGCGACCTCCGCCGAAGCGTCGTCGACACCGGCTGCGCCCAGCTCGGCCACCCCGACCAGGACCCGGTCACCCGAACGATCCTCGACCTCATCGACCGGCGGCCCAAGGCGCCCATCACCATCGGCGGCGTCAACGGCCTCCGCGGCAAGGTGCGCGCACCACACCGGCTCCGGGTCTACGCCGCCGCGCTCCGCGCGAGCGGCGAGCTGGACGGCCTCGAAAAGCTGCAGCTGCTCTGGGACAGCGCCCCCGCTGACGCCGAAACGCTCGCCCTGTTCCCGCAGTTGCAGACGCTGAATATCAGCCGCAACCGCGACCTGGCCTCGCTGGCGTTCCTCAAGGGCGCCCCACAGCTCCGCACCCTGAGCATCGACCTCCTGAAAAAGAAGATCTCCCTCTCCCCGCTCCGTGCGCTCTCTCAGCTGCGAAGGCTCAACCTCAACGGCTGCGTGAACGTCGATCTCTCTGTGCTCGCGACGCTCACCACGCTGGAGCAGCTCTACCTCGAACAGTGCGCCCAGATCGACGCAACCGCGCTCTCGGGGCTCACCAACCTCCACCGCCTGGCCCTGACCAACACCGTCCTTGACAACCCGCGTGCGCTGCGGAGCCTGACGAAGCTCGCGCCGTCGCCGCAGGTGGCGATGCAATATCAGGGCCGCAACGTCGCCGGGTTCTTCGTAGACGCCGGGCAACACCGCGATGCGCGGCTGATCAGCCTGAAGAGCCGTTGGGAAGTCACCGACCTGTACCCCCTCGAAGACGCCCCCAACGTCGAGGAGCTCAACCTCAAGGGCTGCCGAAAGCTTCGCGACGCCTCACCGATCGCTTTGCTGCCAAAGCTGTCGATGCTGGAGACACACCGCTGCGAGCAGCTGCGGCCGGCTCCGCCCAGCGACCGCCTGGAGTGGCGCGGCGCCGTCCGGCTCTACCAGCACACCATCGCCGCCGCCCTCGACCAGAAGGCCGACCGCACCGAAACAGAAGCGCGGTGGCTGAGCCGGATGCGCGCCGACGGGCTGCTCGACGACCCCCCAGAGGCGATGGTCGCCCGCCAGCCGATGCTCCAGACCATCCAGACGATGCTCGCCTCCCCCGACCCCGACGTCGCCCTGCAAGGGCTTGAGGTGCTGGTCAGCCTGAACGATCCCGACGCCCTCGACGCGTTCGCCTGGGGCGTCGAGATCATGGACAGCGGAGAACTCCTCATCATCGGCCAGCAGCGGCAGATCTTCGACAACCGCCGCGGCGCCTGGATGGCGCTTCATCTGCTCGCCCTGACCGGCGCGCTTCAGCAGTGCGAACAGCTCCGACTCCGGCGACAGGACCAGCTTCTCAACCTCTCGCCGCTCCGGCAGGCCACCGCGTTGACGTTCTTGAGCCTGAAAGACGCCCATCGGATCGAAGACTTCTCGCCGCTCGCCGGACTAAAGCGCCTCCACACCCTCGAACTGGAGATCACGCGGCGCCCCAAAACCGAGCGCCTGGCTCCATTGTTGGCGTTGCCATCGCTGACCACCCTCAAGCTGATCGGCCGGTACGCCACCCACCAGAACCGAACGATCTCGGGCCGAGACGCCGTCCGCGAATACCTGACCCGAACAGACCCCGCCCGGTAGGGGAAGCACAGATTTCTCAATTCGGTCGTTCTATGCCAAAATACGGGCCCATCATCAACAAAGCGTGATTCCCACACCGAACGATGCCCCCACACAGGTTACGCGACGCATTCATCTCGACGCAATCGCGCCGCTCTCGTCAGGAGCATCCGCTGCCCACGGCTGATCCCCGACCCAAGCGCTTTCTCCCCGACCGCATCGATCTGTTGGTCCTCGGCGCGGTGCTCTCCCTGTGCGGCGCGCGGTTGTTGTGGCAGCCGGGGTTGCTGGGCAGCCCCAGCGGCGAAGTCTATGGCCATGCCTGGGTGCAGTGGTGGCATGGTCGGGCGCTCCCGTCGTGGCCCGGGGGTACCCGCCTCGCCCTGGGCGCCGATCCCTGGCCGGTCATCGATCCATTGGTCACCGCCTTCAGCGCCATCATCGGCCGGCTCTCGACGCCCACCATCGGCTACAACGCCTGGATCTTCGCCGCCATCGCGCTGGCGTTCCTCGGCGGCCGGCGGCTGGCGCAGCATGAAGGGGGCGACCCGCTCACCGGCGGGCTGGTCCTGGCGCTGTGGCCGGCGCTCCTCGGATCGCTGTCCAGCGGACTGACGGAGGACGGCGCCATCGGGATCGCGGCGTTCGCCTTCGTCTACCTCGCCGATCCACAGTGGCGCCGCGGGCTGTGGGCGGGGGCCCTGTTGGGGCTGCTGGCGTGGTGTGGCCTGGTCAACGCCTGGTACGCCGCGTTTGCATCGCTGTTTCTGGGCATCCTCCGCGGATGGTCCCGGCGAGAGGCGTGGCCCGGGCTGGTCCTGGGCGCGGTGATCGCCGGGGCGATGGTGCTGCCGCTGGCGCTCGGGCAGGGCGAGCGGCTGTCTGGCGTCGGCCACCGAAGCGGCGATGTGATGGCCCGGGTCGAGCCGCTGTGGCGGCTGAACCCATGGCGCGGCGTCGACCTGCTCAGCCTCATCGCCCCGGGTGTCCAGGATCCGGCGGGCGCGATGGTCCGCATCCACCCCGGCTACCTGGGCATCGCCCCGATGCTGCTGGCGCTCCGGGCGGGGTGGTCGGGATGGTGGGGGATCCTGCTGGTCTGCGCCGGCCTCGCGGTGGGACCGCACGTCTCGGTGATGGGGCAGCCCACCGGGCTGGCCAACCCCTTCGCCCTCTTCGCCAGCCACCTGCCCTTCGGCGGCCTGCTCAACCACTACGGTCGGGCCCTGTTGTTGGGCGGCGTCGCGATGGCGGTCCTCGCCGCCCGCGGCGCGATGACCCTGCCCGCTCGCTGGCGCCCCCTCGCCGCCGCGATCGTGGCGATCGATCTGGCGCTGCTGTCGCCGCTGCCGCTGCCGCTGCCGGTGACCGACGCCACCCCCCCCGCCGTCGCCGAACAGCTCGATGGGCTCTCGAAGGGCGCGGTGCTGGTGGTTCCTCCTGCAGGGCCGGGCGTCAACTTCCAAAGACCGCTCTATGACCAACGCGCGCACACACGACCCCTGCTGATGTCGCCGAACCGACCGGGTCTACCGCCGACGCTGATGAACACAGACGCCGGGCGGTGGCTGGCTGGGCTGGCGTTCAAAGACGGGCTGCCGCCACCAGCGAAGATCGCGATGCCGCCCAGCGTGGCGGTGGTGCTCGCGATGCCCGGATACGCCGACGCCGTCGCAGAAGGGCTGGGACCGCCAGATCGGATCGGCGATGACGGAAGCGCCGCATGGGACATGCGCCGATGAGAGCGCTGCGGGTTGCGCTCACGGTTTGCGATCACGGTTTGCGATGGCCGACCGTCAGGGCAGGGTTGTCGTCATTTCGGAATATACATTGTGCACAATACGAATATATATTGTGCACAATATATGCGCGTAAAGCAGTGGTGAAGGACGATGGGACCGCCACATGGGATATGCTCCCGGGGTGAAGTGGGATCCGAACCGACTCCGAGCCTTCCTCAACCTGCTCGTGCGCGACGGGCTGTTGCAGGACGGGCAGCGACAGGACGTCCTCAACCGCGGCGCCGAACAGGCCCGACACATCATCCTCGACAAGCGCGCCGATCTGCGGCGGCTCACCGGGCGACGGCGGGTCGACTATGACGTCTCTGAGATCGAGATCATCGCAAGCTTCCGGCTCCGGCGGGCCGATGAACCAGAGACCGTCCTCGATGAGGAGACCGTCACCCGGCGCGTGGCCTCGGAGCTGTCGGTGGACTTCACGGTCCTCGATCCGCTCCAGCTGGACTACCAGACCATCACCAGCAGCTTCGGCGGTCCCTTTGCAGAACGCCACCTGATCCTCGCCATCGAGGAGACGCCGCAGGCGGTGGTGCTGGCGATGGCCGCTCCCTGGGATGAAGAGGTGTTGGACGGTCTGGCCCAGGCCAAAGGCAAGACCATCCATCCGGTGATGGTGACCAAGAGCCAGATCCTCCAGATCATCGTCGAATTTCACGGGTTCCGCCGGTCGATGCAGGCGGCAGAGGCAGAGTATCGCCGCGACGGCCCGGACCTGGGCAACCTCGAACAGCTGCACGCGCTCGAAGACGTCACCGACGTCGATCCCACCGCGCGGCCGGTGGTCCAGGCGGTCTGGTTCATCCTGCAGTATGCCTTCGAGCAGCGGGCCAGCGACATCCACCTGGAGCCCCGGCGAAACGAGTGCTGGGTGCGAAT